>CAYPHM010000100.1:0-15630 GCA_964410555.1 uncultured Chloroflexaceae bacterium | reverse complement strand
GATCCCCTTCTCCCGCGTAGCGGGGGTAAGGGGCAGGGGATGGGGGCTGAACGGAAATCCCGCTCCCCCTGCCCCCTCTCCCATAGAGGGCGCGGGGGAGCCGCCGCATCCGATCCCCTTCTCCCGCGTAGCGGGGGTAAGGGGCAGGGGATGGGGGCTGAACGGAGAGACGTTGCATGCTCTACCACCGCACCTACCCCCTACCCGCTGGTTGCGGCGGTGCTGATGCTAGTTTCCCCCTTTGCCATCTGGTATGCCCAAGAGGTCAAGGTGTATAGCCTCTTTCTGCTGATAGCTATCCTCTGTGTGTGGGCATTTTTGCGGGCGTTGCGGGTGCAGACCCAACGGGCATGGCTGCTGTATGGGAGTATTGCGCTAACCTCGGTGTTTGTGCATCGGTTTGCTATTTTGCTCCTGATAGCCGCCTATGCTGCCCTCTTGCTTGTGCAGGGGGACAAGCAGGAAGACAGGCAAACAGAAAGGCAAGGCGACAAACACCTAGACAATCGAGAAGGTATAAACCGTTTTGCCGGCTGGCTTCTGTTCCTTGTGGTAGCTATTGGGATGGTCGCGGCTATGGTGCTTGGGCTAGGCAGCGAGGGGGCATCCACTGGCGCACATATCCCCGCCGGTCCAGGGTTAGCCCTGTGGCTAACGATAGTGCGGTTTAGCCTAGACCGCGGTACTGGCGAGTTTCCCTGGTGGTGGCTTGTGCCATTCGCCATATTGATGGTGTGGGGGTTGGTAGCAATGGTCAATGACCTGCGCCCATCACGGGCAGCGGTGAGGGCATTGCCGCGGCGAGTGTTGCTGGTGTTGCTCTGCTTCTTGACCGTCCCGCTACTCCTGTTTCTGGCACAGCTCGTCTTTACCCGCTTCTATGAAACCCGCTACCTGATGCTCATTTTCCCGGTGTGGGTATTGGTGTTGGCATACCCGTTGTTGTCAACTCCTTATCTCCATGGTGAGAATCTGCCCGTATTTTCAAGATGGCGCAAAGCAACGGTTGGCAAGTTCGCCGGGGTAGTAGCGGCGGTGGTTGTCAGTATTGCCGTGTTGTTTCAGCCAAAGCTAGGGCTATACTCCGGCGACCCGGTGAAGGAGGAGTTTCGTGCGGCTTTTCGGGTGTTGGCGCAGCAGGTACACCCGGATGATGTGATTGTGCTGCACCCGGCGTATATGCAACCGCTCTACAACTACTACATGCCCCGCTTCACCACCGACCCCCCGCCTAAACCTGCGCTCTTTGCTGCCTTCAAGCAGGGACAGACGGAGTTTACCCGGCGTGATTGGCATGCTGCCCGTCGGGAAACCTTCGCAGGGCATGCTCGCAGCTTCCTGGTCATTTCGCCAGACCATGCCCGCACGGTAGATATACCCAATGCCTACTATGGCGATGAGTATGGACTGGTAGGTATCTATTTCCAGTTTAGTGAGCAGGAGAAAAAGTGGCTCTGTGGCAATTGGCGGTTTCAGGGAGTCCATCTCTTTTGCCAAGAGTCGCCGGAGATGTACGAGACCGGCGAGGAGTTGCTTCCCCAAACTCCCCTACCAGATACGTGGTTTGGCGAACACCTCCAGTTGCTTGGGTACACGCTCAAACCAACGACACCAGCGGGGGTGGGGGTGTACCGGGCTGGCGGCACTATTCCCGTTTCGCTTTTCTGGGAGGTCAGCGAGCAGATAGACGAAAAATACAGTGTTTTCTTGCACCTGTGCCAAGATTGTCGTATGCCGCCGGTAGCCAGCGATGATGGGCAGCCCTTGGGGGGGTATCTACCCACAAGCGTTTGGTTGCCCCGCAACCCTGCCCGTGATGATCGCGCCTTGCATGTGCCGCTAGATACCCCACCGGGACGGTATACGTTGTTGCTTGGGCTATATCCCCCCGATGCCCCCGCGCCAGAAGCACGATTGCCCGTGCGGGGGGGGCAGGTGTTGGACAATCACCGCTTGGTGTTGGGGGAGGTCGAGATCGTGCGGTAGGGGGAGGGAAACTCAACAGAAATGTGGAAATGTAACCAAAAAATAAGGCGGATTTTTATGATAGTTCGTGTATACTACCTAGAGAGCAATTGAACTGCAACACAGCAGCCTGTGATTGCTCTTGTTCTAAACCGTACACACATAAAGGAGCAAGTTCTATGGGGCAAGGTCATTATCATGGCATACTCTATGGAGTACAAGAAGTTCAAGAACTTGAAAAGGGATTGTATTGGGTCGAGCTATTGGATAAGGTTTCAGGAGGCAGAATCCGTAGCCAATATGAAAGTGAACCCTATCTTGGTCTCTATATTGCAATCTCTGACCCAGCTCTCGATTGGTACAAAGCACCTGTTGACCTTTGCTATAAGGTTATTCCTGTTGATGAAATAGAAACAATTTTGGCACCACATATTGAAGAAGCACAACGTATCTGGCAGTTGTGTCAGGAAGAAGCGAAAAAATATAACGCTACGCTACCAGATGGAAAACTTCTGTTGGTGTATGATTATGATTAAGCAAGTATGAGCAAGGCAACCACAATCTCTCACGTTTATCATGCAGCAAAGCGGCTCTTGTTGCGCTGCTCCAACTCCAGCAGCAGCTTCTTGCGCTCCAGTCCCCCCCCATACCCGCCTAGCCCCCCATCGCTGGCTATGACGCGATGGCAAGGGATGACCAGCGGCACAGGGTTAGCCCCACAAGCTGCCCCCACCGCCCGCACTGCCCGCGGGTTGCTGATGCTTTGGGCTATGGCAGCATAGGAGCAGGTGTCGCCGTAGGGGATAGTCTGTAATGCTTCCCACACCTGCTGCTGAAACGGCGTACCGGTGATGTCTAGCGGGATGGTGGGGTGCCCTAGCGTCCCCTGGCAATAACCAACCAACGCTTGCTTCCACGCCTGCAAATTGGCATGCCTACCCTCACCCTCACTATCACCCTCACTATCACCCTCACTATCATTATGCACAAACCGGCATTGAGGACATTTCGTCTCCATTGCCATCATGCATGTGCTCTTGCTGTCCCCTAGCCCGATAAAGCAGCCCCCCCGCTTCGTTGCGGCTATCAAGATATAGCCTATGTCCGTATCAGCTAAGGTATACCATACGGTTTGTTGGCTCTTGTGCATGTGCATAGGTTGATTATGCCTTTCTTTCTCTGGGCAAATGAGCGTTGGAGAGCCGTTGTATGCAGCGGCTCTCCAGGAATACCACGGGATGGTGCTTATTTACCGGTTGCCCTAATAGCGTGGGCGAATGACCAGCGGTAGGTAGACAGGGAGCGTATCCCTCCCCAAGATGGCATAGTCTCCTGGTGATGGCAGATCAGCCGTTACATAGGCTGAATCGCCTACTGCGCTGAGGGAAGCCTGCGCTAGGGCTAGTTTTGCGTTGATCGTCTCCCACGTCCCTCCCAACCGGCTGCGAACAAGATAGACAGTAGACACAATAATTGGTGGGGTTGTATCTTGTCGATAGACTTTGTGCGTCAGCGCAATTGTCCCATTGGGAAAATCTCCCTGCGACAATGGGACACCGGTAGCAGCATCAAAGACTTCTATCACGAAACCCTTTACCCCGATACGGTCTGCAGGAATGTCGGCAAGATCGCGCTGCGTAATCTTGACAATGACTAATTGCTGATATAAATCTTGTGGCAACGAAAAGCTCAGATTTCCCAAGATAGTAGGAGTCGTCCCTGCTTTGTCTGGGTCAAGCAAAACCTCGACAACCTCATCGGATGATGATGCACCACGTTCAAAGACTACCGTAGCCGTGTCGGAAATAGTCGCAGTTACACCAGCAAACTGGTAGGTGGCGACAAGCGTTGCTCTACCGGCTACATCCGAAGAAAGCAGAAAATCAGATGCACTGAACTTCTCGTCAATCTGTACTTCGTCTAGCCCACCAAACGAGGTGGCAATCTGGAGTTTGCCACGTTCTGGGGGTATCCACACCTGCCCCGTTGTATCTTCCAGGTGGGTAGTAACCGAGACAACTCCTGCCCCTTTGTTTGGCAAAGTAACCGACTCTTGGTAAGGCTTCACCACAAGCTGATAGTCGCTTAAAGAGCGCACCGTAATCGTCACCTGTTGGGATGAGGTGACAGCCATCGTATTCTCGGTACCACTCACATAGAGCGTGGCTTGGATGGGATACACTTGGGGAGAATCTGTCGTATTGGTATAGCTCACGGTACCGGTAACGCTCGTGGTACCGGGGGCTAATTGTCGCTCCTGCCCCTCCTGCCCCTGCTCGTCAAAGGCAAACCGTACTGTTGACATGACCCCAATAATGGTATGCGCGGGGACAGTAGCCAGTACTTCTATCTCCCCTGTTGTGTAGAGGTAATCGGTTGTATCTGTATTGAGCGATAGGGCAATAGATGGGGTGGTGATTGTCACAGGCGTATAAGCCTGCGCCAGCAGCAGACTATCACCATACACATGGTCTACACCAGAAAGAAACGATGCCGATGCAGTGAATGTTCCGGTGCGACTGTAGGGGTGTATCCAGGCAATCTCGCCCGTCCCACTGATAACCTGCTCGCGTATGCCAGCAGTGATAGCATTGGTATCCGCCATCATCACCACCCGGTTTGCATGGTTTTCCTGCTTTATCCAGAAACCATCGCGTGGTTCATTCGCCTGGATTGGCGGCTCAACTTGGGCTATGAATTGTACCGCTTGCCCAACGTAGATGTTCCCAGTCGTATCGGCAGTTTTCACTGGTTCTGCCTGTACCTTAATGGTAGGAACGATAAGTACCTGGGCAGTATCCGAAAGGATAGCAGAAGATTCCCCGATAACTGGCGCAACGTCAAGCACACCACTGTTGGTATAGACACGATGAAGAGTTGTGCGTAGGGTGTGTACGCCTGTACGTCCAAGCGCAACAACAAATGATGTGGTGTACACTTGGTCTGCTGCCTCAACCAAGAGATTACCGTTTGTGTCCATGTTGGTTGCTACCTGCTGCTGCTGGTCGCCATACTCCAACGTGATGCTATACCATTCGGTAGTCGTGTAGGGTTCAGATTGTTGTACATGCAATTTGACGGACACCGAAACCGCCGATGTATTGTCTGTGCCACCATTCCACTTCACAATAGGGGCTACCGTCATCGTCAGCCATTCACTCCCTGCTGCTCCTTTTGCTGAGAGTTCGGCAGCATAGGCAGTATCAGGAGCAGTCACAGGTAAGGGTAGGTGTCCATCTTGAACTGTGCTCGCCAAAAACATAAGACAGACTACTACAATACTGCTTGCTACCGACAGTAGCAACAATTTCACGCAAGCTATTTTCACGGCTCGTCCTCCTTTACTTTCCCCTCTTCTCTTCTTGTGTTGCCGGGGGATTAGACACAATTTAGAATCTCATTATATAATAGGTACAATACTTTTTGCTAGTAGCAATTGTAAAGAGGAGTCGTATGCACCATCTTTTTAGGAGATACCCAACCAACAGCTGGTTGCTTCACAGCCTGCTACGAAGAGGGGGTTTCTGGCTGGTTTTCCTTGTTGGTATACTCATTCCAATGCACCATGAAACCTTTGCCGAGCAATACCTCCCCTATCCCGCCTACCCTACCGAGTTACCAACACCAGAACCTGCTATCTACCAATTCAAAGGATTTTTTGGTGGTGTGTTCCCCATCCTACGAAATACCACATCTACCACGTCTAGCACATCTACCACATCTACCACGTCTAGCACATCTACCACATCTACCACGTCTAGCACATTTACCACATCTACCACGTCTAGCACATCTACCACACCTACCACGCTAATAAACCAACCTCTACAACAACCTCCGTTAGCGTTTTTGGAGCAGGATGTCCCCTTCTATTATGCGCCAGAAGAACCTACAGAACCCCAGGGGATTATTCGCCAGGGAACAGGCTATACCCTCACGGCACGCTATGGATGGGACTGGCTCCAGGCTCATTTTGTAGGTTACGGTACCCTCTGGACTACCACAGATGCGCTACCGTCTGATAGCGCAACATTGGCTATGCTGCCAAACCTAGCCTCCGGTGTTGCGCTGGTGTTTCCTGAAACTATGCTCCAACCCGGTGAGCTTGTTCCCCGCCTGCCCCAGGCAACAACCGCCTACTATGTCCCCGTCCCCCATATTGATAATGCTACAGCTACGCTGTTGCCAGCAACCTCCCCCTACGATGTAGAGGCACGCTATGGGTGGGATTGGGTACAATCCGATGTGCTTGGTTTGGGGGTCTTCTGGATGTACGCGCCTGATGTGGGGCTAGATACCGTAGACCTCACCCCCCTTCCTGACCTAGCACCGCTGGCAGACTATCGTGCCTATGAGGTAGCAGAGGGAGATACGCTCGCCAGTATCGCCGAGGCAGGCGGCAGTGAGCCGTCTATCATTCGCCACTACAACCATACCCACGAGCCACCGTTGCCTGGACAACCGCTCATTATCCCCCGATTAGAGGGGTGTACCTCTACCTTACCAGAGATACCGCTGCTCGTCCGTAAGGGAAACCCTACTCAACCACGGGTTGCTATCACGCTAGATGTCGAGGTCGGGGATGCATCAAAAGTGCTTGAAGTACTGCGCCAGCGCAACACTCGCGTGACGTTTTTTGTCACTGGCGGATGGGCAAAGAGCCACCCAGATCTGCTGCGCCAAATGGTCGCAGATGGGCATGAGCTTGGGAATCATTCAATGGGACATCCGGATTTTCGCACGATAAACGATGGTCGTATCGCGTGGGAGTTGGCAGAGACAGAGCGCATTGTGCATGAGATCACCGGTGCAACCACGCGCCCTTACTTTCGCCCACCCTACGGGGGATATGACCATCGGGTGTTGCTGGCAGTCATACGGCAGGGGTATTTGCCGGTGTATTGGTCATTGGATACGCAAGATGCCGTTGGCATGCCCAAGTCACCAAACTACGTCTTGGAGCGGATGACTCGCCATACGGCACCGGAGCAGATGCCAGGGATGATCTCCCTTTCGCACTGCTGTGCAAACCAACATGTGCTAGGTGAGGCATTGTGGGCTATCTTAGACCGCTATGATGCTATGGGCATTGAGGCACGTCCATTGAGCGAGGTGCTTGGACCGTAAGTGGGAGGGTTCCGCCTTACAACCTGATTTCCCCCCTCTCCCCCTGCCCCTTCCCCCACCGCGGGGGGCAGGGGAATGAGCAACTCCCCCTCGCCCTTTATGGGACGCGGGGCAAGGGGGGAGAGGGGAATAAAATAGTGGACTTTGTCCACCTGACCTACCCTTGTAAGATGAGGGGGATGGGGGCTAATAAGTTCAAGCGAACACAAAGGGGGAAGAAATACCAACCCCAGCCCAATCGGTATGAGGACGATTGGCTGGGGGTTAGTATACTCTATGCCTGACGACTACTCCCACTCATGAGCATACCAGACAAGGGGAGTCTCGTGCTACGGTTAATACATCTAAATTTGGCATTTGTGGGTTTGGGTACTATGACCAATCTCCCCAATTTCCCCCTATTCCAAATAGTCATGGAGATGGAGTCCAATATCCGGGTGGCGCAGGCGGCGCAGAGCTTCAACCTCAATCTGCCGCGCCCGCTCACGGGTCATGCCCAACACCTTGCCCACCTCCTCAAGGGTGCGCCGTTGCCCATCAACCAAGCCATAGCGCAAGGCAAGAATACGTTGCTCGCGCTCACTGAGTTGCCCCAAAGCCCGCTCTAAGTCATACCGCAACATATGGGCAGCAGCATTGTCGGTTGGGGTAGGCATCTCGTCATCTTGGAGAAAATCCCCAAGCGTATGCTCCCCCTCATCCCCCACCGGCATCTCCAACGACACCGGGCGACGGGCAGCATCAAGCACTCGTTTGATACGCTCTAGCGGCTGCCCCAATGCCAACGCGATCTCTTCTGGCGTAGGTTGTCGCCCAAGCGACTGCGACAACCGTTCAGACGTTCGCCGCACCTGCCCCACCGACTCGCTCATATGCACTGGTAGGCGGATAGTGCGTCCTTGCTCTGCGATGGCCCGGGTGACAGCTTGGCGTATCCACCATGTCGCGTAGGTAGAGAAGCGGTTGCCCTTGCGATAGTCAAATTTTTCTACCGCCCGCATCAAGCCAATATTGCCCTCTTGGATAAGGTCTAGCATAGACAATCCTCGCCCAATATACTTCTTGGCAATGCTGACAACCAACCGGAGATTAGCTTGGATGAGGTGTCGACGGGCTTCATTTCCCCCATCTCTATCGTCTACCAGCGCACGGTAGAGATGGGGGTTGGTGATGGTTTGGGTGTTCAGCCGTTCCTGGGCAGCATCTCCCCGTTCCATCCGTTCAGCCAATTCTATCTCTTCACTTGCTGTCAAAAGGGCTACTCGTCCAATTTCTTGGAGATAGTGTTGTACTGCATCCAAAACCGCAGGCGAAGATTCTATATCTGCTTCTGCATCAATGATGGTATCGTCTATCAGTTCTTCTGGTTCATGGAGATGGTGGGACTCTGGCTCATAGCCAGCAATGAGTGATTCGTTCAATTCCCATGATGGCATGGTGCGTTTGAGCATAGAAGTGCTCCTTAAAAAAGATGTAACAACGCGGTTCTCCCACAATAGGAAAGAACCGCGTAACCCATTGATATGATGCACAGGACAATACCATACAACGAGATTTTGCCTAGAGAGCAACAGGCAACACCACATAAATCAAAGGTCAAAACAGCAAAAGCCTATAAGGTCTAGTATAGCTTGCGTCTAGCAGTTTGTCAATAGCATAATCACCAGGCTATTGTGAAAAGTCATCATCGTATGGTTACTAAAAGCATAAGTACGTACAGATACCCTACTATATACGATGACTATTTCCCTATGATACCAGAACAAACCGTTGCAAGCAGGAAACTAGAGCATACTTTTAATCGCTTGTGCTGCTTTACGGGTCATACCAGGTATTACCGCAAGTTCATCTACACTTGCTCTTGCGATAGCATCAAGTGACCCAAACGCTTGTAAGAGTAGCCGTTTTCGTTTTTGCCCTATGCCGGGTATGGAGTCGAGCGGCGATTCTAGGGCTTTTTTGCTTCGGAGTTTGCGATGGTATGCCAGCGCAAACCGATGCGATTCTTCGTCTATCTGTTGGATAAGCGAACGGGCAGCACTATCTCGTGCCAGGATCACTGGTGCATGAGGTTCTTCCCTCACTATATCAAAACGATTGCGCTCTTCACCTTTTGCAATACCAATTATGGGAATTTGGGGAAATCCTGATTCTTTGAGGGCTTTTTGAGCTGCATGCACCTGCCCAATGCCACCATCTACACACAGCAGGTCAGGCAACCCTTGCCATGTCGTATCGGGGGGGGTATCGGCGGGGTCGTCTGGAGATAGGCTGCCAGCGGCACGGTTGAAGCGGCGCAACAATACTTCGGAGATAGACGCAACATCGTTTGCCCCAACAACGGTTTTTATCTTAAACCGACGATAGGCTTTGGGGTGGGCTTTGCCATCCTGAAAGACGACCATACTGGCAACAGATTGGTTGCCCTGCGTGTTGGAGATGTCGTAGCACTCAATGCGCTGCGGGGGGGATGGGAGTTCTAGCAGGTCGCTGAGTTCTTGTAGCCCATTGGCTATACGGGTATCATCTTGCATCCATTGTTGGCGCAGCTCTTTGAGTTTTTGGCAAGCATTCTCGGTGGCAAATTCCACTAGTCGTTTTTTGTTACCGCGCCGTGGCACCTGTATCTCCACCTTGTGTCCATGTTTGTCGGCAAGCCATTGCTCAATAATCACCGGCTCCTCCACATGATCTGCCAACAAGAGGTAGGGGGGGGCTTCTGGGACGCGATCATAAAACTGCGTCAAGAAGGAGCCAAGCAGGGTTGCATCGGTTTCGTCTTCTGTCCCCTGGAGCGTATATGGCTCTGTACCGATAAGTTTGCCCCCACGAATAAAGAGCACCTGCACAACTGCGCTGCCATTTTCCCGCGCAAAGGCGATGACATCCTGGTCAGTATACACTGTTCGCAAAACGTATTGTTTCTCTAGTACCCGCTCTATTGCCTGGATTTGGTCGCGGATGTAGGCTGCCCGTTCAAACTGGAGGTCTTCTGCGGCTTGGTGCATACGTTCGCGCAAGTCACGCACAATTTGGTCGCTCTTGCCCTCAAGAAAGCGACAAACGGAGTCTATTGCTTGACGGTAGGTTTCTGGGGCTACGAGGTCTGGGACACACGGTCCTAGACAGCGTTTCATGTCGTAGTAGAGGCAGGGTTTGCCCATACGCCGATGGCGTTGAAAGCGGGAGTCGTTACATTCATCCTGGGGGCGAAAGGCAAACAACCGGTTGAGTAGGTCAAGCGTGGTACGGACGGAGCGGACGCTGGCGTAGGGTCCAAAGTAGCGTGCGCCATCATCCAGCACTCGTCGGGTTGCCAGTACCCGTGGGATGGGCTCTTGGATAGTGATTTTGATGTAGGGGTAGGATTTGTCGTCTTTGAGCAAGATATTGTAGCGGGGGCGGTGCTGTTTGATCAGCGTCATCTCGAGCAACAGAGCTTCAAGTTCGTTCTTGGTGATGATGATGTCGAAGTCGGCAATTTGGGCAACCATACGCTGGGTTTTGAGACCGCGTGGTGATCCAAAGTAGGAGCGCATACGGTCTCGCAGGTTTTTGCTTTTGCCAACGTAGAGCAGTTCGCCTTCGGCATTTTTCCATTGGTAGATACCCGGCTGTTGGGGCAGCGCGTTGAGCCGTTCTTCAAAAGCGGCGTGGTCTGCTATAGCGGTGTAGGTAAAATCTGGCATGGTGGTTGCATAGTGTTAGGCTTCAACGTTCTGTGGGTCTACCAACATATAGCCTGTTCCCCGCACGTTGACGAGATAGTCGGAGGAGATTTTGCGGCGCATGTTGCGGATGTGGGCTTTGAGCAATGATTGGGCTTCGGTGTCGTCTACGTCGTGTCCGTGCGAACAGCACACGATTTCTCGGTAGCTAACAACCCGCCCCGGTGTTTCTGCTAGGCAACTAAGGAGCGCGTATTCTATGGGGGTCAGGTGGAGTTGTTCACCTTGAAATGATGCGGTGTGACGGTAGTTGTCTATGCTGAGTGCGCCGATGTGTCGGTAGCGATTATCTTGTGCTTGCGGCGGTGATAGGGGACGAGGGGGTTCAATGGGTTGATGGGGGGGATAGCCCTGGAGTTGCGACAACCCCTCTTGAATAATGCGTACTGCTTGGCTTTGGCGTAGTTCTGTTTCGCGTACTTCTATAGCGCGTACTATGTGCGAAAGCAAGGTGTCGGGGGCTACCGGCTTGAGCAGATAGTCTTGTGCGCCGGCACGCAGGGCTGCGACAGCAGTTTCTAGGGAGCCAAAGCCGGTAAGGAGGATGACGGATGGGGCGAGGTTACGGTCTTTTGCTGCTTCAAGCACCTGGATACCGTCTATGTCTCGCATACGAATGTCGGTCAGGACTACATCATAGGTAGTTGCTTGTTTCAGGAGAGCAAGGGCTGTTTCGCCGTCTTGGGCAGTGGTGACGTGGTAGCCAGCACCTTGTAGGACATCGGCGAGCAGCATACGTGCTGTGGCATCGTCTTCTACGAGCAGGATATGAGCTTCCATAACGTTAGCCTATCTTTAATCTCTAGTTGGTCTTGAGCCATATGGTTTGTTAGGGTAATTATAGTTCCAAAACCATAGCAATCTATGGAATTGGTTTATGCGGCGATCCGCAACGGGTAAACTACGCACCCGCTACTCCCTTGCGCGAACGCCACAGGAGCTACTTTTCGGATAATGTTGTACGCCCCCATTCACATCAGCGTTTATATGCTGTCCATCAGCCGCACGAAACAACCCCCGATGCACCCGCTTGCCAACGTACTGCGCGTGATGGCAAAGGGGTTCATTGTCCAAGAAACTGCATTTTGACGGGTAGCTTTCCTCGGTCACGATGACCTGTATGCCGCGCACAAAAGGAATAGATAATGCTGGTCAGGTACTCAACGCTATCCTCTGTCCCGTTCTCTGCGTAATTGACGACTTTCATCTGACAACCTTGCCCTCGTAACGGGGTTATACGTGACCCCCTTTTTTTGCCTAGTCTCGTAATTTCATAAGAAAAGTATACCATAAAACAGCCTAAATTTTAGTGTATTTCTACAAATCAAAGCAACGATGGCAATACCAAATGATAGGGGGGGATGCCAATGCTGATTTGCTGATTGGGTGTGGCAGATATTTTTCCCCTTCCTTTGCCCCCTTCGGGCAGCACCCATCCCCTCGTGTGGGAGCAGGGACAGGGGATGGGGAATGCACGGAAGGGAATAGGGCATATGCGACTTTGCCATAACCTTGCATCTTAATGCTTTCTCTTTTGCTCTTTCTCCATTTCTTCATCTATTTTCTTTCGTGTCTTAATAAAGCCATGCTACAGTACGCTAAGAAGGTTTCGTGTTATCTAAGCAGGTGCCTACCAGCAACCGTTACCAACGTTACCAATAGGTGAGTGACAAAACAACGCAGAGACGCAGAGAGCTACCCACTCTTTGCGCTTTTGGTGTCCCTACTGAAAACCACTAGGAAAACCACAATGAGAGGCTAACGCTTGAGAGAGGAGCAACATAGTGGCAACTATCTGGAGCAAAGCAGACATCCATATCCATACGACCTACAGTGCTGATGGTACAGCACGAGTTGAACAGGTGCTAGAATATTTCGCTACCCAGACAGATATACGAGTTCTGGCTATCACCGACCACGACGAGATACGCGGAGCACTCAAAGCCCGCCGCCTGGCTCATAACTATGGGCTAGACGTAATCGTAGGAGAAGAGGTCTCAACCCAAGAGGGCCACCTGTTAGCCCTGTTCATTGAACACTTTGTCCCCCCCCACAGACCAGCAGCAGAGACGATAGCAGCGGTCCATGCTCAGGGGGGACTCTGCATTGCTGCCCATCCCTATGGCTGGTTGGTACCATCGCTTGGCTGGCATGGGCTACGCGAACGCTGCCAGGGAAACAATACCGGTAATGGGAACAGTACCGGTGGCGATTGGATGCTTGATGGCATTGAAGGTTTCAATGCAAGCCTCTGGTATACGGGAAACAACGCCAGTGCTACAGCCGCCGGGGAAGATCTCAACCTCGCCATATGTGGCGGCAGCGACTCGCACCAGCTTTCTACGCTAGGGCTAGGCTATACCCTCTTTTCCGGCAACACTGCCAATGACCTACGCCGGGCTATACTTATGCGACAAACCACCGCGTATGGGGCGGCATGGGGCAGCCATCGGACCCTGGAGTATGTTGGTATAAAAGTTCGTGATACCGTTCGCACACTCACGGATCGCTCACTCAAGCCATCCATTCCTTGAACGCTGGTCCCGTCTCAAAAAAGATAGATGGCAGCATATAGAAGCGGCGATTTGCCCAGGGTATCAGCAGTTCAAGCGTGCGTTGGCGTAGAGAAGTAGCGAAAAAGAGCGATACCATCATCCCCACTAACCCTGCTCGTTGTTGCCGACCTTTGGTGAATAGGGCAATCAACAACAGCGAAGCGGCAAGCACCCGTGCCAGCGGGAAGGGGGCAGATTGGCGCGAGGATAACCCTTGTTGTTGCTGGTTGCTATCACGCAACCGTCGTACTACCAGACAGGCGACCCGTGCTTGCCCCCAAAGCCACCGCGGTTTTTGCTGGTAGCTCTGCAAAAATGCTCCTATTTCATCGAGTTCTAGGGGGGGCAGGTGAGCATTATCGCCCCACCGCTGCTGGTGGGTATGGAGCGTCTGTTGTAGGGCAGCAGCTTGGGAGCGCAACCCGTGCCACACATCGCGGCGGTTGTCCCAAGCCGCTTGCAATATCCACAGCATAACCATTCGTATGTCCCGCGCTATCCCCAATACATCAGCAAAATAGCGTACACTCGCTACCACCGCTTGCGCTTGGGGGTCATCTGCTGGTGCCAATGCTGCCAAACGTTCGGCATGCCATGTTGCCCGTTCACAGGCAGCTTGGCTCTGGGCTATCGCTGTTGGCGTATGCACCGCCGAGGCAAGGTAAGCCCAAATGAGCAATGAAGCCGTGGGACGCATCCACCACACCCAAAGCAGCGAGGGGAGATAGATCGTCCCTACCGATTGCTCTAGGGGAGCGTGCTCTTTGGGGATATACCATCCCTGCTCAATAAGCGTTTCTGATTCGGCATGCAGCGCGGCAATCGCCTGCCCAAATGCCCCCCCAAACCGTTCTTCACACCACGATTGGACTACCTCGTTGGTATCCACAGCTGGCGTATGCAATAATGCCGCCGTGACTGCACTGTTGATTTCTGTCCAGATGCTCCAGCCCTCGTGGGTTGTTCCAAGCGCAGCCTGTCCGCCCCCCCATCCGCCGGTACTGTTCCATGCCCATATGCCAGCAAACTGTTGGTTATAAGTCTGCTGATGGCGCAGCACCTCTCGGTGTAGGTTTGTGGTCGCATTGGGTATCATCCCGAAGAGTTCATACTCACGCCGGTTTTGCATCTCGACAATCTGCGCCGGTCCGCGAGAGCCAGCAGTCGGGTTATGCGGCAGATGGCGAAAGAAGTCTGAGGGGGTATGCTTGATAGAGACGAGCAAATGGGGTGAGGTGTAGTCGGCAAAGACCCTGTGATATTGCTCGCGTGACCATTGCATGTTGCCGAGCTCACCAATGCCAATACTCCAGGTACGAACGATTAACAACCGATGATGTCGCTCACACACCGGCAGCAGGGTGTCTATCAGTGAGCGCAAGGTCTGCTGTGACGTATACAGCATATGCCCGGTGTAGGTTGCCCCCTGGTTGTGTGCGCCGCCCGCCTCACCCACACGAATGACGATACCTGCCACTTCTGGTACCATAGTGAAGAGGTCTTCCAATGCCCATTGATTCACTTGGGCAAGCCGCGGATTGTCGGCAGTCATCTTGCCCACATATTGGCGTAGAGGGGGGGTACTCCATTGCATATCAGAGGTCACAAATACCTGCATCCCGAGCTCGCTCGCTTTGTGAAACAGCGGCGCAAAGCCAGCACGGTAGGTTTCCGTACGGACACGGTAGGGGTCGCCGGGCGCGTAGATAGGTACTGGCGCATGCTCAAACCCAACGAGGTGGGCAAGATTGTCCAGCACAATGCCGGTGTATCCCTGGGATGAAATACGTTCCAGATACCGTATCGCCTGCTTCGTTCCCTGGGCAAGCTGTTGGTGTGCGGCATACCAGGGGGCATCGTCTGTATCCAGCTGATAGTAGGGGAGTGATGACCAATTGCGAAAGGATTTTGCGGGATCGTAGTATGCGCCAGCTATATCTGCTAGGCAATGCGGTACCATAGGGTTGACTCCTTTACCATTTCCATAAGGTATACAACAAGTCATTGTACCACGAAATATAAAATTATTTAACATCCGCTTAATATTCGCTTAATATTTCTGGGGAGATTGCGATAAGAGGGTTTCCTAAAAGTGGGGCGAGGCTAGGGCGATGGCAAAGTCGCTTTGAAATATTGCCCTTCTTTCCCCCATCCCCAGGCCCCTTCCCCCACCGCGCATCCCCCCCATCCCCTTGCCCCTTCCCCCCCCTTCGGGCAGCCCCCATCCCCTTGCCCCTTCCCTCACCGCGCATCCC
>CAYPHM010000099.1:0-18625 GCA_964410555.1 uncultured Chloroflexaceae bacterium | reverse complement strand
CTAGGGGATGGGGGCTGCCCGAAGGGGTGGGGGCAAGGGATGGGGGGATGCGTAGTGGGGGAAGGGGCTAGGGGATGGGGGGCTGCCCGGTGGGGGAAGGGGCTAGGGGATAGAGGATGTTGTTCGGACTTTGACGTAGCCCTAATGCATTGAAGTGATGGGTTGACAACCTTGCCCCTACATGCTATCGTTACTATTGCAGAACTTTGTTCTCTCTCTATCGCAGGGTATCGCTTAGAGATAGCCAAAAAAGCCAAAGGTACACCCAAGTTATGGATCGTCTCCAAACCATCTCCATTGCGCTCATAGGTGCAGGAGCAATGGGCGAAGCCATCATCAGCGGTATGCTTCGCCAACAGCTTGTCCAGCCAGACCAAATAACGGCTGTTGAACCACGCCCCGACCAGCGGGATAGGCTCCAGACGACCTATGGTATTGCTACCAGGGATAGGGCAACAGAGGTAGCATCATCCAGCAACGTCATCATCTTTGCCGTCAAGCCACAAATACTCCCCCAAGTGTTACCTACCCTACAACAAACCTTGCCCCCCGATAGCTTGGGTATCTCCATTGCCGCAGGAGTACCTATCAACCTCGTGGCAACTATGCTGGCACACCCGGCTATTGTCCGGGCTATGCCAAACACCCCAGCCCAAATTGGCGCAGGTATGACCGTCTGGACTGCCTCATCATCCGTCACAGACCAACAACGGGAGTGGGCACGGCTCATATTGGGGGCATTGGGAGAGCAACACTATGTGGATTATGAGCAGCAGCTTGATATGGCAACCGCTATCAATGGCAGTGGACCTGCCTATTTCTTTCTCATTATGGAGGCTATGATTGATGCCGGGGTGCATATGGGATTTTCCCGTCCGGTGGCAGAACAGCTGGTTTTGCAAACGATGTATGGGGCAGTCTCGTATGTAAAACAAACGGGGCAGCACCCGGCACTGCTGCGAAATGCGGTTACATCCCCCGGTGGCACAACTGCTGCGGCACTCAGTATGCTAGAACAGGAAGGACTCCGTAGTACCTTGAGCAAGGCAATATGGGCAGCCTATGCGCGTTCCTGTGAACTTGGCAAGAAAACCTAAAGCATCATCATGAGGTTACCATGGCTGCTGTTTCCTATGGTCGTGTTCGTCTGACCACATCCAATGACAAATACTACCGCGCTCATGTTGAGCAATTTCTTTTACAGCGCAAAAATCAACGGGCTATGCGCCCCCCACGCCAACGGGATATTTTCGGGGGACAGGCAGAGGAAGCCCTACGCAATTGGTTGGCAAGTACGCAAACGCTAGATGAACGGCGTATCTTGGAATATGAAGAGCGGCGAGGCAAGCGGGGGACGATGAAGTACCGCGAGCTGGATGCCGTCATCATCAAAGACAGCTACCCCAAGCAGCGGGTGGATGTTTTTGAGGCAAAAGCGAGTCGCACGGCACGTAGTCTCCATCGGGCTATTGCCCAGTTGCAAGAGACGCGATCTATCTTGCACAAACTCTATCCTACCGTCTCTACTACTATTCTCTTGGTCAATACCGGTATTCCCACAGCCGAAGAGGTAGCTGAACTCATGGCGAGTGATGACCCGCCAAAGAAGCAACCTCAAACGCTGCAAGAAGCCCTAGATTCAGTGGAAGACACCCTCTCTGTCATCACTACGCTAGATGAAGCAAACCGTGATGCTGACCGTATGGGGGTAATGCTATTCAGTGTGGAAGACATCATTGCAATGGTTGGTGAGGAAAACCTCGCGCTTGATTGGTCTGATGATGATGAACCCTTTGATCCAGCAGACTCCCCCGCGCCAGCTTCCAGCACCTTTGCTAGCTCTTCTAGCAATGATGACAATGATGATGACGATGGCGGCGCACTTGCCGCGGCATTGCGGCAGGCAGGTCTTGGCTAACCATCGGGAGGGTTATCACCGTTGGATTACAAGCAGTCTTGCCATTCTGACCTTCATTTCTCTAACAGTCCTCTACGCTTCTACTGCTGCCCCTGATGTGCTTTCTGGTGATGGGGGAGAGTTTCAGACTGCCGCACCTCTTTTGGCTGTCCCCCATCCTACTGGCTATCCCTTGTATATTCTGCTTGGCAAACTGGCAACGAGTGTTCCCATCGGCTCACTAGCATACCGGGTCACGCTGGTGTCGGTTGTCACTGCCGCACTCTGTGTGGTAGTGCTGGTGCTCATTATCCAGCGTATCACCGGCAATCACCTAGCTGCGTTGGTTGGGGGGGGAGCCCTGGCAATATCGCCTGGTCTCTGGAATGTAGCTACGATTGCAGAAGTATATGCCCTCAACGCGCTACTTATCCTCGCATTGGCATGGCTGCTGATGCAAGCATCCCCATCATCCCTATTATCCCCATCATCCCAAGTCCCCCCGCCATCCCTAGCTCCCCCATCTCCCCGTTGGCTATATGCGGCAGCTTGTGTCACGGGTTTGGGGGTGAGCTTGCATGGTTCCTTTGCCTTTATTGGCGCACCCTTGTTGCTTGGCTTTGGCATTATTCCCCTCATTATATGTGGGAAACGCAGCAGCCAAGGGGGTAGGCAATGGGCAATAGTTATCCGTATGGTGCTGTGGGGAGCAGCAGGGATGCTGCCCTGGCTCTTCATTCTCCTGCAGTATGCCCGTCAAGGACCTTTCAATGGAATTGATCATGGACTCCATCGCTTCCAAGATGTTGCCCATCCTACCTACTTTTGGGGAGCACCGATAAGCTGGTATGAGACGCTCGATCACCTGTTTGGTGGGGTAATGCGTGGGGGGGTATTTCAGCTTCCAAGTAGTGAGACGTTGCGGGTAGCCCTGCCAATGTTGTGGGAACGGCTCTGGTTTGAAGTTGGGCTAGTTGGGGGTATCACAGGGAGTATCGGTTGTCTGGCATTGCTCTGGATGCACCCGCGAGTGTGGTTGGGCAGCATGGGGATTGCCAGCGCAACAGTTGGTTACTTTCTTATGCTAGGACAAGCGGTACAAGATGCGCTCGTCTTTACGCTCCCTTTCCTGCTCCCGTGGTCGCTGTGGGTGGGGGTGGGGGCAGCAACCACAGCCAGCATGGTTGACACCATCCGCCAACGTTTTTTCCCGTCTATGTCCCATCACTGGCAACCCTGGTTGGTGAGAATCATGCGGGTATTTCCTGTGCTCATCTTGCTGGCATTGACCCTGGCTTGGGGGTATAGCCGTATGCCCTATAGCGACAAGCACCATCTCTGGCTGTTCCGTACCTTTGGTGAGGGGGTGCTTGCCAATATGGAGCCAGATTCTGTCGTGATGGTCCGTTGGGAGCAAGGAACAATACTCTATTATCTGCGATTGGTAGAGGGGAAACGCCCGGATGTCTGGGTAGACATTGTGGAGCCAGAGGATGAGGATTGGCAAGCACGAGCAGAGCGTCGCTATGCTGATGATGTGGTGTATGTCATTGGTAATGAGCAAGATGGCCTAGAGCGTGGGCTAGAACGGGTATGGGGGACAGAGTATGCGGTGTTGTACCGATTGTCCCCTGCCCCGCATCTCACCGAGGGGAGAAGGGAGATCGTAGAGACGTAGCATGCTACGTCTCTACAAGCGGAGCGGGGGCAGGGGGAAGAGGGTGTATGGGAGCGGGGGCAGAGGATGGGGGCTGCCCGGTGAGACAAAGGATTAGGGGCATCACCGGAGAGCCCTTGCATGCAACGGCTTTCCAATAGCCCTTCGTGGTTGGGAAAAATATCTGCCCCACCCGTACCAGTTTTGCCCATCTCCAGAAATTGGCAAAAGCGTTACAATAGGGTAGGGGCAAAAACTTTTTGCAAAAACCCACTAGAAGAACAGGAAAGACCCATGCTACAATACCTATGGCTTATTCCTTTGGGGTTAGTGACTGGCACCTATGCCACGCTTGTTGGGTTAGGGGGCGGATTTGTCATCGTGCCATTGCTCCTGATGCTCTATCCCAATATCAATCCTGAAGTTGTGACCAGCATCTCTCTTGCAGTCGTCTGTGTGAATGCATCTTCCGGGACATGGGCGTATGTCCGTATGAAACGAATAGATTACCATTCAGGGATAATCTTTGCTGTAGCATCCATACCTGGAGCAGTTTTGGGGGCTATCATCACCGCATACATCCCCCGTCCCCTGTTTGAAACACTCTTTGGGGTCATCATGATAGGATTATCGGTATTTTTGTTTGTCCAACCGGAAAGGAAGTCAACCACAGATGCAAATGATCAACCAGCAGCATCACCGCAATCATCCCCGAAGATGCTCTGGATTGGTATTGGCTTATTTGTTGGGTTTCTCTCTAGCTTACTAGGCATAGGTGGGGGTATCATCCTCGTGCCGCTGATGATCTATCTCTTACGCTTTCCCGTATTTATCGCCACCGCAACCTCGCTCTTTATCCTTGCCATTTCTTCACTATCTGGTACCCTTACCCACCTCATTAGTGGCAATTTGTCCCAGGGGATATGGCAGATTGCCTTTCTAGCCCCAGGAGTCATCTTAGGTTCCCAAATTGGGGCAAGACTTTCCTCACGTATGCAAGGAGTCTGGATTATCCGTGCCCTAGCCCTAGCTCTTGGGATAACCGGTATCAAATTCGTGTTCTTTTAAGTCGTCTAAATCGTCTGGAAACTGCTATGAAATCTTTGTTGCCAACCCAATTTCATACGTTCTTGCAATCTCAGCGGGAAATGCTGCTGCAAGCCATAGTACAAGAGAGTATTGATCAGATACCCTTCTATAGTGCCTTGCCACAAACAGAGCTTGAACGTACTGCTAGCAATCTGCTTGAATTGATAATCACAGCCCTGCAAAACAACGATGTCCAAACCCTTACTGAGCAAGTCAGCCAAGACCTGCATACCCGCTATGAAGCTGGCTTAACTGATGAAGAAGCCCTCCGTTTTCTGATGATCATACACCAACACTTGGTTGAAGTCATCTTTATTGGCATCAAAGAGCCTATGGAAGGTGCCGAGCAATGGCTAGTCTCCTGTGAAAAAGCCTATCGTGCTATGATCTTACACATTGCCAAATTCTACCGGGAGCACATCGTACAAGTCAACCGCATACATATGATGCTCAGTCACTGTGATGAGGTCGTGTTGCGGGCTGAAGAAGAGAGCGAATTGCTCAAATCCATTTGCCAAATTATCGTTGAACAAGGGGGGTATTTGCTGGCTTGGGTGGGGTTTGCCGAACATGACAAACACAAAACCCTACGAATTGCTGCTTATGCGGGGCATGATGGCGACTATGTAGCGCAATTACATATTACGTGGGATGATAGCGTTAGGGGACAGGGACCAGCCGGTACTGCTGTCAAAACTGGCTACCCTGTCGTTATCTCCAACATCAGGACAGACCCAACCTTTGCTCCCTGGTGTGACGATGCCAAGAAACGGGGCTATGGTGCTGTTATCTGCGTCCCCATTATCATAGACCATCAGGCTATTGGGGTCATTACCATCTATGCAGATACCGAAGGGGCATTTAATAGTGAAGAGGTACACCTGCTGAAACAACTCCGCGATAATCTTGCCTACGGGATTAATGCCCTTCGCAACCGAGCAGCCCTCAGACGGAGCGAGGCATCCTTACGCCAAGTGGTGCAGTATAGCACCGATGCGCTCATTATCCTCAACCAAGATGGCTGTATCGTCTTTGTCAACCCCGCTGCCGAAGATATGTTTGATCGACCTGCCCAGGACATCCTCAATGAGCAACTTGGGATGCCGATTGTGACCGGGGACAAGGTAGAAATCAGCATCCTGAGCAAAACTATGCGAACCTGCGTGACGGAAATGCGCGTGCAGCAGATAGAGTGGGAAGGGGATATGGCATCCCTGGTCTCCTTCCGTGACATCACCTCCTACAAAAAGGTGGAGGCGGAACTTGAGAGACGGGTTGAGGAACGTACCGCTATTGTACAACATGCGACAATGAAGCTGCTCTCTGAGCTAGAAGAGCGCGAAAAAGCCCAGCGTGAGGTGCAGGAGAGCCGCGCATTGCTCCAGAGTTTCCTCGACCATTCCCCAACCGTCTTTTTCGTCAAAGATTTACAAAGCCGGCTGCTGCTCGTAAATACCCAAAGCGAAGCCTTCTTCAATGGTTCCAAAGAAGACCTCCTGGGATCAGTCTGCTATGGCTTTTTCGACCAAGATACCGCAGAAAACCTTGCCAAAACCCATGAACAGGTATTACAAAAACAAGCCCCAATTGAGCAGGAAATTACCATTGAGCACAACGGTATTGCCACAACGTATATTCTCATGACCTTCTTGATCTATGGGGTCAAGGGGACAGTCTATGCCGTCGGCAGTGTTGCAACAAATATTACAGATCGCAAACGGGCAGAGCAAGATTTGCAACAGGCATGGAAAGCTGCCGAAGCGGGAACACGCGCAAAATCCGAATTTCTGGCAAATATGAGCCACGAGATACGTACTCCTATGAATGCGGTTATCGGGATGACCAACCTGCTACTTGATATGGATATGTTGCCTGAACAGAAAGAGTATGTCGAGACAGTCCATACAAGCGGGAATGCGCTCCTTTCGCTTATCAATGACATCTTGGACTTTTCCAAGATAGAAGCGCGAAAGATGGACCTGGAATACCAATCCTTTCACCTCCGTACCTGCATTGAAGAAGCCCTCGACCTCCTCGTCCCCCAAGCCGCCAACAAGGGTATTGAACTTGCGTACCATATAGATGAACACATCCCAACGGGAATTGTGGGGGATATAGCCCGGTTGCGTCAGGTATTGGTCAACCTGTTGAGTAATGGGGTGAAGTTCACCGAGCGGGGGGAGGTTGTTGTTTCGGTATCACGCTGGCAACAAGACCCATCACCCCCCCCCGATTCTCCCCCATTGATGCTCTGTTTCTCAGTGCGTGATACGGGGATTGGCATTGCTCCAGACCGCCTAGATCGCTTGTTCAAGCCCTTTAGTCAAGTGGATGGGTCGCTGTCCCGCAAGTATGAGGGGACCGGGCTAGGGTTGGCAATCAGCAAACAGATTGTTGAGATGATGCATGGGGAAATCTGGGTGGAGAGCCAGGAACATCAGGGGGCAACCTTCGCCTTTACTATCCAGACTTCACCGGTTGGGGCAGATGACATCTTGCTGCCATCCTATCATTTTGAGCACTCCATCCATCCTACTTTGCAGGGTAAGACCGCGCTGTTGTTTGGTCCAAACGCTACCAATAACCACATTCTTGAGCAGATGGTGACGCAATGGGGTATGTACGCTACCGTTGCAGCGACAGAACAGGAAGCTCTAGCCAACTTAGCAACCACTCATTATGACTTGCTCATTGCGGATATTGCCCGCTGGTCTGATGAACTGTGCCGCCCCATTGAGCACCTCTACCAAAAGGAGGTAGGCTTACATCCTGATAATACCTTCCCTTTGCTCATTTGGACACCCCTTTCTCGGTGGGGACAGCGGCGAGACATCCCAACTCACACATCTATTTGCCAATATGCTACCCTGTTGGCAAAGCCCATACGTCCGTCATTGCTGTATGAGGCTATCTTGCGCTGCTTTAACTACGAAGACAGCAAAACAACACCGGTTCAACCCTACCTTGAAGCAGAGCAAAGCCGGGCAACAATGGGACAGGACCATCCATTGCATATTCTCGTAGCAGAAGACAATGCCGTAAACCAAAAAGTTGCGCTGCGCTTGCTTGAACGGCTTGGCTACCGAGCAAATATCGCTTCCAATGGGATAGAAACGCTAAATGCGTGTAAAATACAGAGCTACGATGTTATCCTGATGGACATACAAATGCCAGAAATGGATGGGATAGAAGCGACCCATCAGTTGCGTGCCATGCTTGACCCGCAGTATCAACCGCGTGTTGTCGCTATGACTGCCCACGCGATGCAAGGGGACCGGGAATGGCTTTTGCAAGAGGGCATGGATGACTATATTACCAAACCAGTACGGATCGAGGAATTAGCACGGGTGCTGAAACAGACCAAGACGCTACAGAAGACTTCTCTTACTAGCCTAGCAAAACAGGAGTTCCCAATGGTATCAGAAGAACACAGAGAAGCCTATGAAGAAGCCTCCCCGCTTGACGAAGAAGCCTTCCAGACATTTTTAGCAATGGTAGGGGGTGATGAACCAGAAATGGCAAGGGAGTTTATCCAACTGTTTTTGGAAGATACTGCCCAAGCCTTAGAGACGCTGCATCAAGCCCTAGAGCAACAAGATGCCGATTTGCTACGAAAGACTGCCCACTCTATCAAGTCAAGCAGCGCCCAACTTGGGGCAGTCCAATTGTCTGCCAACTGCCGCAAACTTGAACAGTTGGGCAGCGAAGGGCAGCTAGATGAAGCGGCACAGGTTCTTGCCAATACTGACACCGCCTACCGGGAGGTCTACAATATCCTGACCACAACTGACGTATGATGTGCTAGAATTTGTCAACAGCTTACCCTACACCCGCTACGAGGCTAGAACGCTATGGTATCATGGGGATAGGGCGTTGCTAGGAAGGGCATAGGGCAATTCTATGGGAAACCAAGTAGTATGAAATCGTCTCTATCAACGAGCCATATTTTTTACAAAACCTTAGTGGGTGAGCTTATGGACCAGCAACAGTGTACCAAGATTATTACCAACCTGGTTGCCTATCTCCAAACATGGAGCAATGTCCGCCCACTTGATGATGGGTGTCTCGTTGTTACCCCCTTTCAGCACTATGACCACTCGTTTATTGAGTTGTATGTGGAGTTTCGAGAGGGATACTATCATATCTCTGATGATGGGGAAACTCTAGCGATGCTCTCTGTGAGCGGATTGCCCATTGTTCCCCGTTCACCACTATTTCAGCTAGTCCAACGTATTGCCTATGAACAGGGAGTCCAATTTGAGGATGACATCCTGACTATCCAAGCGCAAGAGCAAGAACTTGGGACAAAAATAGCTGTGCTCATCCATGCAATACAACGAGTGGGGTATCTTATCTATCGGCGCAACCACCGAAAACGCCCAACCTTCAAAGATGAAGTGGAGTCTTTGATACGCGAGTCTGAGGTGTTGTATACACCTGATTATCCTATCCGGGGAAATGCGAATACCCATACGATTGATTTTCATATCAACTCAGGGCGAAATATCCTAATTGATACATTAAGCGCAACCAATGTTACGATTGCCCGTGAAAGAACACAAAAAAGTGCCTACAAACATCTTGACCTGAAAGCAGGTGGGATTGACTATAGGTTTGCTCTCGTAATGGATGATAGAGAAGAAGAGACCAGCAGAGTGTGGCATGATGAGGAGATACAAAATACATTTACGAGCTATTTTGCCCATAACCTCTTCTTTTGGTCAAATGAGCAAGAGCGACTTTTGCATATGCTCAAGGATACCATATGGATAGCTCAACAAATCACAAGCTAATAGTCGCCTGAGCAACGGTTAGCATGGCATCGGCAGGCGCGGGAGAAACGTCTAGCCTTGCAAATGCGTTAAAGCGTTTATGCTGCTGTATCCCATTCGGAGACCACATCTGCTATAATATGCCGGTTGTAAAGATACTGCCTCATAGCATAGGGGCAGTATCAAGTGTATTATCAACAAAAAAGTGAAAGGTTTTGTCCATTGCAACGTATTATGGTTACAGGTGGAGCCGGGTTTATCGGCTCAGACTTCACCCGCTATATGCTCAATACCTACTCTGACTCCCGCATACTCGTCTATGATAAGCTGACCTATGCTGGACGCAAAGAAAATCTTGACCCAGTGATAGGTAATCCCCGCTGTGTTTTTGTCGAGGGAGATATTTGTGATTCCGTGAAGGTGCGTGACACTCTCCGCGCATACGATATTGACACCATCGTCAATTTTGCTGCGGAGACGCATGTAGACCGCTCGATTCTTGACCCTGATGCTTTTGTCCAAACGGATGTCTATGGGGTGTATGTGCTGTGCGAGGCGACAAAGGAACTTCAGCTAGAACGGCTCCATCACATCTCCACCGATGAGGTGTATGGTCCCATACCAGAGGGCAAATTTCGGGAGACAGACCGCTTTTACCCCACCAGTCCCTATGCTGCCAGCAAAGCCGGCGGAGAACTCATTGCCAAATCCTACTTTTTGACCTACCAGTTGCCCGTCACGATTACCCGTGGGGTCAACACCTATGGTCCCTACCAATACCCCGAAAAGGCTATCCCCCTGTTCCTTACCAATGCGCTAGACGATATGCCGCTGCCGCTCTATGGTGATGGGACGCAGGTGCGCGATAGGCTCTATGTACGGGACCATTCGCGGGCGGTAGATACGGTCCTCAGGCAAGGCACGCTCGGCGAAGCCTACAATATTGCTGCCGACTGTGAGAAGACCAATATAGAGGTAGCGCGAATGATTGTTGAGGCACTTGGCAAATCAGAGAGTCTCATTCAGTTTGTGACAGACCGCCCGGCGCATGATGTGCGCTACGCGCTAGACGTATCCAAACTCCGCGAACTCGGTTGGCAACCATCGGTGAGCTTTGCAGAAGGGTTTGAAGAGACCGTCCGCTGGTATGTGGATCGTGAGGATTGGTGGCGACCTATCAAGTCCGGCGATTACTGGGACTATTACCGCCGCCAGTATGAGGAGCGATAATCTGCGGACCGTCCCTTGTTGCTTCCCCCCTGCCCCCTCTCCGCTTGGAGAGACGTAGCATGCTACGTCTCTCCGGTTCCCCTTCTCCCCACGGTGGGACGCGGGGCTAGGGGATGGGGGACAACAAAAGACTCTGTTCATCTGGTGGAATTGTCACACCGTATGCGGCACTCGATTGGCTAAAAATGCCTTGACCATCAAGACAAACAACAAGAATACTGACGCTGGTACCACAACAAACATCACATTGAGGAACAGCGGGAGCAGAGAACTCCCGGTAGATTGAAGCACCAGATAGAGGGTATAGGCTATATAGTAGCCGGTAAACAACGCCCCTTCCCATCGCACAATCTTGTTGCCGGTAAAGAATACCGGAAAACAGATCACCGCAACCAAAATCATCACCGGAATGTCGCCATACAGCGCAGATTGAGATACCGCTACCGGGGCTACAATGCTGCTTAATCCTAGCACCAGTAGGATATTGAAAATATTGCTGCCTACCACATTGCCTGCTACGATGTCGCCCTCGCCGCGCATACCCGCCACAACCGAGGTGGCAATCTCTGGTAATGAAGTACCCACAGCGACAATCGTCAACCCCACGATAAGCTCACTGATACCAAGCCACAGCGCAAACGCGATTGCCCCATCAACGAGCCAGCGAGCACCCAGAACAAGCATAGCCAAGCCAAACACAATCAGTCCAACTTGTTTTATCCAAGTCATCCTAGGGGGTTCAATCTTGATCTCGGTTTTTACTTCCAAGAAACGAAGTTCCTGAAATTTGGGGTCGTTTTTCTCATGTTTCTGTAAGAGATCGTGGGCAATTTCTCTTGGCATTTCTACGGTAAACCTATTACTCTTTTCGTCTACGGACAAGATACGTACAAGATCAGAAATAATGCCTACCTTTTCGGCAATAACCATAGCAAAACCTTCCCATATGTCTGTGGTAAAGGTACTGGTATCCTCTTTAATATGGATGGTAATTTCTTCCATATCCACAAAGTCCACATTGGTGATGGCAAGTTTTTGGAGTTCTGGATGTTTCTTGTAGCTTTGCTTGAGTTGTTTTGCCGCTGTAATTGGTAGTTCTATCATTAGGGCTTTATTACCGTCTGCTACTGGCAGCATCTTAATATAGTCACGCTTGATATGCAGCATATCAACCAGCGTTTCTAGCAGCGCGTCGCTGTCGAGCCGCGAGAATTGCCTCACATCCCCGTCTACAAACACCTGGGCTTTCACCCGTTCTATATTCTGCTGGCGGCTCTTGTGAATAGACCAGACGATATAGGCAATAATGCCAGTAAAGAGTATTGCCCCATCTATTTGCCCAATTTGTCCATCTAAACCGAACCAAAGGAGCAGCCCCGATACCCCTATCATCACCGGTACGTCAAACTTGATAAGCTGTCGTGATACCGTCATCGGGGCAATAAGCGCGGTTAAACCAAGCACGATGAGGACATTACAGATGTTGCTGCCAATCACATTACCCAACGCAATGTCTGCCTTGCCAGTAAAACTTGCCTGGAGCAGCACGGCAAGCTCCGGTGAGCTTGTCCCAAAGGCAACGACAGTTAGTCCAACGACTAGCGGCGAGATACCTACCGAAATTGCTAGTTTGGATGATCCGCGTACCAGAAAATCTGCCCCCAAAATGAGCAGCACCACGCCGATAATAAAGAATACCAATGTCACTATCGCAGACCCCTATACTACCCCGAAGAAGAGATACGACTACTTTTGTTGCCAATACCAACCAGTCGCAACACTGGATTTGACTGCGACTGGAGATGGTCCAGAAAGCAGATGATAAAGAATCCTATCACACACAAAACGAAAGCAAACAGGAATTCACCGGAGAGGACATCTGGCATAATGTTGTGTTGCACCAGTGGGACGGTCTCACCATGCCGGTCTATACGGGTTTCCACAACCTGTTTCCAGGGCCATATGCGGCGCAGGGAGCCTATCATAAAGCCAACTAAGACGGCTACGGTTGCCTGATGATAGCGGTTGAGCAACCAACTGAGCACCCGCGCAAATCCGGTAATGCCTACCGCCATCCCGACCATCAAGGGCAACAAACCTAAGATGTCCAATGACTTGACGGAGTTTAGCACATAGTCATACTGGTTAAGGATGAGTAGCATAAACGAGCCGGAGATACCCGGCAGGATCATCGCGGTTATGGCTATCATCCCACTAACAAAGACGGTCAGCGGGTCGTGGGGCATATCCAGCGGCACAAGCCCCACAATGACGTAGGCAACAATAGTCCCCACAATGAGCATACCTATAGTCGTTGGTTGCCATTGCAACGAAGCCCCTACCGCCACGATAGAAGCCAGCACAAGACCAAAGAAAAAGGCGAACAGGTAGATTGGCTGATTCTCCAGCAGCCAGCTCACGATGTGTGCGAGGCTCAATATAGCTGTGACGATACCAACCCCCAACGCTGCGAGAAATTGCCAGGGGACGTGTTCTAAGGCTTCCCGTAGGCGAAAGCGCGACAACAATTTGACCAAATGTAGGTCAAAGGACTTAATCGCCAGGAGCAGGTCTTCGTAGATGCCCAGGATGAACGCCATCGTGCCACCCGACACGCCGGGGACGACATCGGCTGCCCCCATAGCAATACCGGTCAGGAAAATGCGTAGATAGCCCTTTATAGTCCGTGGATGATTTTGTAATTCTGTCAATGCGTTACCTTTACTAAAAACCTATCAAAAGCCAAACTGACTGCGTGTTTTTCCCCTGTCCGGTTGTAGAGACGTTGTATGCAACGTCTCTGCCCCCCATCCCCTGCCCCTTCCCCCATCGATCTGCCCCCCATCCCCTAGCCCCTTCCCCCACCGAGGGGAGAAGGGGAATCGGGCAGGTGTTCCCCCCCTCGCCCTGTATGGGAGAGGGGGCAGGGGGAGAGGGTAATAAAAAACGCAAGGATGGGCTTTGTCCAGTTATCTGTTTCACAACACCGGCACGGCAGCGACCAACGCAGCATACAATGCCCCACACAGGGCGAGGGTACCAATAGCTGCCAACCCCGCAATTGCCCCTCGTGTCAAGCCACGCATCATCGCGCCGGTCTCGCGGAGGTCTTCTAGCGTGTTGCGAGCATTTTTGCTGGTGTCTGGTATGCCCATACCGAGCCGTTCGCCATAGTGGGCAATTGTGCCAGACATGTCCATTGCTGCCAACACCCCCGCTACAAGAAACCCCCCAAATCCAGTTAGCGAAAAACTATACACAAGAGCCGCGGTGCTGCCCGCAATGAGCAACCCACCGACTGCTATCGCCACCCCCACTGCCACAACGAGAAAGCCTATTGCCCATATCTGCGGCACACGCCCCATAAACATACCAGCAAACAGCGTAGAGCGGTCTATGCGCTTGTAGGGGTTGAAGAAGATGGGAGCCAACGCAAAGATTATCCGCTCTAGCCCGCCTGCTAAGAGCACCCCAACGAGCAGCGCAAGCAGGAGGAAGATGCCCCCCGGCTGTTGCCCAAGCAGAAAGAAGAACACCCCAACGGTGCCAATACTGCCGACAATAGCCGACACCCATAATCCCTTGCTCATACTCACCCGTGCATTGCGCCGCTCCTCGCTTGTCCGTACCATGCTATTGCCAATGAGCGTTGCTATCGCTGCTATGCTGAACACGATAGCCGGGAAGATGGCAAACGTTTTGTTGTCTAGTTCAAGCTCATTGTTGAGCACTAGCCCGCTCATAAAGCTGGCACTCAGCAGGAGCAGCCCAATGGTATAGACCCACGCTGCGGTGGCGGCACTATCGCGCACGATGCCAGCGGCAAAGCCAGCTATAGCCGTCTCGTCTGCCTGCCCCGCTTTGCTGATGAGTATGGGCTTGGCTTCTTTTGACTCGGGAGTTTGTGTCGCTTGGGCATAGGCATTCCGACTTGCTGTGGTTAGCAGAAGTGCTGCCAGTCCCCCACCTAGTGCTGCGGTGAGCAATGGTTCGCTGGCATATACGCCACTGGCACTCACCGCCGCCCCCCCGCCGACTGCTACAAGAGCAACGAGCAATAGCCCAACGATGCTCCCTGCCCCATACGTCACCTGAACCACGGGGACATAGCCCTTTTGGGCAGCAGAGACCGAACGGATACTCGCCTCAGCAGCGAGCAGCAGGCTGATTACCCCAACAATTGTCGCGCTGAGTGCGCCAAGCAGAAAGCCTATCCCCCGGCTTGCCGCGCCCCAAGTGGTCGCAGCATCACCAAAGTGCTGCGCCGCCTGTGCCATAGGGGGCAACACAAACCCACTAGCAGCGAGGGCTAGGGCAATAAGTATGGCGACAATACCAATGGTGCGAGCCTGCTTTTGGATGAAGGCTTGTATATGCGATTGTAGCAATGGGGCGATGGCTTGGATGGCATCGGATGCGGTAGCGGCTTGCTTCAAGACGCGCCCACGCAACACAAAAGTAACCAACACCAACACAATGGCTAGACCTGTGCTGCCCCATACAAGAGAACGATAAAGCGATGGTAATTCACCCATAATTTGAAAGCAACTCCCGCAAAGGTGGTTACAAGAACGCTCCCCTGTAGCCACCTTTGCGAGAGACTAAAACGACCCGGTTATCTATTAGATGAAGGGAACCAACGGCAACAGCGGAGCGATAACGAGGCTGACCACGCTCATGAGCTTGACCAAAATGTTGAGCGAGGGACCTGCGGTATCTTTGAAGGGGTCGCCTACGGTATCCCCCACAACCGCTGCTTTGTGAACATCGCTGCCTTTGCCGCCATACGCGCCACCTTCAACGTGCTTCTTGGCGTTGTCCCAAGCACCGCCGGCGTTGGACATAAAGAGTGCCATTAACACGCCTGTGACCGTCACGCCTGCCAACAACCCACCGAGCACCTCGGCACCAAAGATGAAACCGATAAGCACCGGCGTAAAGACGGCAATCAAGCCAGGAGCGACCATCTCCCGAATGGCAGCAGCAGTGGCGATACTCACACACTTTGCGTGTTCTGCAACAGCTTTGCCTTCCATCAAGCCGGGGATGTCACGGAACTGCCGGCGTACTTCCTCAATCATCTCACCAGCCGCTTTCCCAACAGCACCCATAGCAAGGGCGGAGAAGACGAAGGGCAGCATACCACCAACAAACAAGCCTGCCATCACGCGGGGCTTGGTAATATCAATACCGTCAATGCCAACGACTGAGGTAAACGCTGCAAAGAGTGCCAGCGCGGTGAGGGCGGCGGAGCCGATAGCAAACCCTTTACCGATAGCTGCCGTGGTATTCCCTACGGCATCCAATTTGTCTGTGCGGGCGCGGACATCTTCGCCTAGATCTGCCATTTCTGCAATACCGCCAGCGTTGTCTGCAATGGGACCGTAAGCGTCAACCGCCAGCTGGATACCGGTTGTGGAAAGCATACCGAGGGCTGCCAACGCGATACCATACAGATTGGCTTGACTATAGGATACCACAATCGCAATCGCCAGCACAATCATTGGAGCAGCAGTAGACATCATCCCAATACCCAGACCAGCGATGATATTGGTTGCGACACCGGTTTGGGATTCATGGGCAATCTTGTGGACTGGTGGGCGGTTTTCTGCGGTGTAGTATTCGGTAATCAAGCCAATGGCGGTACCCGCTACCAAACCGACAATGGTTGCCATAAAGACCCCAAAACCGGTATAGGTGTTGCCATCAATTTGGAAGGGCTTTGGCAGAAGCCACTGCGTGAGCAGGAAGGTTGCGACAATCATCAAGCCAGCCGCACCAAACGTCCCTATGTTGAGCGCGGATTGGGGATTGCCACCTTCGGTTGTTCGCACAAACAGGCTTCCAATAATGGAAACGACAATACCCACACCAGCAATGACCAACGGCAGTATTACCGAATTGAAATCGCCGGTACTAGGGACAATCAAGGCTGCCGCAAGCACCATTGCACTGACGATAGCCCCCACGTAGGACTCGAACAGGTCAGCACCCATACCCGCCACGTCACCCACGTTGTCGCCTACGTTGTCGGCAATAACCGCTGGGTTGCGGGGGTCATCTTCAGGGATACCCGCTTCAACTTTCCCCACGAGGTCTGCGCCAACGTCAGCGGCTTTGGTGTAGATACCGCCACCAACACGCGCAAAGAGCGCGATAGAGCTTGCCCCAAGCGAGAAGCCGGTGAGGACAGACAACACTCGCTCAACATTGTTGAGTTGGGCAATGTCTACCAAGTTTGCCCCAAAGATGGCTAGGTAGAAGATCAAGAGTATAGACAGCCCAAGTGTGCCAAGACCAACCACGGACATACCCATCACGGAGCCACCAGAGAAGGCGATTTCTAGGGCTTTAGGCAGACCAGAACGGGCACCGTGGGCGGTGCGGATGTTTGCGGCGGTAGCAATACGCATCCCCATATACCCGGCGAGGGCAGAACAGATAGCTCCGATAACAAACGAGAGGGCGGTTAGCCCCATCATTGGGTCTTTAGACATCGCATTGGAGACCCCCAACAGGATAGCGACCACGACGACAAACACTGCCAGTACGCGGTACTCCCGTCCGAGAAAAGCCATAGCCCCTTCACGGACGTACCCGCCAATCTCAACCATGCGTTCATTTCCTGGGTCTTGTTTGTTAATCCATCCCGCCTTGAACCAAGCGTATCCGAGTGCCATTATCCCGAAGATAGGCACGACTAACATCAATGTGTTCATATCCATGAACTCTATTACCTCCTGAAAAAGCTACAAGAAACGGACCTTCACAGATTCTCCACACTCCAGATCAATAGGACAGTATATCACGTCGAGATACACGATACCTGTCACGCCCCCCCGTGCAATCGCGCTAAGACATCACCACTATTCACATGATCCCCGGCTACCACAAGCACATCCGCAACGATACCATCGCGTGGGGCATAGAGGTCATTTTTCATTTTCATGGCTTCTAGGACTAGAATATGCTGCCCTTGCTGAATGGTATCACCAGCAGCAATAGCGACAGCTTGGATAACCCCCGGCATAGGGGCAACAATATCTTCAAGTTTATCTTGGTCTGCTGGCTGTGGCAGGATAGTAATGCCAATATCGCCAGTCTCCAGCCCGGCAAGTGACGGGGTGGGGATAACTACGGATTTACCCTCTGGTTCTCCTACGGCTCCTATGGCGACCATCTCCATTGCTTGGGCAGCATCTTCGCCACCCACCAGTCGCACATCAAACTCTTGCCCCTCAACCTGGACGCGGTAGGTGTCTCCGCCTAGTTCTTGGACATCTATGGTATAGGTTTTGCCGCGCACATCTACGGTATATCGCCGCATTATTCTTGTCCTTATCCTATACGTTCATGCTTCAGGCTACCATCCCTGCCTCCCCCCCAGGTACCCTGAACACATGACCAGTGCTCTGATTTTGTTGGCAGCGGTTGTCAGTATCACAAAAACCGCTTGTCTACTGTTAGGACATGTTCCCTTCTTGGTAAGCCCAACGTACTAGGAGAAATTTATCAGGAAATAAAAAGCAAGCCACCTTTAGGTAGCCCGACCATACTAGCTTTGCTAGGACGCAGGAGATTTCAGAGGTTGAAATGTTCATGCGCTCTATTCTACTCACAACAAGAAGAAATAGCAAATTGCGGGGGTTCGTGCAGCCCCATCGCCTAGCCCCCACACCCACTACACGGGAGAAGGGGAACCGCTCATCCCCCACCACTGGGCAGCCCCCATCCCCTTGCCCCTTCCCCCACTACGCGGGAGAAGGGGAATCGCTCATCCCCCACCACTGGGCAGCCCCCATCCCCTAGCCCCTTCCCCCACCGAGGGGAGAAGGGGAATCGGACAGGTGTTCCCCCTCGCCCTGGAATGGGAGAGGGGGCAGGGGGAGAGGGTCGCTCCCCCCCCATCCCCTGCCCTACCCCTTCGGGCAGCCCCCATCCCCTACCCCCTTCCCCCACCGAGGGGAGAAGGGGAATCGG
>CAYPHM010000098.1:0-18674 GCA_964410555.1 uncultured Chloroflexaceae bacterium | reverse complement strand
CCCCCTGCCCCCTCTCCCGACACCCTCTCCCCCTGCCCCCTCTCCCATAAAGGGCAAGGGGGAGCCGCTCATTCCCCTTCTCCCCTCAGTGGGGGAAGGGGTTAGGGGATGGGGGGCAAACCGGACGTTGCTATTGCCCTTGGTTTCTTGCCCTAGCGATCTCAAATTGATATGCCCCGTTGATACAACCCTAGAGACACCATTCAAAGAACTTCATCAACCAAAAACCCAACCCGTAGACTATTCAAGGCGACCACGAGTATCTGCCTATCTTCAGGAAAGACGAGCAAGGGGAACTGGTCAAGAGCAGTAGAGAGGTTAAGGATGACTATCATCGGTTGTTCGCCTTGGATACGCCCAATGCCAACAATGGGAGGGTGGGTAAAGGGCAAAGGGGTATAGCCATTGGTTGGTTGAATATCTGCGACAAGCTGTGCTGGTATGCCATAGTAGAAAGAACCACAGCGAAAAATGGTACAGACACGGCAGCATAACCTGACATGTTCAGGAGAGATACAAGTGAGGACTAATCCTTGTTGGACGAGAAATTCCCACGTTTTTAAATGAAATTTATCCATTAATCGTTTGTTTTCCCCTCTGGTTTGGCTGTAAGCGTTTGTGAGGGGGGGCGGTGAACCGCCCCCTTGTATACACATTGAGGGTTAAGGGGAATCAAAAGAGGTTTTCAATGGGGTTTTTGGAAGCGAACTAACTCAAGCATCTACAATGGCAAAACACCAATTTAATGCTCTGCTATCAATCATAGGGGAAAATACTTCGTATGTGAAGGGAATTTATGTGGAGATTTTATGGAGGAATTTTCATATTTGGGCAGGAATAGGGGGCGGGCGACACCCTCTCCCCCCTGCCCCCGCTCCCATACAAGGGCGAGAGGGAGCCGCTCATTCCCCTGCTCCCCGCGGTGGGACGCGGGACAGGGGATGGGGGGAGCCGAATACCCCCTGCTCCCCGCGGTGGGACGCGGGGCAGGGGATAGGGGCTGCCCAAAGGGGGTATGGGAGCGGGGCAGGGGGGAATACCATCGCTCTGCCCTTCTCAGCCTTCTGTCTGCTCCGTTGCCTCGCTCTTCTCATCCTCTATAGTAGGCACCTCAACCAACTCAAGCAACGCCACCGGGAAGGAAGCGAAAACATCTGCCAACTTCAAGCCCGGCTTATCCTGATAGCGGGAAACGGTAAACACCTCCCCCGTGAAGTGGTGGCGGTACCGGTGACCACTATCCGCTTCTGTTAGGGTGAGCCAGCTATCCCCCCATGCCTCAGCATCCATTGGCGTATACACCCCCTCGTCCGTCAATCCCACGGGAAGGCGTGGCACGACTACCAAAAACTCCTCATTCTCGCCATACCTTCGCGCAAAGGCACACACATGATTCTTGCCCTTGCCGCTCGCCTCTAGTGACGCATAGCTGCCGTGGTCAAAGAGATCAGCATGGGTGCGGCGGAACGACAATGTGCGATACAGCAGATACAGCTTGATACGACCATCGTAGCTCTGTTGGATGAGTTCATTGGTTAGATGGGTGAGATCATCGCCGTGGCTCGTGATGCGCTGTTTCATCTCATCGAGTATCCCAATGCGCTGCTGGTAGTCTACCGGGCGGCGGTTGTCAGGGTCTACCAGACTCAGGTTCCAGAGCTCCGTCCCCTGATAGATGTCTGGTACGCCCGGCGAGGTCAGCTTGAGCAACAGCTGCGCCAATGAATTGTATTGTCCATACCACGCCACCTGCTCAACCAGCGGCTGGATGTCTGCCAAAAACCCACTCTTGCGCGAGGGATCAAGGATACGATAGACAAACTCCCGTACCGCCGTATCATACCCCTGGTTTGGCTGTACCCAACTGGTATACACCTTCGCCTCTTTGGTCGCCTTGTGCATATAGGCTGCCACCCGCTCACGGAAATCATCCCACGCCGGCGAGTCTTCTGGCGCGAGCAGCGGAAAGGTGTGCGCCGTTGGATCATGCCCTTCTCCCGATGCAGCAAGGGTCCAAGCCCCAATGAGCGTTTGGTAGAGCAAGTATTCATCGTTCGAGTCTGGTGCTGGCATAGGATTACTGTCGCGGTCCTCTTCAATCGTCTTGCACGCCGCATTGGTCTTGCTCCAACGTTCAAGCGCATCTTTCCACGTTTCTGGCATCTCCGACAGCACATTGATGCGGGCGCGTACATCTTCGCTGCGCTTGGTATCGTGCGTCGAGGTTGAAAGCATCGTGTGGGGCCAAAACCGCTGGTTTTCCAGGTTGCGCTCGTGGAAGTCTAGTACATTGCTGCCAAAGTGTGAGGGGTGTCCGCCCACCTCGTTGAGCGACACCAGCCGATTGTAGACATAGAAGGTCGTATCCTCAACCCCCTTTGCCATAACCGGTCCCGTCACCTGTTGGAACTTCATTACCCATTGCAACAGTGGCTCGCGGTCATCAGTGCGGAAATCTGGCACGTTCTGCATCAGCAACGTTTCTTTGATAAAGTCAAACACCGCCTCCGCAGTACGCGGGTTTTGTCGCTTGGCTTCTTCCACTGCCGCCTCAATATACTGCTTATCACGCGCCAACACGATCTCCGTATTGGTAATGTAGGTGCGGTAGACTGACAGTGACGCGATGACCTCACGGATGGCGAAGGTCAGCATATTGAGCGTAAAGTCGCGGTAACGGCGGTTGCGCTCTGCGATACGTTCAAGTTGATGACTAAGCGAATAGATTTCGCTGTCCATAGAGACCAGCATGATCAGCTTCTTGTTGCTACGGATCATGTCCTGGAAGGATACATACGTATTGGAAAACTGGCGGTATATCCGCTCAAAACTATTGCCATTATAGCCATTGACAAATACGCCATTGACCACTGCCAAGAAGTCATAGCCCGTTGTACCATGCACCACCCAGTTTTGTGGCAGCGGCTCATCCTCGCTGAGAATCTTCTCCGCCACTACATACAGCGGGTAGGCAAGTAGCCCATCTTGCTTGCGTCCGCCCTCTGCCTGCAACCGCTCGGTCATCCATCCCTGCCAACGTGCCGAAATACGTTCCCACAGCGTCTCATCATCGGGGACGTTGGTACGGGTATGCACCATACGGCTACGCACCTGATGAAAGAGGTAGCCCTTTTGGAGTTGGTGGAAGTATGCCAATGGGTCATAGAGACCGTCAATGTGATCAATACGTAACCCACTGACCTTGTTTTCGGTCAGCAGTTTGAAAATAAGCTCATGGGTATCATTGAAGACCTGCTGGTCTTCGGTGCGAATGGCTGCCAAATCGTTGATGTCAAAGAAGCGGCGGTAGTTGATTTCCTCTGCTGCCACCCGCCAGAAGGCTAGACGGTAGGACTGGTCGTTGACCAACTCGTCGAGTAGGTCAAAGCTGCGGGGGTCGCCTACCTTGCCATTGAACGCTTGCACCGCTCCATCTATCGCTTCATGGACCGTGTCGCACTCCTGATACAACGTATCAATACGCCGTTTGATAACCTCTTTTTCCCGGTTGCGCTCAATCAGCTTTTCTGGCTCAAGTTCAGTACGTGGCGGCAGGTAGCTAATTGCCGTTAAGATACTTTGGTATTCTAGCAGGTGCTCATTCTCAGCCTCTAGGGTCTCTTGGAGCATCTCCAGGGGACAGGTAAGGATGAGGCTATAGGTACCGGGGGCTACGGGGAAAACGTGGTCCCAGTAGTGGATGTAAAATGCGCCATCTTCGTAGACCAGTTTGAGCTCGCCATTTTCCAAGATGCGCCCATACTGATCGCCCAGAATAGGCAGCAGTACCTTGTTGGCAAGCTCAGGCTTGACGGGGTGCCACTCAATGTCAAAGTAGGATGCATAAGCAGAGCTAGGACCATTTTCCAACACATCCATCCACCACTGATTGCAAACATCACCAATGCCCATATGGTTTGGCACAATGTCTACAATGCTGTTCATCCCATGCTTATGCAGTTCTTCACTGAAGGCATAAAACGCCTCCTCCCCCCCAAGCACCGGGTTGATCTTGGAATGGTCGCAGACATCGTAGCCGTGGCTACTACCAGCGCGTGCTTGGAAGATGGGCGAGGTATAGCAGTGGCTAATGCCTAAATTGTGCAGATAGCCGACCAAATCTTTGGCATGGGAAAAGGTAAAATCGGGATTCAACTGGAAGCGATAGGTTGCCAACGGTACGCGGCTCTGCTCCAGTATCTCCTTCGTGATAGAAGCCACAGTTGGCGTGGTACTGAAATCGTGCATTTCTGTCACCCGTAGTCCGAGTTTATCACCCAGAGTAATAAATTGTTCTGTCCAAGCGATAGCATCTTCTTCGCCTTCATCGGCTCGTTCCTGCATATCGGTATAGACAGCCCGGATAATCTCGTAGTAGGTATTCTGAATTTTCCAGAGGTCTACATCAAACGGCATGCGGCGAACAACTTCAACCAGCGCGTCAAGGTTTTGGATAAGCCCCAAATTCTCTGGCTCCCCAAGCAATTGACGCGAGATGCTTTCCATCGTCTGGTCAAGCGTATAGATAAACTCTTCGGTATCCAGCTCAACATGCCACATCCGCACCCGCTCCAGGATAGAGTCTATCGCTTCGGGGTCGGGGCGGGTCTCCGCCACGGCGTGGCGCAGGTCGCTATTGAGCACAAACTCTGCTGCCGCATGGAGCGTTCGGGGGAGGGGCGTTTGTAGCGAGGTGAGCAGGTACATCAGCGACACCCGCCGCTCATACAGTTGGCGATAGATCGCCTCATCGTCCGCGAGGGTAGATTGCAGCGTCATATCCAAAAAGGAGCGTTGCTCATCACGGAAGAGAGACTGGATAGAATAGCCTAGCCCCCCAAAATAGCCGTCAAGCAAGCGTACCACCTCGGCAATATCCGCCCGTTCGGTGGCATCCTGCACCTGTTCAACGATCCGTTTGTAGCTGGCTTCGTCGACAAACTCTTGCACCCCAACGTTGAGGTTGTTGTCGCCAAAGTGCAACACGGCAAAGCAAAACATCTGCGTCTCGTAGGTGATGCGCGAGGTAATGCTGGCATAGCCTAGCACTACCTTTGACACGCCCGGCTCAAAGCGGTGGTAATCTTGTTGGTCTACATAGTAGCAATAGATGTCGTGTGTGCCAGATTGGGTGAAGTAGCGTTCAACCAGCGAGGTGACGGCATAGTGTGCCCCCACCCGCACGAGGTCTACCTCGGCTGGTCGCACCCACTTTTCAAAGATAGTACGCCCATCGCGGTGTTCATAAAGGTTGCTCCGGGCTTGCTCTAGCCTATCCAAAAAGCCCTGTTCAATATCGGCTACATCATCAAACAAGGTCCGGGCTAGATGCATGGCTCGCCCGGCATACTTCAGGATTTGCACCGTCTCAATACCGGAAATGTCATCAAAGAACCACCCACAACTGGTATACATCAACAGCAATTGCCGCTGGAGTTCCAGCAGTTTGAGCATTTCTACCTGCTGGTCATCGTCTAACGCATGCGTGGCATGGCGCGAGAGAAACGCCTGGAGATTCTCTGGTGAGCGATCTAGTATCAGGTTGATGTAATCATCCCGTACATCCCACGGCTCATAGAGCAACTCGGCAGCGCGTAATTCAAAGAGTGGCTCCATCGTATCGCGCAGCCAATCTAGGGCAGAACGCAGTGGGGATCGCCATGCTTGGTTCCAATACCCAAACTTGCCAGAATTACAGCCGCAATCACGATACCATCGTTCAACACCATGAATACAACTCCATGAGGTACGCTCGATAATCTCCACTTCCCACGTTGGCGGGTGGTATTCGAGAAACTCGCCATAGTTAGTCAAGCGGGCGAGGTTATTAGTCTCGATGTGCTGAATGGCATAAGCAAGTGCCATATCGCCGTAGTCGTGATGATGTCCATAGCTCTCCCCATCGGTAGCAATGTGTACTAACTGCGGGTGATGACGTTCATCATTGAATCCCTCCATCAACCGATTGACAAACCGCTCTCCACTGGACAACAACCGCTCAAAGGCAACCGCTTGGGCGATGGGGTCATCGTAGAAGAAGAGCACAATACTGCGCCCGGATGGGAGATGCTGTATATAGGGCATGGTTGGGTCTATGCGTCCGCCAGTGACATCTTGCCACTGGTCATCGCCGCTCTCCAGCGGACGCACCCGCTGCGCCTGCCGCGGCGACAGAATAGTAAAGCGGATGTTGTGCTCTGCTAGGATTTCTAGCGTGTCTATATCTACTGCCGTCTCTGCCAACCACATACCATCCGGCTGTCGCCCAAAGTGGTAGACAAAATCGCGGATACCCCAGATGACCTGTGTGCGCCGGTCTCGTTGGTTTGCCAGCGGCATAATGATGTGGTTGTAGACTTGGGCTATGGCAGAGCCATGCCCAGAGAAGCGATCCTGGCTTTCTTTGTCGGCGGAGATAATCTTCTGGTACACCTCGTTTTGGTGGTGCTCCATCCAGCCCAACAACGTAGGCCCAAAGTTGAAGCTCATCCGGGTGTAGTTGTTGACAATTTGAGCAATACGGTTATCGTTGTCCATAATGCGGGCAACGGTGTTGGGGGCATAACATTCAGTAGATATGCGCTCGTTCCAATCGTGGTAAGGGAAGGCAGAGTCTTCTAGCTCCACCGCCTCTAGCCACGGATTATCACGGGGGGGTTGGTAAAAGTGTCCGTGAATACAAATATATCTCGTCATAGAACCTCCTGACGGGTAAAGACTAGGCAGGCAAAGGGATTGATCGTCAAGGTGATGCCCGTTTCGTTGCAGGTAAACGTGGTTGGTTCGTGCGGGGGTACGTATTCTTGGCTAAATCGCAAACTTGTATGGGTGGAGTCGAGGATACCGTGCCATGTCCCCGTGGGGAATGGTATATGCAACGATACTTGGTCGCTGTTGAGATTGAAGAGCAACACGACCTCGCGCCCCTCAACAGTGTTGGTGTTATTGGATACCTGTCCTAGCCCTCTTTCGTGGGGGGCTATCCAGCGGTGTACCAACAAAACCTGCTCCTGCTCAAACCCCTGCACTGCCATGTTCACCTTATCGAGCGATGCCAATGCAGGCAACCGCTTGCGTAACCGTATACACTCACGATAGTAAGTAAAGAGTATACGGTGTCTTCCTCCATTCCGTAGCATATGGTCAAGCCGCGAGTCGGCAAAGGTCGCTTCGGATTGGGGGTCGGGGGCTTCGCCCTTCCAGGCAAAAGCAGAAAACTCCTCCTTGCGCCCCTTGCGTACCGCTTCTATCAAGTCTGGGTCACTGTGGCTCACAAAGTAGAGAAACGGGGCGGTTTCGCCATATTCCTCACCCATAAAGAGCATGGGAATGAAGGGCGAAAAGAGCAATAACCCAGCGGCGAGTTTATACGCTTCAAAGGAGATAAGCGTACTGAGCCGCTCGCCTAGCATGCGGTTGCCTACCTGGTCGTGGTTTTGGGTGCAGACGACAAGACGGTGGGCGGGGATATATTCCGCGGAACTGCCGTGTCGCCGCTGCCGAAAGGCAGAATAATCACCCGCATAGAGCCAACCTGTTTGGTAGACCCGCACGAGTTGGGCAAAGGTGCCAAAGTCCTGGTAATAGCCATCGCGCTCACGAGTCAACAGGGTGTGGATGATGTGGTGAAAGTCATCACTCCATTGGGCATCAAAGCCATAGCCCCCCAACGCAGGTGGGTTGACCAACCGGCGGTCATTCTGGTCACTCTCGGCTATGGTGTATATCTGCCTGCCGAGGCGTTGTGCGCGTTGCGCGACAACCTCTGCCAATTCTTGCATAAAGGTCTTTGCTGAGAAATCGCGCATGGCATGGACGGCATCAATCCGTAGCGCATCTATATGAAAGTCATCAACCCACATGAGCGCATTTTCCAGAAAGAAACGGCGCACCTCATCGCTGTGAGCATCATCAAAGTTGACGGCAGCTCCCCACGGGGTCTGGTAGCGGTCTGTGAAATAGTAGCCATAGTCCCACAGGTAGTTGCCCTCTGGTCCCAGATGGTTATACACCACATCCATAATGACGGCGAGTCCGCGCTGGTGGCAAGCGTCTACAAACCGCTGGAGACCCTCTGCGCCACCATAGGCGGTGTGGGTAGCATAGAGATACACCCCATCGTAGCCCCAGTTGCGATTACCGGGAAAATGAGCTACCGGGAGCAGTTCAACGGCGGTAATGCCCAGGTCGGTGAGCATATCGAGGTGAGCTATGGCGGCATCAAAGGTGCCTTCGCTAGTGAAGGTGCCAACGTGCATTTCGTAGATGATGTACTGTTGGAGCGGTAAGCCGCGCCAGTGGGTATCACTCCAGGCAAACGTAGGGTCAACCACCTGGGATGCTGTATGTACCCCATCGGGTTGGGCGCGTGATGTTGGATCGGGGCGTTCTTTTTCGTTGTCTAGCCGAAAGAGATAGCGCGTACCGGGAGCTACCCCTTCGGCAAGCGTAGCAAAGTAGCCATGAGTATCTTTGGTCATAGGGATAGTGCGATCTTCAGGGGCGGTGATGTGCAGGTCAACGTGGGTGGCACGGGGTGCCCACACCCGGAAGGCACAGCGGTTGTAGCCGAGGTAGGTTGCCCCTAGACCGAGATCTGCATTATGATTCATAGGTAGGTGTACTCTCTTTCTTCTCTCTGTCCATCATCCAATGTGTGATAGACTCTCTATGGTATTATACCAAAGAGTAGCAAAAAGAGCCGGGGGAGACCAAATGTAGGGTGATGGCAACGTTCGGTTTGCCATCCAATCCCCTTGCCCCGTGTGGTGGTTGCAGGTGTGGGCGCACGGCCGTGCGCCCCTACGCTAATACTCCCCTCTTCCATAGGGCGAGGGGGAGCCATCCGGTGTGTGTTCTCCCGCTTGCGGAGGAAGGGCAGGGGATGGGGGCTGACCGGTGAGACGATGCATGCACCGTCTCTACAACTTGACCTACCCCTGAAGGGCGGGGGAGAGAGGGTCGTTGTGGCAACCCCTACCTTTCCGAATCCCTGACCCCCCAGGAGAATTTCCACTTTATCAATACCTACCTCAGTCGGGTTAGCCCAGCTATCAGAAAGCACCAGGGTTTCATTGATAAGTACATCGGTGATGCGATTATGGCTCTGTTTCCCTACCAGGCAGATGATGCCATTCAAGCCGCTATTGCTATGCAACGTGAAGTAAGCGAGTATAATAGATATAGGGATAGCCAGGGTGAGCCGCCTATCACCATTGGCATTGCGCTGCATACGGGGTTGCTGATGCTTGGCATTATTGGCGAAGAGCAGCGCAAGCAGGGGACAGTCATAGCTGATGCCGTCAATGTTGCCTCTCGCCTGGAAGAGTTGACCAAGATGTATGGAGCGAGTATCATCATGAGTGAGCAAACCTTGCGCTTACTCAACGACCTTTCGCACTACTATGTGCGTTTTGTAGACACAGTACAGATACGCGGCAAGCAAGAGCCGGTGTCGGTATTTGAAATATTTGATGGTGATACCAATAGGATGGTCTCGCTCAAATTGCAAACCAAAGACCTGTTTGAAGAGGGCTTATATCTCTACCAGAGCAAGAACTTTACCCAGGCTAGTGTGCGCTTTAACACGGTTCTGGAGCAAAACCCATCTGACAAAGCCGCACGTATCTACCTAGAGCGAGCAGCCCATTATATGGTGCATGGTGTTCCCGCAGACTGGGTTGGGATACAAGCATCAGCCAAAGAAGATGACAAACTATAGGAATGAACCCCTAGCCCCTTGCTGATAACTTGGACAAAAAGCCTATCATGTATTCTCTATGAAAAAACAACAGATGGTTTCTCAGCTTATGCAACGGGTGAGCCTCATTGCTACTTGTGAGGAATTTGGCAAACTCCTTGACTTAACCCTTCAACTGTTGCTTGATACGACTCAAGCAACGGATGGTACGCTCTCTCTCTACGAACCCCCAAACAACCACCTGATAACCAAAACGACCCACGGTACGCATTATCCCATCCTCAATCCTGAAGTACACGCTCTTTTGCAACAGGAACTAGCTACCTATAGCCACCAGCTTATGCAGCCGGTTTTTGTGGCAGACATAGACAAGGAGCCTAGCCTGCCCCACCTAGCAACGCATATACAGCAGAACGGCAATGGCAAGCCTGCGGGTGTGTGGTTTTTGCCATTAGTTAGCCCCAAGAGTGAGCGTCCTTTGGGGGTTGTCCAGATATTCACCTCATCCCCCCCCCCGCCTGATAACTCTACACAAGAACTGGTATCCATGCTCTGCCCCTTGCTGGCAACACAGATAGCCCAAGCCCAACGGTTGCACGACACCCATCGACGGGCAGACCGCTTGCTCAACTTGGTAGAAATTATGTCCTGTATGGCGACCACGCTAGAAAGTACCCAACTGCTCGATGATATTATGACCTATGCCAAAAACCTGTTGGATGTAGAAACTACGTCTATCTGGCTCAAGGATGATGCCACAGGCGATATGAAACTCCATATTGCAACTGGTTCGTCTACAGGCGAAGACATCTGGGTACCAGCGGGGCAGGGCATCATTGGGCATGTGATCAGTACCGGCGTGTCGGTGGTGGTGAATGATGTTTCGCAAGATACCCACTTCTATAAACAAGTAGACCATCTGTTGGACTTCAAGACCCGGACTATTCTGTGTGTCCCCCTCCAAGCACCGCGTATTGAGCCACGGGGTTCTGGCGTGGACAATGCGCCAAAGGAGACGATTATTGGGGGAGCGCAAGCCCTCAACAAGCGCGGGGGTAAGCCTTTTGATGATGAAGACCGGGTGTTGTTTGAGTTGTTCGCCAGCCAAGCCGCAACTATTTTGCAAATTCTCTGGCTCTACGAGGCAACCAGCACGGCACAGCGTGAACGGGCTGCCGCTGAGGAAGCTAGTCGCGCCCGCAGCGTCTTTCTCTCCAATATGAGCCACGAACTCCGTACTCCCCTCAACGCTATCATTGGCTATAGTGAACTGTTAGCAGAGGATATACAAGAGCTAGGGTTGGAAGACCTGCTGGCAGACTTGCAAAAAATACGCTCCTCTGGTAGCCATCTGCTCTCCATCATCAATGACATTTTAGACATCTCCAAGATTGAAGCGGGCAAGATGGATGTGTATAATGAACCCTTCGCTATCGCTACCCTGGTAGACTATGTGGCAAGAACAATTGAACCGGCTATGACCAAGAAGGGCAACATCTTTGAGATAGAGATAGCAGAGGATGTGGGGGTGATGCACTCCGATTTGGGGAAAGTGCGCCAATCGCTTGCCAATTTGTTGAACAATGCCAACAAGTTTACCGATTATGGGAAGGTGACGCTCACGGTTGAGCGATTGCTTTTTGAAGACACCCCACAGGCTATCCGCTCTATTTATCAAGCCAGTGGGGACAACGCGGCAATTCAGCAAACTGCCTATATCGTCTTTCGGGTGAGTGACACGGGTATTGGGATGTCGCCTGAACAGATGCGAAACATTTTTGATGCCTTTTCACAGGGGGATGAGTCGAGTACGCGCAAGTATGGCGGTACGGGGCTAGGCTTGGCGATTACGCGCAAGTTTTGCACCATGCTAGGTGGGGACATCATGGTCCAGAGTACGCCGGGGCAGGGGTCTATCTTTACCATTTGGCTACCAGAGCACATGACATCGCTAGACGAGGAGGCGGAGGAGTGAGCATAATCAGGGTACACGAATAGGGCGATCTGCTCGTTGACCCTCACGGCTCGTTCGACTCCCTTCTCCCGCGGTGGGGGAAGGGCAAGGGATGGGGGCTGCCCGGTGAGTTATTGTTTACCCTAACCTACCCTTGTAAGAGGGACGGGGATGGGGGCATGAGACGTTGCATGCAACGTCTCTACCACCGGGCAGGGGGGCAGCAACTTGAATGTTGTGACTACGCTATTGCTTATGGCAAGGGGAGTGCTCGCGTAATCAAGCGATGGCTCATCTCAACGCTTGTATCGGTGATGACCTGATCGCCAATACATGAAACGAGCGTGAGCATTTCACTGCCTTGTGGCAAGATATAGTTCACTTGATCTGGCGTAGCGTAGATGTGTTCGGCGACAACATAGGTATGGGCAGTGCCACGAGCTGTATAGAGCACAATGGGCGTACCAACGGTGACTTGGTGTAGGTTGGCAAAGGGAGCAGGGATATTTGGGCTATCCTTGAACCGCAGGACATGCCCCCACAACACCACATTGTCGCCTGTTCTCGGTAGGGCACTATAACGATACCATCCAATATCATGCCTAAGCACCACCGGTAGGTTGTCTGCGTCTAGCCCCACAGCAAAGACCGGGCGGTCTAGCCCAATGGCTTCAATAACTACCCGTACTGGCTGGATAGGTTGCGTAGAAGGTGACGGTTGAGGGGGGGGTGGGGGTAAGATAGTGGGGGCTATGGTCGGTTGTGGTGTGTTGCTAGGGGTTATAGTAACGGTAGGCTCTGCTGGACTTGGTAATGTAGCAGTTGGTTCTGGTGTTTCTGATGGGATATAGTCAGGCGGCACATGACCCTCGCGCTTGAGTGGTACGAGATGATCGCGGGTAGGCATCTGTGGCGTAGGTGGAGAAGACGGTGTGGTCGTTGTGGTTGGAGTAGGGGGGACACTGAGGCGGTATAGGTTATTGACTTGTTGGGGTAGCCAACGAGCAAGAGAGTTTTCCTGCATACCAACAGAGTGTTCATTGCTAGATGAAACGGGTGAAATGGTCGGGGTGTGAGAACCTGCAATAGGCGTAGAGGGTGGCAAAGATTGGTGGGTAGGAGTAGCAGATAGGGCATGTTGCGTACATGCGGTTATTATCAGTATGCTGATACTCAAAAAGAGCATTGGTAATCGCATCATCTTTCCCCCATATTTTTAGCTTTATTCGCTATGCTCGCTGTTCGACAATCGTTTGCTGCTGGAGCGTGGTTACTTGGTCAACATCTATCAACCCCCCGCCAATCGTCAGGGCATCGGCGGCTCCACACGCAACACCACGCTGGAGTGCTTGTTCCAGGGTAAAGCCTTGAAGCAAACCGGTAGCTATGCCAGCCAAGAGCGAGTCGCCACTCCCTACCGTACTAACACTTGCAATCTCTGGAGAGCGAACATGAAAGACCCCTTGCTCATACACGGCTATTACGCCATCTTCCCCAAGCGAGACTATCACGAGGGGGATACCCTGGGTATGTAGCGCAGTTATAGCAGTTTGCACATCCTCTAGCGTTTCCAGGGGGCAATCCAAAATAAAGGCAAGCTCTTCTTGATTCACTTTGATAGCATAGGGGCGGGCTTCTATAGCGGCTACCAATGCCTTACCGCTGGTATCTACAATGGCAGGGCAACCAAGCGTATGCAGCTTGTGAATAAGCTGCGTTAGGTGCTCTGGGGGAATACCTGGCGGGAGGCTGCCACAAATGGCAGCAAGCCCTGCATGAGTAGCCTGCTCCATAATCGTGTCGTTGAAGGAGAGCCAATCTTCATGGTTCAATAGGGGACCATGTTCGTCAAGCGGGGTGGCATCTTCTGCGTGGGGGTCTACGACCAGGATACAGGTGCGGGTTTCCCCTGCACTATGCCAAGACCAGCGACAGGTTATCCCCTCTTCTCGCGCTAGGTGAGCGACAAGTTGTCCTACCAATCCGCCGAGTGGCGCACAGACTATGTGGGGATAATGCAACGTATGGACTGCACGCGCAACATTGAGTCCCTTGCCGCCAGCAGCCACAAGTACCCGTTCAGCACGATACCTGCGCCCAAGCGTGAGGTTGGGTACAACCATTGTACGGTCAAGTGCGGGGTTTGGGGTGATAATTAAGAGCATATGTGAGTCCTCCCTAAGTTCTTGTTTGGTCATTGTACATGATTTCAGGGGGCGTGTACATTACATGAACGTTACTGGCAGGGGAATCAACACGGTTGCAAGATTTACGCTTGAGGGGATGGGGGATTCTTTTGGCTTGTTTGTTGGCTATCCTCTGTCTGTTCTTGGCTCATTGCTTTTGTATATGCCAGAGCAAGCCCCCATACCACCCACACGATGGGAGCGGGGCGGATCATCCCCCACGTCACAGCATCAACCATACCATGGGTTATCAAAGCGGTTTGTGAGCATATTATCGCAATACCGATGTTGCTTAACCATCGTTTGTTGGTTCTCCGCCCGTCTTGCAACATAGTCCAACCTTGCTTCAACACTACAAAGAAGAGCGTTAGCCAAGCAATCAAGCCAGGAATACCCAGGTCTACCCCCACTTGCAACAGGATATTGTGTGCGTGAAAGGCAGCAGATGGGCGAATGACCTCAAATGGATAGAGAGCGTGGGCTACTTGTTGATATGTCCCCATGCCTATGCCGGTAAAGGGAAAGTCACGGATTAGGAATAGTGCGTGAGTCCAGAGTTCTACTCGGCTTTTGGTATTCTGAGAAGACCCCACCAGAATCGTTTGTTCCATAAGAAAAGAGGCATTGCTAATAGCAAGATAGATGCCTACAGGAACAGTAATTCCTATTAGAGCAAAGAGTCCAATATCTATAATACCCCATTTTTTTCGCACCAACCGAAGCAACACTGCGACAATGACCATTGCTATGAGCCCAATAAAAGAGCCTGTCGATTGATTGAAGAGTAATATACCAAAAGCTACTGGTGTGGTAAGTACTGCTAGGAGCCAACGGAGAACACCAAAAGAACGCCAACCTGCCAATAAAAGGGCAACAGCAAAGGGAAGCAAAATGACAATTTGCCCTGCCATGACGTTTGGATTACTTACATCAGAAGTTAGTGTTGGGAAAAACCCTCGCAAATTGACCGGCAATAGAGAAAGTAATCTGCCATGTTTTACCCACGTTGCGTATGGGGTTACGAGGGAGAGTGCTAGGGTAATGAGGACCAGTCCCGTGACCAGCAGTTGCATGCGATTCGATAGGTTCCCAAAGAGAATATCGCCGATGGAACGCTTTTTGGCTGCAACAGTGGGTTCATTAGTTACAGCAGGTATAGCTGGTGGTGCCGGGGCTACCCCTATGCTTTCCATTCTTTGCCCCTCAAGCTCTGGTAAGATTTTTTGGGAAGGGAAAGACGGTACCTTTGTTGTTTGTTGTTGTTCTAGTAGGGGAGATTCAAACGTATTGCTAGACACCATGCGGTTGATGACACTCCGGGAGTCTTGCAGCATACGTAACCCTGTGCCTACATTAGCCCGTACTGAAAGCATTTGGCGGGTAGCATACACGGCATTTTGGGGGAATTTCCTGATGTGCTGCCTGTTGGCACTGATGATGTATCCCATCAATTGCCCAATGTTCTCCAAGAAGGTTGTTTCTTGAGAGGGGGTAAACATAGCATCAACTTGGCTGCGTAGTGTTTCTGCACGAGTAACGACTTCTATCATCCCATCACCACATACAGTTGTTTGGCAACTTAGGCGGTGTCCCTCTCTAAGTTGTTCTTCTGTTAGCCAAACACGTTCAGCATCATTAGGATAACTAAGATATTCTGCCCCATGGAGCACACGACACTGGCACATTTGGCAAAGACCATTGCCATCACAGACAAAGCCAATATGCACAGCATTTCTTCGTGCAGCATCGAGTATGGTTTCCCCAATCTCAATAGGCAACACTTCATTGTTTATCAATAAGATAGGCATATCTCAAAAAATGGTTCTTAGCAACCTTAATTATCCTGGCTACCAAAGAATACAACCACAGGGAAAAATAGCATCCAGAGGAAGAGGAAACAGCATTGCTATTCTCTTGGGGGTATTTGACTGGTTTTGCTTATTGGATAGCGTATCCAATGTACAAGAGCATAGTAAAAAGCAATTCCGTTAAATAACCGGTAGACTTGGGGGAAGGTTTTGTCTGGTTGGGTCGTTATCATCAGGCTGATCAGTGCCATCATACTCAGCAGAATTACCGCCCCATCTGCCACGGGAGATACCCCGTGAACTTCGCCGGCTATCCAGCGTATGCCCCAAAACCCTCCCGCTACGATAAGCGTTGGTAGGAGCAAGCGGGCTGACACAATGCTTGCCCCCACCATTGCCCCTACCAACCACACTTCTAGTTGGAGTACGAGTTGTGCAAATGAGCGTATTGTTTCCCAATAGGCTTGATCCCATGATGGTTTCTGAATTGGGTAGCGTATCCAATGTACAAGAGCATAGTAAAAAGCAATTCCGTTAAACAACCGGTAGACTTGGGGGAAGGTCTTGTCTGGTTGGGTCGTTATCATCAGGCTGATCAGTGCCATCATACTCAGCAAAATTACCGCCCCATCTGCCACGGGAGATACCCCGTGAACTTCGCCGGCTATCCAGCGTATGCCCCAAAACCCTCCTGCTACGATAAGCGTTGGTAGGAGCAAGCGGGCTGACACAATGCTCGCCCCCACCATTGCCCCTACCAACCACACTTCCAAGTTCAGCACTAACCGCGCAAATGCACGGATTGTCTGCCAATAGGAGCTATTGGTTTCGTGCATTGTATGATTCTGGTATCTCCTGGGGGGTAGCAATCCATTTCAAAACAGCACCCTTTGGTTGCATACCACTGCCAAAGAATTCCATCCAGACCGTACCTAGCAACCCCAAAAAAGCACCGGCAAAGAAGAACCCTATAAAGTTGAACGTCCTTGTCCTGCTGTCCGATGGTTCCGTTGGGACAGAAGCCTGGGCAGCAAACCGCACCTCAGTAGAAGGTAGTTGGTTGGCAAGCTCAAACTCTGCCACTTTGCGGGCTAAGGTGGTATAGGTATTGAAAGCGAGGTCACGCTCTTGTTCGAGCATAGACCGTTTCTCTCGTTCTTGCACCAACTGTGATTGCAGCAGGGGTACATCCGCCTCAAGTGAACTGATGAGACTATTCAAGGGGGTGTCTTTTGTCATATAGTCTACCAGTTCTTCTTCATGGCTAAGGTTGACCATCTTCTCAGCAGTTGCGAGAATTTGCTGCTCTAACCATGTATTCTCCCCAATGGATTGCTCTAATAAAGTAAGTGGACCTGAAGCAAACAGTTGTGGATACAACTCCATAGTCTTTTGCACCAAGATGGTATCAGTGACTGGCGTATTGAGAAACAACCCCTCACCACTTACAATGAGTTCCTGTTGCTCTGCTATGGTGGCTTCAATATCCTGTTGTTGGCTCTCTAACGCCGCAACGAGTGCGCGAGTGTCGCTAACCACATCGTTTGGTGCTACCGTACCAATTTCTGTAAGTGTCAGTTCAAACCGTTCTGGGGGGTAGGAACCGGCAACCCGCATTTTCAGAAACGTCAATGCCAGTGCTGTTGAAGATGGGTCGCCGCCCTCTTGTGCTTGTTTGTGGAGTGCTCGGGCTTGGCGCAAAAGCTGCTCGTTAGTTGCTTTGGCTGCATAGGCATCATCAAACTTGCGTTGACGTTCTTTTGCTTCATTGTTGAACAGGCTCAATGTGGCATTATTTTGTGTAGAAAGATAGGCTAAAAGTAACTCTCGTTTTTTGTCTTGTTCCTTTTCAAATATCGAGATTTGGTTATTCGTTTGGGCATCTAGGTAGGCTTCATAAAGTTGGGTATTGGCGTTAATGTCTAGTTCGATAACTTGAGAAATGACCTGTTGGCGAGCATTACGCAGCAGCCCAAGCAACCGCTGTTTTTCGCTCAGTTCATTTGACATCTGGTCAACACGATTGATAGAGAGAAAGTTCGTTAATTGCTGTTGTTTCTGTTCATAGTCTTTTCTGGTCTCTAGGAGATCACCCTTCATTGTTTCGGTAATCTGTGGGGGGCGTGCATATAGATCATTGACCAGTTTTTCATATTCTTCAGCCCAAACATTGGCAATGCGCGTGGCTTTCATGGCATCTTTGTGCGTGGCTATAATTTGTATCAGGTCTCCAGACTCATTGTTTGTTTCAACCACGTTTCCTTGCACCATTGCAACAAGTCTTCCTGGTTCAAGTTCTTCTTCTGTCAGTTCATCTTGGAGACGTGTACGTACAACATCTTCAATATTGGCGTTTTTTACGAGGCTTACCAGCGTCACTTGGCGTACTGACACCCCATCCGATGGACTTTGACTTCCCCCCTGTCCTTGTCCTTCTTGGAGTTCTTCTTCGCTCAAGGTTTTTGCTGTGGTGTCAAATTGCACTCTGGTGCGCGACTGAATAATCGCAACTCCAGCACTTGCGCTGTATTCTGGGGCTTTATACACATTCGATGTCTGAATTAGACCAATGAGTAAGAATAGAATGATTGATATAAAAAGAATCCTCCACCACCGTACTGGTACTTCAATAAGGGGGCGAAGGTTTATTGTCATTTCCTGCTCTTCAGGTTGCATTTTTGTTTTTGGTGCTCCTTTTCGTCATAGTGAATGGATATAGTCTAATTAGCATTGCGTGATGTGACTAGTTGGCTGTGGAGCGTTGGGAACAAGCCTGCTTGTCCTCCCGGAAAATTGCCCCCTACCTTGCAAGAAGACTGTATCACACAAGTGAAACGTCCAAGCAAACCGATAGGTTCCCTAGTATGGCTGCTGAAATGAATCCAGAGGAGATTATACCACACTTGCACGCCTCCTATCATTACTAGCTTAGAGGAAAAACATCCACTCGTTGACCCTCCCGATACCCGCTCCCCCTGCCCCTTCCCCCACCCCTTCGGTCAGCCCCCATCCCCTAACCCCTTCCC
>CAYPHM010000097.1:0-18778 GCA_964410555.1 uncultured Chloroflexaceae bacterium | reverse complement strand
CTACCGCGTCCTTTCCCTCTTTGGGCAGCCCCCATCCCTAGCCCTTCCCCCACCGCGGGGAGAAGGGGAACCGGGCAGGTGCTCCCCCCCTCGCCCTTTATGGGAGCGGGGGCAGGGGGGAGAGGGTGTTGCCCTATGGGAGCAGGGGGGAGAGGGTGTTGCCCTATGGGAGCAGGGGGGAGAGGGTCGCTCCGGGCAGCCCCCCCATCCCTAGCCCTTCCCCCACCGTAGGGGGAGAAGGGAACCGGGCAGGTGCTCCCCCCCTCGCCCTTTATGGGAGCGGGGGCAGGGGGGAGGGAGATTCGTCTTGCTCGTCTTGCTCGTCTTGCTCGTCTTGCTCGTCTTGCTCGTCTCGCTCAGCCGGGGGGTTGCGTGGTGGCTCTGCCCCATGCATCACGTCAAACAACGTCTGCATACCACCTGCCTCACCAAGCGCAAACAGTGCTGTTACGATAGGCGCAGCCCCCCCGCTATCATAGTAGCGTCTTCCCTGATCTTCAACCGGTTGAAAGAACGCATCAGCATAGCGCAAGAAATCGCTTGCCAGTTGTGCTTGACCAAGATGCACTGCCAACAGATACGCCGTCCCTGTCGTCATCCCCACATCGGATATTTCCCGTGAACGGAGTAGGGAAGCAGAAGGCACAAATGCCAACGATGACCCCTCTACTCGCCGTATTCGGCGTGCAAACCGCTTGAACAGACTCTCAACCCACGCTGGCTCAAGGACAGCCAACAGAGCCAATGTCCACCCATCTATGACTCCAAGACTAAACGGCATCCCCATACCCAACCGGGGCAGGTACCAAGCCCGGAAGACTCCCCCGCTGATACTGCCAAGCAGCCCACAAACCAAGTTGCCCCGTAGGAAGCTAAGCCAACCATCTACCAACGACTTGTACTCACTGCCATGCACCGCATCGTGTAGCAACAACCCCCATACCGCAGCACCCATATCACCAATATGCACCCGACCAGGGAAACTCTCTACGCCAAAATGCCGGGCATTTTCCATTTGTTGGGCAATGCCATAGGCTAGGGTATGGTAGCTATAGGGAAACTGCTCGCTGCCAGTCCAAAGCAGGGTAAACGTTTCATCAAACCGTCGATTAGGGCTAACAACTTCCAACACCCCAATCATCATCGCCAACAAGCCGCCATATTGGACATTCCCCTGTGCCAACGGGTCAGGGTTCAACCCACGCCGCTCTGCCTCCATTGCCCAGTATGCCCACACCCGCCGCTGCATCATCCGCTCAATTAGCCCTTCCATTGCAGCAAAACACCGCTCCTGCTCTGGCGGCTCTGCATCAGGATGGAGCGACAATACCCCTAGGGCTAAACAGGACAGGGCAATCTGATAGTGCAAGCCAAAATTGCCTGTTTCCCGTTCTGTCAGATAAAACCCATCCCACCGATTGGCAGGCTGCAACGCCAACGACTCAAAGTATGCGACATATTCAGCTAACCGTCCAACAAGCATTGCCTACCCCCCCAACTGTGCCAATAACACAAAAGACCCCATGCACTTTGGTGTAGAAACGAGGTATCGGTAGGCTGACGAAGGTTCCCCCGATACCCTAACCAATCCATACGTCCACTTGTACATAACCCACGCCACGACCTAACCATAACCTAACCACAACCTAGCTATGAAGTGAATCCCGCAGAGCTGCGACAAAATCTTGGTTTTGATCATCTGTGCCAAAGGAAAAGCGGATAAATCCAGGTAAGCCCCACCCAGTGAGCGGTGTTACCATAAACCCACGGGTCAACAACTGCTTGGTGACAAGCAGATCATCCCCAACATGCACCGCCAAGAAGTTAGTTTCGCTTGGCAGCGGTTGTAATCCCATCGTCTGAAGCTGCTCGCCAAAAAAACGCCGGCACGATTCGGCATGCGAACGGCTCCGCGCTACATGGACAACATCTTTCAGGGCAGCAACCCCCACTGCTTGCGACAGCGAGTTGACATTGAAGATTGGGCGTACTTTATTGAGATAGCCAATGACCTCTGGATGGGCATACCCATACCCCAAACGCAACCCGGCTAATCCATAGATTTTCGCAAACGTCCGCAATAGGACAAGATTCTTTTGCCCGTTGCGGAGCTCTGGCAGCAAATCGGGGTAGTCTTTACGGGTGACATACTCACTGTAGGCTTCATCCATCACGACCACCACATCTTCTGGCACCCGCTCCAAAAACGCTCGTACTTCCTCAGTACCGTTACTCGTTCCCGTGGGATTATTCGGATTACACACGAAAATGAGACGGGTTTGGGGGGTAATCGCGTCTGTCATAGCCGCTAAATCGTGGGTATACTCGCGTAGCGGCACCTGTACCGCCTTCCCCCCCATAATCGTTGTTCGCAACAGATAGCTGATAAACGCCCCATTTGCCATGATCGCCTCGTCACCCTCGCGCAAAAAAGCTACGCACAAGAGAAAAACGAGTTCATCAGACCCATTGCCACAGATTACATGGTCTGGGGACAGGTGGGCATGTTCACCGAGGGCTTGCCGCAACAGGGTCGATGATGCATCCGGGTAACGATTAAGTTGCAACATCGCCGGGGCTAAGGCTTCAAGTGCCCGCGGCGATGGGCCTAGCACATTCTCGTTCGAGGACAACTTCACCATTCGTTGGGACTGCCGACCAATCAACTCAGCCGGTTTATACTCCGGCAAATGTTCGATCCACTCCTTGTAATACATAATGTTCCTCCCTTTTCAACCAAATCAACCACAGTAGACAGCAATGTAAAAGAATATGTTGCCCCTATAGTACCATATTCACGAAAAGAAAAAACCCCCATGCGATCTATGGGCAGGGGGAGTGGGTATCATCTTGCCCCCTAGTTTACTCTCCCATCACTCTGCTCCCGCTCCCTTAAAGGGCACGGGGGGGGAGGTGTAGGGGCGCACGGACGTGCGCCCCTACACCTTTCATACACCACATGGGGGCAAGGGGATGGGGAGTTGCCCGGTGAGACGGTGCATGCAACGGCTCGCCAATAGCCTTTCGTGTTTGGGAAAAGCCTCTCCCCCGCAAAGTAGCAACGCAAAAATGGTATAATTATCCTGTCAAATTCAAGGGCAACCAGTAACCACTATGAAGAAACACGGGGTACAATCTATCCAACATCAAACGCAACCAGTCTCCCAACCGCGACTGGCAGATCAGCGTCCCATCCGCATGGCTATGCTCGCCCGTGTCGTCTACCCCATTCACGGCTTTGGGGGCATAGAGCGGCATGTCTTCCACCTCGTTACCCACCTAGCGCGGTTGGGGGTAGACATTACGCTGTTTGTGCAGACAACAGACCACCATACGCCCATCCCCCCCGACCAGCAGGAAGCCTATACCACCCTACAGAACAGCGTATCGGCTATCGTCCCCATACGCTACGACTACACCACACCGGTATTGCCCCCCAACGGCATCGTTGGGCGACAGATCAACTACCCGTGGTACACATGGCAACTTGGCATTGCTGCTGCTCGTGCCGTGCGCCGCGGCGAAGTAGACCTGGTGCATAGCCAGGGACTCTGCGCCGCTGGCTATGGTGCCATCCGCCAGCGCGACCCGCTGCTGCGCCATATTCCCTTTGTTGCCAACCCCCATGGTATGGAAGAGTACCGTACCCCCGACTGGCGCAAGTGGATAGCCTATGCCCCTTTTCGTATGCTGTATAGCTACGGACACCGCTGTGCAGACCGGGCTATTGCTACTGACGCTTGCACTCGTGATGATGTCCCCACCTACCTCGGCGTTGACCCTGAGCGTGTGGTGGTTATTCCGAGTGCCATAGACAGCGAAGAATGTTTGGGTTTGGTAGATGATGCCACCCGCGCTCGCCTAGTCCAACGCTTCAACCTAGCCAATGCAGAGCCAATATTGCTTAGTGTGGGGCGGCTAGAGCGCAACAAGGGCTACCATATTTTGATAGATGCGCTTGCCCGTCTGCACCCGACTATGCCCCCCACATGGCGATGGGTGCTGGTGGGGCGGGGGCAGGAGCAAGCCGCATTGCAGCAGCAAGCAAAACAGGCAGGCATAGCGAACCACATTACCATGACCGGGCGGCTCAATGACGACATAGAACTGCATAGCCTGTATGAAGCGTGCGACATCGTGGTACATCCCACGCTGTATGAAGGGTCATCGCTGGTCACGCTGGAAGGGATGATCCATCAACGCCCCGTCATAGCCAGCGCAGCCGGTGGTATCCCGGATAAGATATTCAACGGGCGCAACGGCTATCTCGTTCGTCCCGGTGATAGCGATGATTTGGTCGCAAAACTTGGACAGGCTCTCCAACACCGTGCAGCATGGGCAGCATGGGGACAAGAGAGTGTCCGCATTGTGAAAAGTACGTTTGATTGGCCCGTTGTTGCACGACAAACCAAAGACCTGTACGAATGGCTTTTAGCAGAACACCAGGAAAGGAGAGAGAAACGCTTATGACATCCCTACAAGAACTGTATGACGAAGGCAAGCTCCAAGTGACGTTTGGACGGGATGGTAAACTCGTTGCCTTTGATCATTGGAATTGCGAAACATGCGATGGTACTGGTATAGTAGAAGGAGAAGATTGCGAAGAGTGTGGTGGTATTGGCGAGGTCTCGCAATGCATACCAGAAGATGACCCACGTTGGTCAGACATTCAGCAATTGGCAGAAGAGCTAAACCTAGCACCAGATGGTGATGATGGCGAAGAATAAACAGGACAACCTGGTTGTTATTGGTGGGGGCGGTGGGGTGAGCCAGATAATGCTTGGCGCACAACCCTATTTTGCCCACCGCACCGCCGTTGTTGCTGTGACAGATACCGGGCGCAGCACCGGCGTAGCGCGGGCGTTGTCGGGCATACCTGCCCCCGGCGACCTCCGCAACACGTTGGCTCGTCTCGCCGCCGACCCCGACTCGCTCTTCGCCAAACTGTTGCAACACCGCTTTCATTCGCAGGATGTGCCAGCGTTAGAGGGCATGGCGTTTGGGAATTTGCTCATTGCAGCATTGACAGAGGTAACGGGGGATTTTGGCATAGCCGTTGCTATGGTCGCCGAGTTGGTTCAGAGCACGGCACAGATTCTGCCAGTCTCATTGGTAAACACCAATCTTTGCGCTGAACTTGAAGATGGGAGTATCATGGAACATGAGCTTGCGGTGCGTGGGCGAGATAAACCGCCCATTCATCGCCTGTTCCTAGCAGACCCAACGGCACCTGCTAACCCCCAGGTGTTGCAAGCTATTGGCAATGCTGCTATTGTGGCGATAGGTCCTGGGAGTTTCTTTACCTCGGTCATGGCAACGCTGCTTTTTGTTGGCATAGGGCAGGCATTGCAACAAACAAAGGCAACGGTTGTGTTTCTTTGCAACACGACCACGCAGTCGGGACAGACTGACGGGTTTTGCACCCTAGACCATGTGCAACGGTTGCATGACCTGCTCGGCGCGGGTGTGGTAGATGTGGCGTTGATCAACCGTAGCGAGCACATCCCCGCCGAGGTGGTAGCCCGGTATGCTGCCGATGGCATACACCTGCTCCAGCCGGATGACCGCGAGATTGCCAGCATTGCCGCATTAGGCATTGAGCCAATGGTAGATGACTATACCGAGCCGCCAACAGAGGGGCGCACCCTTTGGAATAAACAGGATACCATACGCCATAATCCCGCGTATGTAGGAGAAATACTGTGGAAGGTTGTACAAAACTATGCCTGAAGTACCAGATATACAAGTAGCCCCCCCCGAAATCGTTACCATACCCGATGTGGAGTATGTGGTTGCGAGTGACGAAGACCTAGAGAAACTCTATCGCGTTATCATCCAAAATGATGACGTTACTCCTATGGACTTTGTAGTGATCGTGCTGCGGGTCTACTTTGCGCTAGAAATAGAGCGTGCCTATGAGATCATGCTTGAAGCCCATACCAATGGTCGCGCTCTGGTCGCCACAATGCCCTTTGAAGAAGCCCAAAAGACGATCTATGAAGCCCATAGTGCAGCACGGGATGCGGGCTTTCCGTTGACATTCTATATGGAGCCAGACGAATAGCGCTATGTCCACAACCCGCTATTGCCATGCTAGGGGGATGCTGCTACTTTGGTGCTTGCTGCTCATGTTCGTTGTGACGGCATGCGGCAGGGTATCCGATTTTACTAGCACCTCACCAAATGCTGCATCCAATGGGGATACATCAACTACGGTTGCGCTTGCGTCACTTTCTCCCATTGCCGAGCACGAGTCGCCGGTTGCGCTCTCGTCCCCCCCAAGCAGTGTACTTGACTCGCAACCCTACCCGCCCGGTACGACTATCGCGGGGATAGATGTTGGGGGGCTGCGGCGCGAGGATGCAGCAAACAAATTGCGCTTGGAGCTTTCGCCTATTGAACGCCCTCTTCAGCTCTACGTAGGCAAGACACAGCATACCATTACTGCTAGTCATATCGATCTCACGTTCCATATTGAGGAGATGCTGACAGAAGCCAGTGATGCGCTTGACTCGGCTGATGTGCAGGGGAAACCGGTGCATATCCCTTTACATATTACCTTTGACCAAGCTGCCCTACGTCGCCATATCAGACGCTTTGCCAAGCAGACTCTCGTAGCCCCCAAACTGCATGTCTTGCAAAAGTCTGTCCCACTCACCAGTGTACTGGCTATCAATGAAACAAATAACATTGAAGCCCCCTACTTTGCCTATACCCCCGGCTACACGCTCAATATTGAAGATACTATCGAGGATATAACTAAGCGGTTGAACAACCCGCGGGCATCCCACCACATAGAACTCACTCTAGCCGAAGATACCAACACGAACATCCCCCGCCCCGACAATGCGCTGCTCAAACAACAAATCTACGCCATTATGGAGCAGTGGCAGGATGGCACTATTGGCTACTACCAGTATGATCTCCAACGGGGTACCCACTTGGGCATCAATGAGCATACCGTTTTTTCCGGGGCAAGCGTGATGAAAGCGGCTATCTTGCTGCATGCGTATGTGAGCCTACCCCACTTTACCAAACAGCAGCACGAGTGGATCGAGCAAATGATTATCCACAGTAGCAATATTGCCGCAAACTATGTGCTGGCTATTTCCATTGGTGGCTCCTCATCCTATGATGCCTACAATGCTACCCAACATATGACCGCAATGCTACAAAAGCTCGGACTCGATCACACCTACCAAAAGGGAGCCTATAGCGTTACCTATCCTGAACTCTCCGGTATGTCTTTTGCGGTGCTCTATCCCATTGAGCCTATCACCCCAGAAGAAGACCCCCCACCCACGCCTGAACTGTACGACATGGAAGATGGGATTACCCCTACTCCCTATACCTACCAACAGCAAGAGGGGAATCCACCCTATACCAATGCCGACCTCTACCTACGGACTACCCCATCAGAGATGAGCCAAATATTCTTGCTTATGGACCAGTGTAGCCGAGGTGAGGGACCGCTTATTGCCCTCTTTGATAAGACGATCAATGCTGACCGTTGCCAAGAAATGCTTGACGTATTGGCACAAAATGGAGATACTAAACGTATACGTGCTGGCTTGCCGGCTGATGTGCGGGTTGAACACAAAAGCGGGTGGATAGATGATATGCAGGCAGATGTGGGTATTGTGCGCTCGCAAGGGGGCGATTTTGTCTTAGCTATCTTTCTCTACCAGGGGTATTTCTTGGAAGATGGAGTTGCTCACCCTATCATTGCTGCTCTCACCCGTCTAACTTATACCGCCTACAATCCTGTTAAACATACTGCCAGCAAGTAAGCCCAAAAAATAAGAAATACGCTCATGGAGAGGAGAAGCTATTTATGCTAACCACATCAAACGGAAATGGGAAGGCAAATCCTGCCAAAGAAGTCTACTATCCTTATACCGATGGCGAGCCTATGGCTGAAACAGATACCCATCGAGACGCGATGATCTATGCTATTTCATCCTTACAAATCCATTTTGACAAAACCCCCAATGTGTATGTCTCTGGTAATCTGTTTATGTATTACGTTGAAGGCGACCCGGAAACGCGAGTTTTCCCTGATGTATTTATTGTCTTTGGTGTTCCCAAGTATGAACGGAACTTGTACAAAGTGTGGAAAGAGGGCAAGGGACCAGATGTCGTCATTGAAGTAACATCACAAAAAACCCGCCATCAAGACGAAACAGAAAAACCTGCTATTTATGCCAAACTCGGCGTACAAGAGTATTTTCTGTATGACCCATTGCGAGAATATCTTGATCCCCCTTTGCAAGGATACTGTCGAACCGAAACGGGTAGCTATGCACCCATACCCGCAACGCGCAAACACGACCAATTGTTGACTATCCCAAGCCAATTGCTCAATATGGAGCTCCACTTGGATGGAACACGGCTAAGACTGTATGATACTGCGAATGAAACCTATCTCCTCTCTTATGAAGAATCCGTACAAGTACGACACTTAATAGACGAGCATGTAAAACTGGTCGAGGAGCAACAGCAGCAGGCAGAAGAGCAACGGTTGTATGCAGAGCAGCAGCAGCAAAAGGTAAAGGAACTTTGGCAACAAGCAGATAACCATCGGGAACAGGCAGAAGAGCATTGGCAACAAGCCCAGAACCATTGGAAGCAAGCTGAGGAACTGTTTATCACATTGGATGAGAAACTCGCGTACATACGCCAACCCAAGCCCCCAAAGACGTGAGTTTGTCGTTTTACCCCTATGGGAAACAATGGGTTGCCCATAATTTATATGTATGAATAGCAAGAAAGGCACGAAAAGCAATGACTACCCGAACGGATTATACCGAAGAGCAATGGGACACCATAGCATCATCCATCCCCAATGTCTCCACCGCGGTTATGATGGCTGACCAGTCTAGCGTAGAGGAAGTTGTCGGTGAGGCAACGATTATTAGCGAACGGCTCCAGGAAACCTACCACAGCAATGAACTCATCCATTCCTGCCTAGAATGGCTTGGCAAGGATTGGCAGATGACAGAGGCAAAAGAGAACGTCGAGGACATCTTAAGTATGCTCACCGAAGCTCAACACTTGGTCAGCAGCAAAGCCTCTGCCGAGGAGACGCTTGGCTTTAAGCAATTTTTGTATGACCTAGCAGAGAAGACGGCACAAGCCTATGCTGAGAAGAGCGGCAAGGCGGTTAGTGATGCAGAGGCAGCAACACTTCAACGCATCAAAGCCGCCCTTGATCTGTAACCGAGCCGCGAGTGTCAACGAGCGGGTGTTCCGGGCAACCCCCATCCCCTAGCCCCTTCCCCCTGGGGGAGAATGAACCGCGAGTGTCAACGAGCGGATGGATGGATGCAGAGAGGGTTGCCATGCCCCCTATCCCTAACCCTTTCCCCCTGGGGGAGAAAGGGAACCGGGCAGGTGTTTTCCCCATCGCCCTGGTATGGGAGCGGGGGCGGGGAGAGAGGGTTGCCATGCCCCCTATCCCTAACCCTTTCCCCACCGCGGAAGGGGTACCGAGCGGCTCCCCCTCGCCCTGGTATGGGAGCGGGGGCGGGGGGAATAAAACTATAAGTGAGGAGGCAAATCATGACGACACTTCCAATAAAACGCATTATTCTGTACAAGCATGGCGTGGGATACTTTGAGCGGCGCGGTGAGGTGCAGGGGGAAACTTTGCGGCTCTCTTTTCCCCGTGACGCAATGGATGATGTACTCAAGAGTTTGATAGCCCTGGACCTGAGTAGCGGGCAGGTACGCAGCTTAGACTTTGAGACCCCCGAAGACCGCGAAGAACTGATGGCAAAGGGGAGTATACACCTCTCCGACACCAATAGCCTGCGTGATCTGTTGCGCGACCTACGCGGGCGTGATGTCTGCTGTGTCCTGTCCTCTCCAGTCCAGAATGAATCCAACCTAGAAGGACTGGTTGTCGGGGTAGACTATGAGAAGAAAAACCCCAACTACCCCGCGACCCTCTCGCTCTACACGCAACACAACCGTATGGTGACACCCATTCCCCTTGACCACATAGCGCGTATTGAGCTACGCGATAGCACCGCAGATGCCGACCTGACCTACTTTTTGCGAGCATCCCAGAATGAAGAGGATCGCCGCAGCGCAACCTTGCACCTCTCGCCTGGCGACCATGATCTGCTAGTTGGCTATATCGCCCCCGCTCCCTCGTGGCGGGTGAGCTATCGGCTCATGGTTGAAATGAAGCAGGAGGGTGAAGATAATGATGATTCGTGTGAAGTGCTTTTCCAGGGATGGGGGCTATTTGACAATCAGCTTGAAGAGGACCTGGAGCAAATCACCCTGACGCTAGTAGCCGGTATGCCGGTCTCTTTTCGCTATCGGCTATATGAGCCAGATACCCCCGAACGTCCGCTCATTGAGGACGAGGAACGGACGGTCAATGCGCCAGTGTTTTTTGAAGCTGCTGCCCCTCCCGCCCCATCTGCAAAGGCAGCACGCAGGGCAATGGCAGACGACATAGCAATGGCACCTGCCAGTTTTGCCTTTGGCATGGCAGAAGAGGCGGAGGAAGCCCACTTGGGATTGGGTAGCGGGATAGATTCCTTTTCGCTTGGGGATATGGAGCAGACAGTACAGTCTGTCGCCACTGGCGGCGAGCGTGGTGCGCTCTTTGCCTACGCGGTGAGCCACCCGGTCAGCGTGGCACGGGGACAGTCTGCAATGGTGCCTATCCTGAGCCAACGGCTCGACTGCCGCCGCGACCTGCTCTACAACCCCCACAAAATGCCCAAGCACCCGGTGGTGAGTTTGCGCTTTACCAACGAAACCAACCTCACGCTGGAGCGCGGACCTGTAACGGTGCTAGAAGATGGCGACTATGCAGGCGAGGCGGTTATCCCCTTCACGCGCACCGACAACGAGGTTATTGTGCCATATGCGGTAGAACTTGGTATCAAAGTAGAGGAAGATTACCGTAATGAGCGACATCTGTCGAGTATCTCACTCCAAAATGAGTATATCTTCTACCAAGAGTATGTAGTGCGCCAAACGAGTTATGAGATAACCAGTATGCTGTCGAATCAGGTAGACATTGTGGTAGAGCATCAGCGAAAACCCAAGCATGAACTGGTTGAGACAGATACGCCAACAGAGGAGACTAGCACCACTGCCCGCTGGAGTGTGGCGTGTGCGCCGAATGCCCGCACGACCTTTGTTGTCCGTGAGCGCAAGATGGAAACGCGCCATGAGAGTGTACGCTCTGTTACCGCTTCGCAACTCAAGGGCTACCTGAAAAATCGCTTCTTAGATGAACCCACGGTGCAGGGGTTGCAAGGGGTGCTCCAGATGTATCGCAAGATAGACGACACACGGGAGAATCTCCGCGCTATTGACAAAGAACGGGACGCTATCTACAAGAAGCAAAAGCAAATCCAGGGCAATCTTGCCCCGCTCGATAGCAAAGGGGAAGAGGGAGTCCTTCGCAAGCGGTATGTGGCAGAGTTGAACCAACAGGAGGATCGCCTGGCGGAGATGGCGAAGGAAGAGCAGACGTATAAGCAGCAGATCACTGCTTGGGAAAAAGAGGCTATGGAGCAGCTGGCTAAACTACGGAAAAAGCAGGAGGAATAAGGGAAATACCGGGGAGTACAACCTCATTATTATGAAGCAACGATTGGATGTACGCACACTGATGATTATGCTCGCCGCTACGCTTGTCGGGGCGGCGTGGGCATACTACAACTTTACCAGCACGGGTGGCGAACGGGGGGAAGGTCAACTGCGCCCGCTGGTGTGGACGATCTTTTCTACGCCGTTTGTGCTGTTTCTCGGTTGGGTGTTGGCACGTAAGGCTGAACTCTGGTTGGCAGCGTTCATCTGCTTTTGCGTCTACTTCTTCACCCCCTTTGTGGCTGCCAGTATTGAGTCACTGTTTCGCACGACAGAAGAAGCTGCCCACACGGGGCATACGCTCTACTTCACAACGGTGATGGTACTGCATACGCTGCTTGGTTTGGGGTTGAGTGTATGGCGCAGCATGGTGTCCCCCAAGCCAGCGACCCAGGACGAGGACAGCAGCGGGGCGGCGGTGGGTGTGCCAGCAGAGCAGGGGTGAGGGGATTGCTTACAAGGGTAGGTTTTTTATTCCCCTCTCCCCCCTGCCCCCTCTCCCATAAAGGGCGAGGGGGAGCCGCAAACTCCCCTTCTCCCCTCGGTGGGACGCGGGGCAGGGGATGGGGGGATGCCCGGAGAGACGTTGCATGCAACGTCTCTACAACCTAACCTACCCTTAAAAGGATGGGGTGAGGGATATATGATACCTAGAGAGCACATCCAAGAGATGAGTAATCGCATTGTGGATGCGTTTCGCCCAGAGCGTGTCATCTTATTTGGATCATATGCGTATGGGAAACCAACAGAAACATCAGATGTTGATGTTCTCGTTCTAATAGCCCCGCCTTTTTCGGTTGATTTGCTCGTTCGAGACCCTGAAGACATCCGTCAACGACTCGAATGGAATGATTTTTTCATCCGTGAGATTATAGAAAAAGGGATTGTACTCTATGCATCCACTCACGCTTGAATGGGTTGATAAAGCTGAGGGTGATTATGGTACATTGTTGCGTGAGTTCTTGGCAGGAAAAAACTATGATGCAGTTTGTTTCCATGCACAACAATGTGCGGAAAAATATCTTAAAGCCCTGCTACAGGAAAACAATATAGCAATCCTATCTGACTTGTAGAATATCCACTCCCCCCCAAGTGTGTCTGTTGGCAATAGTATCCTGAGCGCAATGATGGTAGAATGGAATCAGGCTAGGTTTGCAAACAAAAGTGTGAACCCGCTAGTATGCACCAACCTGTCCCACAGGTAGAATAGGTAACGTGGTTTTTTGTGAAAGAAATGGTGAGGAGGTCATGATGCAGACATATCATTTTCATGAAGTGGTGAATAATGAAGGGGTAGTTACCATCTCAGGATTACCCCCATTAGCTCAAGTAGTGGTGGTAGTTATCCAACCCGATGTATCAGATTGGCAAGAACGTATGCAAAAACTGATGCAAGATATTTCTGAGAATCATCCATTTGCTCAGATGAGTCGAGAAGAAATCTTAGTTGAACTTCGTAAAACACGGGAAAGAATCGCTGAGGAAGACTATGGGAATGTGCAATGTGTGTGAGCTTAGATACCAATGTGTGGATATTTGGCTTGTTGAAAAGCAATGTATTTTGTCAAAAAATTCTCCTAAATCTTTCACGTTTTACTATTGTTGTTCCTAACCAAGTAAGAGCAGAGCTTGTTTACAACTTACCAGATAGGTACATGAAAGAATTTTATCAACTTGTCAATGAGGCTCATGTTCAATTGGATTACGAGAACGTTCCAGATATGTATATCACCATGTTTGAATCGAAGGGTTTGAAAAAAGGTGATGCGATTATCGGTGGTTTTGCAGAATGGAAAAAGGTTGATTCTATTGTCTCCGACAACCGGGATTTTTTGCGGGGATTATCCGCAGGATATTATTTTACGGTGATGTCTCCCCAAGAATTTTGTGCGGAATTTGGGTTGTAATACCATATGCGGTTGATTACCCTCGCGCAAAGCCACCACCAGCGCAAAAGGTACCAATCCTATAGCAATCCTAGATAAGCAATCTATTGCCCGCCTCACATATTTTGCATGTATTTGCTGTAAATGTGCGTTATCCTGGAGAAGATGCGGATGAAATAATAGCGCAAAAAGCCATAGAGCATTGTGATGTCGTTCGATCTGCTATTCGTAAGAAGATGCAGATAGACCATTTAGATAATCTCTAGTAAGGACATATGCCTATGTCAACCATACGTGAACGACAAGAAACCCTAGAAGACCAAACCCTCTCACCGCTCGCTGCCCGTAGTGCTGGTAGCACCCGTCAACGCCCCCTATCCCCTTGCACCATACGCACCGCGTTTCAGCGAGACCGTGACCGCATCTTGCACTCCAAGTCGTTTCGGCGGCTCAAGCACAAGACGCAGGTCTTCATTGCGCCGCTTGGCGACCATTATCGTACCCGCTTGACGCATACGTTGGAAGTGACGCAGATTGCCCGTACCGTAGCGCGAGCGTTGCGGCTAAACGAAGACCTCACCGAGGCTATCGGGCTAGGACATGATCTAGGGCATGCGCCCTTTGGTCACGCAGGTGAGGTAGCACTGGCGAGTATCTATCCCCAGAGCTTTCGCCACAATGAGCAGAGCTTGCGCGTGGTAGACATCCTAGAGCATATGGGGGCTGGGCTAAACCTAACTAATGCCGTGCGGGAGGGGATACTCTTTCACTCCAAGACCCGCGATACCATCACCTCAACGCGGTGGGGGGTTGCTGGTACCCTTGAGGGGCAGGTTATCAAGCTGTGCGATAGCATTGCCTACATCAACCACGATATTGATGATGCGCTACGGGCAGGCTTGCTCCAACCCGGCGACCTGCCTGCCGAGTGTATCGCGGTGCTTGGCGGCAGCCACGGTGAGCGTATTCAGACGATGGTCAACGATCTGATTACCTACAACTGGTGGGCAACGGGCGAATCTCCCCCACCCGACCCACCGCTCATTTCTATGTCCCCCCCTATCCTCCAGGCGACCAATGCATTGCGCGAGTATCTCTTCCAGCATATCTATACGAATAGCCGCGCAAAAGAAGACGATGCAAAGGTTGTGGCGATGGTCCATATGCTCTATACGCATTTTTTGGAGCATGCGGCAAGTTTGCCAGAAGACCTGCGCCACATCAACATCCAGCGTGGCGAGCCAACGGAACGGGCGGTGGTAGACTATATCGCCGGCATGTCTGACCGCTATGCATTGAAGGTATTTGGGGAGCTGTTCGTGCCGCGTATGTGGGGGGGATAAAAAGTATCTGTCACCCCCGTGTCAGGTTGTAGAGCTATAGCATATGCAACGGATCACCACAGGCAGCCCCCATCTCCCATCCCTCGCTCCCATCCCAGAGCGAGGGAACCGTAGCTACGCTCCCCTTTGTGCCAACTTTGCGAGTCTATGGTAGTATTAGGGAGTGGTGTTAGGATGAGCGAGGGAAAACCGAGCACTTGTGGTTCTAAGACGATAAACCTACCTGGAACCGGAACATGAAACCTGAAACGTTTACCTATGATGTCTTTGTTGCCTATAGTACCGATGAACGTATCTGGGTACGGGGAAAACTGCTGCCCTACCTAGAGAAAGCCGGGCTCCATGTCTGCATTGACTACCGCGATTTTCACCGGGGTGCCTCACGCATCACCGAAATAGAACGAGCACTCCGCACGAGCAAAAGAACGCTGTTGGTGCTCTCCCCGCACTACCAGTACAACGAGTGGACTCACCTAGAACAGTTTTTTGTTCAGCCAGAACATCCCGTCAACGAGCAAGGCAGGATAGTACCACTCCTGCGGGAAAAGTATACCATCCCCCACTGCGTCAGCCACCTCAATCTCGTAGATTTTACTTCACCTGCCCCAGAACAACGCCAAAATGCATGGAATCAACTACTCACCGCTCTGGGTGCGCCCCCGTTTCAGGAAGCTCCAGAACCAAATACTCGTGACCATTGGCTATTGGTCAACCCCTACCCCATGCCACCAAACTTCACCGGGCGCGTCTATGAACGCGATCAACTTACCTCTTGGCTCAACGCCAACTACGAACAACCGCTTTTTATGATGCGTGCGCCTGGGGGTTTTGGCAAGAGCATCCTCTGCTGGCAGTGGCTTACCCATGACGTTCATCCCGCACGATGGCGGCGAGTCGTCTGGTGGGGCTTCCAAGAAAAGGAAACCTGCTTTGCCCAATTTTTGTATGAAACGCTGGTCTACTTGGGGGTAGAGGATGCCCATACCCTCGGACAACGCCAGCAGATAGACACGATTATCCAATTCTTACGACAACCCGAAGGCGAAAACATCCTGCTAGTCTTAGATGGCTACGAGCGCGAGATGCTTGGCTTTAGTGGGGCAAATGCTCCCTACCAGGGAGATGAACCACGAGAGCATGTATCCCTGGTTACTTCGCAACAACCCACCGCTGCCCACCGAGATAGTGTCAATCCTTTGGCAGACTATTTCCTCCATGCCATAGCAACACTCCCAACAGTCTTTGGCAAGGTTGTGCTCCTTTCCCGCCTGCGCCCACATGCCCTAGAAACCAAGACCGGTGAACTGCTGCCGAGGTGTCGGGAGATGGAGCCAGGACCCTTGCAGCCAAATGATGCTATTTCCTTCTTTCACGCGCAGGGTATCCGCGGGAGCGATGCAGAGATAGAGCATGCCTGTGCTTTCTATGGCTACCATCCGTTGAGTATGCGGATTCTTGCTGGATACATTAGCAATGACGTGCAGCAGCCGGGGGATATTGCCCTAGCCCAAAGTATTACCGGTAGGGGAGACATGCTAGAACGGCAGAACCACCTCTTTCACCAAGCCTATGCCGCCTTGTCAGACTCGAGCCAAAAGATGCTTGCCCGTCTTGCATGCTTTCGGGAACCCGTAACGTATGCCATGCTGAAAATGTTAGCCCAAACCGAAGAGCAAGAGGCAAAACACCAGGGAGAGCAAGATCAGGGCAATCTGGGCATTATGGGCTTTCTCAAGACTATCTTTCGCTCTTCCACAGGTACGCCCTCTCTCCTCCTACCTAGTGCTGACTCACGACGTAGCAGTGATTACCTAGTGGGGGAAGATAAACCAACGCAAATACTCAATAGCGAGCTACGCGACCTCTTGATGCGGGGGCTATTGCTCTATGAGCGCAATAGCCGGAGCTATACCTTGCATCCATTGATTCGCCGCATGGTCTATAAACTCCTCACGAGCGAAGAGCAGGCAATGCACCATCGCCACATCCACGACACCTTGAGCGAGACAGCATTACCGGAGACGATAACCACCCTAACAGACCTTTCAACGGCTATTGAACGGTATTACCAGACCGTACGGCTCCACTGGTATGACGAGGCAGCAAAGGGATACTTTGCTACTATCAGTGAGCCAATCATCCAGCAGTTTGCTGCCTATGATGTCCAGATAGCTATGCTCCGTATGCTCTTTCCTAGCGGCGAAACCCGCCCGCCCCATCTCACAGATGAACAGAGCCGTTCTCAGGTGCTGCTCTGTTTGGCTCAGAGCTATAGTTTGCTTGGCTTTCCCAAGCGGGCATTGCCGCTCTATGAACTGGCAATGGTGATACAGGAAAAACAAGGGGATAGACTCAACCAAGCCCATACACTCATTGCGCTTGCCTCGTTTGTGCATATGCCTATGGGCGCATGGCAATCAGCGGATGGGGCTTTGTCCCAAGCCATTACCTTTTACCAGCAGCGTACCAGGGTCATAGAACAAGCCTATGCCCACCAAAAGCGGGCTATGCTGCTGGCTTACCGCGGAGCGTGGGATGAGTCAGCACGCGAGCTCACCCAAGCCCAACAGCTTTTGGAGCGGCATGAGTATATCGAGCACATCGGTATGGTATGGGTCTATCGGGCATTGCGGGCATGCTTGTTGGCGCGACTGCCTATTCGTCCTATCCCTACCTCCGCTCCCCTTACTAGGGTAGATCAGCCAGGCAAATCTCACCACGAAACGAGGGAAGAACGGAGTGCCCCGGAGTCTGGGCAAGAGATGACCAACAGAGAGGCGGAAATGTGCGATGGAGAGGTCATGCGTTCGACAACTCCCCCCACAAAAGGGGAACCTATCACCGGAAAGACGGAGCAGGCAACCACTCTCCAACCAACCCTACCCATGAGCGTATCCCTCCCTCCCTCGCCCCCTACAGCACCTATACCCCCTATAGGCTTCCCAGACCCGCCCTTGTCCCCCTTACCAGCTGGGGAAACTAGCGTAAGGGAACCAGAACATCCAACGGGAGGAGGCGAAAAACGCGAGCGGGAAGAACAGCGCACCAATGCAAAAATGGAAGCATTAACCGCAGCAGAACGGGGGCATAGTATGCTGCAAGATGTCCTACAGATGACGGCACTTCCCCCGCAGGAACGCCTGATGAAAGACTGGGTTGTTGGGGCAGCCTATCGATTGCATGAGAAATGGGATGATGCACTAGCCCATCTCCAAGCTGCCCTTACCCAATCACGCCACGATTCGCTGCTCGTTTTTGAAGCGGCAATTTTGCTTGAATTAGCGTGGGTTCATCGGGCTATGCATCAGACAGAGGTGGCACAACACCTTGCCCAAGAAACGCAGGCTCTAGCAGAACAATGTGGGTATGTGCTTCAGCAGGCAGATATAGCCCTCTTCTTTGCCCAGGTCTCTTTGGATGAGGGCGACAGGAAAGGGGCGGCAGCCTATGCCCGTCAAGCCCGCGAGTTTGCGCGGTGTGGCGGTCCACCAAACCATACCTACAAGGCAGCATATGACGAAGCCCTAGCGTTGTTATCGTTGCTACGCGAGGATGAGGATGGGTGAGGGCTAACACCCACACCCCACCAAACTACCAACAGGGCGGGGTAGCTGTTTTTTCTCCCCTTCGGGCAGCCCCCATCCCTTTGCTCTTTGTATTCCTCTCTCCCCTCTTGCCCCCGCTCCCGACACCCGCTCCCCCCTTGCCTCCGCTCCCATAGGGCGACACCCTCTCCCCCTACCCCCGCTCCCATAAAGGGCGAGGGAGGGAGCACCTGCCCGGTTCCCCTGCTCCCCTCGGTGGGGGAAGGGGCTAGGGGATGGGGGGAACATGACCCGCTCCCCCCTGCCCCCGCTCCCATAGGGCGACACCCGCTCCCCCCTGCCCCCGCTCCCATAAAGGGCGAGGGGGGGAGCACCTGCCCGGTTC
>CAYPHM010000096.1:0-18795 GCA_964410555.1 uncultured Chloroflexaceae bacterium | reverse complement strand
CTCCCCCTGCCCCCTCTCCCATTCCAGGGCGAGGGGGAACACCTGCGCGGTTCCCCTTCTCCCGCTTGCGGGGGAAGGGCTAGGGATGGGGGGGTTGCCCGGTGGTGGGGGATGAGCGGTTCCCCTGCTCCCCTCGGTGGGGGAAGGGGCAGGGGATGGGGGTAATTTGATGTACCCCTGGGGCAAAGTCGCATTTGTCCCAAACGCCCCCATCCCATGCTATAATACCCCTATGCAAGACCAAGCCCAAGACGACACCAGCATACAGCACCTCTTGCTCGATTGGTTTGAGCGTACCGCTCGTGACCTACCCTGGCGCGATTCCTGCGATCCCTACCACATCCTGACCTCCGAAATGATGCTCCAGCAAACGCAGGTAGACCGGGTTGTTCCCAAATATATCGCCTTCTTGGAAACCTTCCCGACTATAGAGACGCTCGCCGCCGCACCCACTGCCGAGGTCATCCGTAGGTGGGCGGGGCTAGGCTACAACCGCCGTGCCGTCAATTTGCAACGCACTGCCCGCACCGTCCTAGAGGAATACAACGGCATCTTCCCTCAAGACCCTGTGACCTTGCAACAACTCCCTGGCATTGGACCCTACACCGCCGGGGCAGTCGCTTGCTTTGCCTTTGGGCACGATGTCGCCTTTCTCGACACGAATATGCGCCGGGTGATTACCCGTTGCTGTCTAGGCAACCCTACTCCCCCACCACGCGAGCGCGATTTGCTGGTATTGGCAAAGGAGTTGATACCAGCGGGGAAGGGGTGGCTTTGGAACCAAGCCCTTATTGAGCTAGGCGCACTGGTCTGCTCCGCGAGGTCGCCAGCATGCCCGCAATGTCCACTGAACCCTATTTGCCAAGCGGTACAAGCCCCAACATCAGCAAATATTACCTACCAGACTAGCAACCCTACAAGTACAAGGGCAAAAGTGGCGGAGCGTAAAACAGTTTACAGGGCACCATACAAAGGGTCAAGCCGCTACTACCGCGGACGCATTATCGCCTTCTTACGCGACATTCCTGACGAATCCTTTGCCACACGAGCAGAGATCAAAGCGGCTGTTGCAGAGGATGAGCAGCACACCGATGCATGGCTTCACAGCCTGTTAGATGCTCTGGTACACGATGGTCTCATAGAACAAGATGGCGTGCATGTTCGGCTCCCCCGCATGTGAAGAGGTGGCAAAGATGTGGTACTATAGAGGGAAAGCATGAAACGAGCGAATCTTACCAATGATTGGCACCGATTTGGGTAGAGCAGAGATAGAGACCGGTTGGGGGTTCTCCTTTGCCAAATTCTGCTGACTAGAGGAGAAATCCCGAAAATCAGGGCAAATTATGCATAACAAAAAGTTCATTTTATGCTATACTAACAGACAATACTTTGAAGAAAGCAGATGGTTGTTCCTGAGTCGCAGACTCGTAAGTAATCATCTTTATACCCCTGACTTATGAGCTACACGATATTTGAGGACGGTCACATTTCCAGTCCCGCCGGCTATCGTTCCACTGGTATCTCTGCCGGTTTCAAAGCGGGAAAAAAATCACGCGATTTATCGCTTATCTATTCGCTGAACCCTTGTGCGGCAGCAGCGATGTTCACGACGAGTACCACCAAAGCCGCCCCGGTCTTTTTTGACCAGGCGATACTGGCACGCAACCGTGAGGGTATCCGCGCTGTCATGATCAATTCTGGGCAGGCAAATGCGGGTACGGGGCAGCCGGGTTTGGCGGATTCAGTGGAGAGTGCCAAGATACTCGCCGATGAGCTAGAAATCCCGCGTGATAGTGTGCTTTTGATGTCCAGTGGCATTATTGGTGTGCCGCTCCCCATGCACCTGATGCGGGATGGTATCCGCCGTGCTGTCTCCGAACTAGATAGCGGCGGTGGAAGACGCGCAGCGTTGGGGATGCTCACCACAGACACGCAGCCAAAAGAGCGGGTCTTTCATGTTCACCTGCGCGAAGGCAGACGGATTACGCTAGCAGGCATGGTCAAAGGCTCCCGGATGGTCCATCCCCAGTTGGCAACGTTGCTCTGCATCATGACTACTGATGTGGCGATGGATGTGCGGTTACTCAACCGCTCTTTGCATCAGAGCATTGCGCGTTCGTTTGGGCGGCTCACGCTAGATGGCGATATGTCCCCCAACGACACGGTATTGTTGCTGGCAAATGGCGCAGCCGAAGGTCCCCCCATTGAGGAGGCGAGTTCGTGGGAGTATGGCGCGTGGCAAGAAGCCCTCGATGCCCTCACCAATGACCTTGCCCAAAAAGTCGTGCGTGATGCTGGCAGCCGCGGAAAGATTATCCAGGTCACGATACGGGGGGCTATGGATGAGGCAACAGCTCGCCATATTGCCTTGACTGTCGCCCGTTCCCGTTCAGTGCTTGATGTTTGTCAGTCTGGCAAACCTGACTGGGGAACAGTCCTAGCGGCGGTGGGGGCAAGCGGGGTTGAGATACGCCCAGAATTGTTGGAGCTTTCCATTGGCAATCTCCATCTGGTAAAAGAGGGTCTACCCGCTTCTATTGATGAAAACCACGCCTTGCAATTGTTCTCCGGTAATGAAATTGAGTTTACCGTAGACCTGCATCTAGGACCTGGATCGGCGGTGATGTGGACCTGTACTTGGCAAAATGAAGGGGAATAACCCGGATGTTTCCTGGGGGATTAGGGCTATGATTCAAGAAAATCTACCACTCTTCCCGCTCAATTTGGTGCTCTTTCCCGGTGCGCCGTTGACCCTTCATATCTTTGAGGAACGGTACCGCTTGATGATTTCCCGTTGTTTAGAAGATGATGAGCCATTTGGGGTGGTCTTCATCCGGCGCGGCAGCGAAACAGGCGAGGTCTCCGACCCCTATCCCTGCGGCACCATCGCCCGTATCAATGCCAGTGTCTACCTGGAAGATGGACGCTTTCTCATTGCCACGGTGGGGGAGCAGCGGTTTCGCGTCAAGACTATCCATCAGGCTTCCCCGTATATGGTCGCTTCTGTCCATATGCTTGCCGAAGACATCCCAGAAATTGTTGGGCAGTTTTCTGAGCAATTGAAGCAAACCTACTTCCGCTACTGGCAGGCAATGACTGCTGCGACAGGTATGCGAAACCAAATAGAACAACTCCCAAATGATGCCATCGCCATTGCCTATCACCTAGCCCATCGTATGCAGGTAACAAATGAGCGTAAACAGCATTGGTTGGAAACGGACGCACTTACCCGTATTCATGAGCTCATCTTTATGCTGCAATCCGAAATGTCGCTTTTGCCACGCGCAAATAATCGCGCAAAGCAAGGTACCCAATGGACGTGGTCCTGGAACTAATCCCTATACCTGTATGATTATTGGTTCTTGTGTTATTACCCTACACCTACCAGCAGTCCACTCGCTCAAAGAAAAACGCCAGATTGTTAAATCGCTGATAGCTCGCACCCGCAATGCATTTAACATTGCCATAGCCGAAGTAGACGCACAAGATCGCTGGCAACAAGCGGTTATTGGGGTTGCCTGTGTATCCAGTTCACAAGCCTATGCCCACGGACAGATAGAGGCGGTTGTGCGCTTCATTGAAGAGCAACGCCCCGATTTGCCACTCGTGAGCTATGAGATAGAAATGCTCTAATGCAAGCAGAAATTATCGCCATTGGTTCTGAACTCCTGCTAGGAGTGACGGTAGACACTAATACTGCCTATCTCGCCCGTCACCTTACTTCGATGGGTATAGACCTGACCCGCCATACCACAGTGGGAGATACGCTGCCCACGATAGTCGCTGCAATGAACGATGCACTGCAACGGGCAGATGTCGTCTTTTGTACCGGCGGGCTTGGACCCACGCTAGATGACCTCACCCGTGATGCTGTGGCACAAGCCCTAAACCGCCCGCTAGAGTTTCGGCAGGAATTGCTCGACCAGGTGGCAGCACGGTTTGCCGCTATGCAACGCCCAATGAGCGAGAGCAACCGGGTACAGGCGTATGTCCCTACAGGCGCACGGACATTGGAAAACCACCACGGCACAGCACCCGCGTTTTTGGTAGAAGATGCTCGCGGTACAGTGATTATCCTGCCGGGGGTGCCTATGGAGATGCGAATGCTTTTTGAGCAACATGTCGTCCCCTATCTACGCGAAGAGCGCAAGGTCCAGGGGACAACACGAGTCCATAATTTCCACGTTGTTGGTTTGGGTGAGAGCATTATAGGTGAGCGCATAGCCGATCTGATGCGCTCTGATAACCCATCTGTAGGGACATCTGCCAAACATGGACGGTGTGAGATACGTATTGCAGCAAAGGCAGACAGCACCGAGCAAGCTGAGGCGTTGCTTGCGCCTGTTATTGCCGGGCTAGGCGAACGGCTCGGCGACTATCTGGTGGGGACAGAAACGCCTGTTGAGCAGGTCAGCCGGTTGTTGCGCGAGCAGCAGCAGACCCTCGCCCTGTATGAGAATCTCTGGCAAGCCCCATGCTATCGGATGTTTGGGGCAGATACGTTGTCGCAGGTGCAGGGCGTGTGGATAGACCCGGTGTCGCAGCTTGCCCCTATCGTGAGTATGGATGGGGAGGGGGGCGGTGAAGAAGTCCAAGCGCGTGCGGTTGCGCTGGCACACGCCGGGGCAGTGGCGGTGCATAAGCGTTGGCAAACGAGTTTGGGGATGGGTTTGGCAATAGCCGCATCCCCCGATGAGCCGGGTTTTGCAGAGGTGGCAGTGGTGTTAGTCGTGGCGGAGGCGAGGGATGATGCCCCTATCACCGAACATCGCCGCTATGACCTGCGCCAACCAGAGTCGTTAGATTACGCTGGCAACCTTGCGCTCCATGTGCTCCGCACCTACCTGCTAAAAGCTCAACCGGCGTGAAACGCAAAGCCCGTGCAACCCCCATCCCCTCGCCCCGTGTCCCACCCCAGGGCGACAACCCCCTACCCCCTAGCCCCTTTCAGGGCACAGCATAATCTTCCCCAAATGGCATATGTGTGCTACAATACCAGCAGTAATGGTTATACCTACACAACTACGATACCTCATTACCGCCGAACTCTACGCTTGGTATGTGCTGCTTCGCACTCCGTCACTCGCTCTCCTACTTGTGCTGGCTATCATTCTCCTGCTAGGTCGAGCGCAACTTCCCATACAGGACACGATAGATGTAGGGATACAAGAGGGCTATGGCGGCGACCTGCCCGAACTGCGCCATATATATTCCCCCCAGGAGAGCGAACACGGGAGCTATCGCTGGACACGGGAAACCACAACGCTTGTAGTCCCCGGCGTGGGCAAGCGTGCGGTGCAGGTGCAATTTGCGCTCCTGCCCATGAGCGGCGCAGCAGCACATGCGGGAGCGTCTGAGGTGACGGTATGGGCAACCTCTGCTCCCTTAGCAACCTTGCCCATTCGTAAGAGTGGCGCAGTGTATTCGCTGCTTGTGCCAGCAAAACACATCCCAACGGGGCAGTTGGTGATGCATCTGCACAGTGCTACCTTCACCCCTCCCGATGACCCACGCCAGCTTGGGGTGCCGCTTGACTATGTGGCACTGCATACGCTACGTAGTGAAAGCATCGTTATGCCCGATTGGTCTGCGGTAGGGTCATGGCTCATAGTATTATTGCTGACCTTTGCCATAGGGCTACGGGTGCTTGATACCCGCACTGCTACGCTCCTGTCCAGTGGGGCAATGCTGCTCATACTACTGGCAGCTATGCTTGACCCCACTCGTTGGGCATATGGGGCGCAGCCGGCACTCACAGCCGCGATTTTAGGCTACCTACTCACCCTGCTATTATTGACAGGGCTACCCCCGCTTGCCCATCTGCTCTATGTCCCCTTACAAACGCGAACCCTCGGTTGGCTTATCCTCGTCATCGTTGCAGCCTTTGGGGTGCGTTATGGCGGACGGCTCTATCCCCAATCTATGCATGGTGATATTCACTTCCATACCCATAGGTTGTTTGCTGCTGTTGGATATGGGGAGTTGTTTCAGCTATCGCACCATCGCGGCGTGAAGATACCCTATCCACCCGGTGGCTATCTTGCCGTAGCCCCGCTGATCTTGCTCTTTGATGATCCACGGGATGCGTTGCAATGGGCAGCAGCAGTGGTTGAAGCCCTCAGCACCATGCTGGTATGTTTTTTGGTACTTTGGAGTCTGCCCAACCCCACGAGCCGATGGATCCAACGGGTGAGTGTGGTAGCGGCTGCGCTGTATGGCTTAACGGCGGCAGGCATCATGGCGAGTTGGTGGTCGTTTGATACGCATATTTACACCCAAGCCGCTTGGCTAATGTTGGTTGCTGTGCTAGTTTATTGGGGTGTTGCTCCCCGTTCTCTTCCCTTCCCCCACCACAAGGGAAAGGGGGCAATGATCGGAGTGCCGGTGCATACACCAGTTTTCCACCCTGACGTATCCTCAAAGGGGGATGATGGGTATCCTAAAAGGAATCAATGGGTAGCAGCGATCATAGGGGCACTATTGGGGGTCGTCTTCTTGGGGCATGTGGGCTTTTTTGTCAATACTGCTGCTGCATGTGGGATGCTCTTGTTGTGGGTATGGTGGCAATCGTTGCGCGGCAATAACACGACACGACCTTTGCGTGTGCCATTAACGCTGGCGTATGGCGGGGCGTTGGCTGTTGTGCTGGTCATCTTCTACAGTGGCTACATCCCGCTGGTGACAACGCAGCTTGAGGCGGCTGCAAGTGGTGGGGTGGCTGAGGTAACGGAGCGTGAGCCGGTATCGTGGCTTGTGCTGTGGCGGGGGCTATGGGAAATAGGCTTGATTGCCCACTTTGGCTTTTTCCCCTTGCTGCTGATGCCAGTAGGAATGTGGTATCTCTACACCCGCTACATTGCCAACCACAACTTCCCTATGCTGCTAGTCATGATGATCTGTACTACATTGGTAGGGCTAGGCTTTGCCATCTTGCCCTTCGTTACGCTCTCTTCAGCAAGCACTCGCTGGTTGATGTTTTGCGCGTGGGCTATGGCGATAGGAGGAGCGTTAGCATTTCGTTTGGTGTGGCGGTGTGGGTGGGCGGGGCGCGTGGTGGTGGGGACAATGGGTGGGTTTATCGCGTGGAATACGCTGGTCTATTGGATAGAGCCGATGTTGTGGCGTATTCGCCCACCGGAGCCGTTTTGATGGGTATTACACTGTGCAAAGCACCAAGCGCAAAATGGTGCATGCGATGGCTTACCGGTTAGCCCCCATCCCCTAGCCCCTTCCCTTTCGGTCAGCCCCCATCCCCTAGCCCCTTCCCCCACCGCGGGGAGAAGGGGAACCGGACGACTCCCCCTCGCCCTTTTATGGGAGATGGGGCAGGGGGGAGAGGGTTGTTGCCCTGTATGGGAGAGGGGGCAGGGGGAGAGGGTTGTTGCCCTGTATGGGAGAGGGGGCAGGGGGGAGAAGGTTGTTGCCCTTTTATGGGAGATGGGGCATGATGATAAGGATAGGGTTATGTTCTGGTACTGACATGAAGTACCGTATATCCTATCACATCATCATCCTGATACCGTATAATGATGTCATCATCAGTCAATTCACTGTCAGTTGCATAGTTGGCTTGTGTGAAGTTGATATAAAGCACATCAGCTTCATGATCATACGTTACCCATACTGCTTGTTGTGGGGCTTGTTGTATGATAGGAAGCATCGTCAAGTAAGGTTGTATTTCACTTACGTCCATAACTGGATTCTCCTATTTAATGAACGAAATCGACGTGTTAAGAAGGCAGTAATGACAAAACCATCATCAAATTCTTCACGATAGACAACTACCAAAAATTTTCCTTGATAAAGTTCTCGCACTGCAAGAACCTCTCCAGCACTACCAGCTAAAATACGTTCTGGATTACTAACGGTTTCCAATACATCCTGCTCCATTCCTTTCAGTTCACTATGTCCGTTAGTAATATGTTCCCATCTCTCAAGAGTAAGACGAATAGTCTTGCCGTTGATGGATGTAGCTTTTCCTAACATCATTCTCTCTGTTGGCTACGTCTGGTTGCCTGTTAGCCGGTTTCGCACCGACGGCATCGTCTTGTCTACGACAATCAGCAGCACCCCAAGCACCAATGCCACGATTGCTGATGTCACCAGCAGCGGCAGGATAGTCGGGTCTTGGGTTGGCACACCACAGACAAACAGCCAAACCGATTCTGGCACACGCTGGAGCGTCTCGACATCCTGGATGTATGCGCCGCTAATGAAAAGCAACGTTAGCCCAAAGCCTAGCAATAGCGCGGCTGTCAAGGGGAGCAGCATTTCCCGTATAGACTGCGTTTGTTTGGGTGCTGATTGTGTTGGTTGTGTTGGTTGTGTTGGTTGTGTTGGTGTTTGGGCAGCTTGTTCATTGGTCATCATACAATCCTTTCGTGCTTGGTTGTTTTGTCCCCTGCCCCCCATCCCCTGCCCCTTCCCCCACCGCGGGGAGAAGGGGAACCGTAGAGACGTAGCATGCTACGTCTCTACAAGCGGAGCGGGGGCAGGGGAAAAGGGTATTGTTGCCCATCCGCTTTCTCCCTAGTCGTTACCCCATCGGACCGCGGATGGGCGTAGTGAAATAGAACCCAGTGATAAAGACGGGACCCCACGCGATCAGCGCAAGTAGCAGCGTAATGCCAATCCACAACCCCCACCGCTCCAACCACAAGGGGGAGGACTGGTCGCCCTCGGTGGCGATAGGACCATCGTAGTCTTCAACCGGCTTGCGCGAGAAGAAGAGCGTCCCGACCAGATTCAGGTAGACGAGTATCGCACTGATGAGCAACAAAGCAGCACCAATCGCCGTAGTGTCTAGCCAAATAGCCGCGTGTTCGGGGACGTAGGGCATACCGTCGAGCCGCTCTGCCGATGGCACCAATGCCAAATCGGTGCGGCGCGGTACCCCGCCTAGCCCGGCTGCGCCCATACCATGCCCAAACAGCACCATTCCGATGGTCCATATGGCAATTTGGGCTAGTGCCATTGTGCGGCTCCAGAGGGCTTTACCGCGAATAATCGGCACGATCCAATAGAGCACACTAAAAATGGTCAACGTCACCGCACTGGCAAGCGTCATATGGAAGTGGGCAGGTACCCACGAAGTGTTGTGCAGTTTGATATTGAGCGTAAACGAAGCCTGGATGAGACCGCTAAAACCGCCTGCCAAGAAGAGAAACAACCCCGCAAGCTGTGCCGCAACCACGGGATTTTTCCAATCCTGAGTCCAAAGCCAGTTGAGCTTGCCTTTTGCTCCCCGCCGCCTCCCAGCCAATTCTAGGGCTGCCCCCACATTAAAGGCAGTCATCAGGCTAGGCACGGCAACAAAAAAGGTGAAGACCGTATGAATACCCTTTGCTACCTCGCTCACGCCTGGGTCAGAGAAGAGGTGATGAACACCGACGGGCATAGAGAAGACCGCCAGCATCAGCATCGCCACCCGTCCAAGCGAGTCACTGTAGAGTTTGCCGCCCGCTTGCCCCGGTAGCATAGTATACCAGGAGATATAGGCAATAAAGAGCCAGAAATAGACCAGCGGGTGTCCAAAGAACCAGAAGAGCGTCCGGGCTAGTTGGGGGTCGGTGACTTCAGTAAAGCCGACTGATGCGGGCAGCAGCATAAAGAGCATCTCTATGGTGACGCTAATCGTTGCCAGACACCACATCCCCAAATTGCAGAGCACCCCATAGACAGCAAGGGCGACAACCTTACCGGGGTTGTCCTTGCGCCAAGCACTGTAGGTCTGAAAGATATTGAGCGATACGAGCCACGTCCCGACAATCAGCAGCGTTAGCCCCAGGTAGAAGGTGACATCGCCGGTGAGCGGTGGGTAAAAGGTGTAGAGCACATTTGATTGCTTGACGATGATGCCATATAGCGTTAGCCCTAGCCCAATGGTCATGATGCCAAAAGCGACCCACGCCAATTTGATGCTCCAGGGCGAACGTTGGAGCGAGCGTTGGGTGACGTAGTAGCTCATCCCCACGATAAAGAAGGTGGTAAAGAACAATGCATTCATCACGCCGTGGATGGTCAGGGCGTTGTAGTAGTTGCTAAAGAGCGGGATTTGCCAATCGGGGAACATCTCCATAAACGCCGGCGAACGGCGGAACGCCTGGAATGGTCCCATCAAGATACCGGGAATGAGGGCAAGCATGGCAATCAAGAAGTGAACGCCAATGAGCCACCGTTCCCAGTTGAACATAGCCAGTTTTGGATAGGTCAGCGGTGGTGCTGTCTGGTTTGCGGGTTGTACAGCCTGCATAGATAGCCTCCTTATTGATATTGCTCACATGCTTGGGCATTCTCAGCGACAATGATTTTGCCGATCATGGTATGGTGGCCTGACCCGCAATACTCGTGGCAGATGATGCGGAAGGTCCCCACGCGGTTGAAGGGGGCTTTGGTGCGGGATATTTCGCCGGGTATCAGCATCATATTCACGTTATGCCCCTCAATAATGAAGCCGTGGATGACATCCTTACTCGTGACAACAAAGGTAACATCTGAGCCAACCGGTACACACAGTTCATCTGGCTTGAAAAACCACGTTTGCGCGAGTACATGGGCGGTATATTCGTTGCCCCCCATATGTCGCACCCCCGGCTCGGCAAATTCGGTATTTTCTACTTCCTTTGGGGCAAGACTGCGGGGGTCTATCCGTTCGTTGGGGCTAGGCAGACGCACTCCAAAGATAAACACGCTGGCAAACAGTGCGGCTATGAATACGCCAATGACGCCAAAAACCGCAATGAGCCAGTACCGTTCGAGTTGATCAATATGCATGGTACAACCTCTTGCTATCCTTGTTCAATGACCACGACAAACCAGATGTATGCCCAATAGAGCGCATAGCTGGTAAGCAGCAAAATCACGAACAAAAAAGTTCCGTTTGGGGTAAAGGTCTCTTGGATGTGATCTTCTTCATCAACCTGTAGACGTTCGGGGTTTTCCTGTTGCATAACACATGTCCTCCTTGACACTATTTGCACGGATAGAAATTGGGGATTGATACCGATAAGTCTGGTTGTTTTTAGGTACAGAACAACCATTTTACTGGTAAAAGGTCTATGCTGATATTCTTCGGAGAATTCCTCCTACTGGTATTATACTATGGGTAATGGGGAGTGTCTATGGGTTTTTGCCGGGGGTATTTAGAGTAGTTAGGTATTATTTTAATAACGAAAAGAGCGGGTTTTTGTTCACAAACAACCCCCCGTCACTCCAAAGGGGAACAACGGGGGGCGTTTTGCGTTTGGGTGATGGTTAGATGAGGGGGTTCCTCTTTAGCCGCGAATGAGGCTCTCGTCCTTATACTTCTCGCCCTCTTCAACCAACATGATGGGGATACCATCTTCTACCGGGTAGCGGTAGCCATTGCGCGGGTTGATAAGCCATTCTTTGCCATCACGTTCTAGCAATTCAACGGGGCCCTTGTCTGATGGGTCAGCCAAAATTTCCAATAGTTCAGGGCTAATCTTGCGTTTCTGCCCACTGGATGGCGCACCACCAGCATTATTGTCTGAACCTAGTTCAAAGACACTATCTTGGCGATACTGGCGAATAGCCCGTACTACCACGACAATCACTCCGACAAACGCGACAATACCGAGAATACGTCCTACATTTTTCATACGTCCTCCTTTACTTCTACTTTCCTGTACGTTTCTACGAGCATGCGTTATGCCTAAAAGTATTCTTCAGATACCAATGGTACCTTATGGAGAAAAGACTCTATCAATACCGGGTCTTTTTGCCCGTGAGTCTCTACCCCGCTGCTGACATCTACCCCCCAGGGGCGAACCTGGCGGATAGCCGCAGCAACGTTATCGGGTGTCAACCCGCCTGCCAGCATAACCCGCTGGTAATGGGCTAGGTCTGCCGCACGGTCCCAGTCGGCACGAGTGCCGGTGCCGCCATACGCCCCTGCAACATGGGCATCCACAATGAAGGGACACGCGGCAAAGGGAAACCCCGGCTGGCTTGTGGCATCGAGCCACGCTGTTTCGTCAGGGCTGCCAGTAAGTCGCAGGGACTTGATAACTGGACGGTTGAGCTGGTAGGCTATAGCTGGCAGCTCATCGCCACTCAGTTGGATCACATCTAGCCCACACTGGTCAGCTATGGCGTTGATGGTCGTTGCTTGCTCATTGACAAATAGCCCCACGACCTGTACCGGCTGCGCTTGCGGCTGTGTATGGGTATGTTGCTGTAAAGCTGCAACAATCGGCACAGCTTGCTCTGGGGTGATGCGCCGGCGGCTCGGCGCAAAGACCACTCCGACCATAGCTGCCCCCGCTTGAGCAGCCACAAGCGCATGCGCTGCTGTTTGTATCCCACAGATTTTGACTACTGTCACAGACTACCTAGTCCTTATGATTCTTGTGAATCGTCCGGTACAGGCTCCGCTGCCCCGTCTGCTATGGGCTCCGCTGCGGTATTATCCTGTGGTGATTCCTCTTGCGGTTCTTCTGCTCCTTGCTCTTCTTGCTTGAGGGTATAGTATACGCGTTTCCCTCTTCCTGTGCGTTCCAATGTGCCATTATTAATTGCCTGCTTGACCAGATTACGAAGATGCTCATTTGTCCGCATCAGAAGGTGCTCTTTGCGAAGGTTCCGAAGCGAATCGAAGATGGTCGCAAAGGAAACAGGCTTGGTAAATTGTCCCATCATTTTCCGAAACGTCTGCCATTCCTCATCGGAGAAGTTGACCATTTCTTCTTCTGGTTCTTCTAGCTCCAGTGGGGTATCGCTAGGTGAGGCTTCGGTGGTTGCCGATGTATCTGACGGGACAGCAACAGCAGGCGGCAAAGCGGAACTCTCTTGCCCTGCTTGCTGGACTGACGTATCGTCAGACTTGAGAATAATAATTGTGTCGGTATCCTTGTGTGGGATGTCTTGCTGCGTGTGTTCGACGCTCTGTACTGATTTGGTCTCTTTTGGATCGGTTTGTGGTTGTTCTGCTAGGGCATGCTCTGCAGATGCTGGCGGGATTTTCCCGCTTTCATCATACAGAAAATCTATCATCTGTGATAGCGTGAGGGCTTCTCCAACGTTGAAGAGCAGCGATTGCTCATCTTGCAGAACCGGAAACTCTCCCGTTTCAGATGATTCTTGCGAAGAGTAATCTTCCAACTTTCCAGCCCCAGTCCCAAAAAACTCTTCTACGTCAGATTCGGTAAGATGCGCTATGTCTGGGTCTTGACTCTTGCGTTCTTCTAAGAACATTGCCTCAGCTTTTTGTCTTTCCTCTTCTTCTCGTGCGGCTTCACTCAAAAGCAATTCCTTTTCCGCAGCGAGGAGATGAGTTTTGTTGAGGCTCGGTGATCCGGTAGTTCCAGCACGGTCTTTGGGTGAATCTTGACGTTGATTTCGTGGGCGGCGGCGACGACGGGTTTTGCTTGAAGAACCTGATGTTGATGCTGATTTGGTAAGTTCTTCACTGCCGTTACCGTTGGGGGTAAGGGGTTCTTCTCCTGGAGATTCCTCTTTGAAGTCTGAGAATTGCGAGAGCTTGCTGGCATCCTCGCCTGGCAAAAAGACTTCGCTGACTGTTCCGTTGGTGTAGATTTGGATTTTGCCCCGTTTTTCGGCATCTACCACAAAGTCTTTGAATTTGTTGAAGGATCGCCCATTGAGGTCTTTGTATCGACTCTCTTTGAATTCTCCGCCCATGAGCTCTTTCATGACAAGTTTAAGGGAGCCGAGCGTTGAGAGATAACCCCGGTCTCGGACGACGTGGACGGCTTCAACAAGGGTATCATAAATATCTGGCTCTCCAGCAGGTTCTGGTCGTTGGATAGTACTGTCTTGAAGCGGGCTGCCAGAACGTGAAGCACCTTTGGCTCTACGGGTGGTTGATGGTTGTGGGGCTTTCCCGACCAGTTGCTCGTAGAAAATAAATTCATCGGCACTCTGGGCAAGGTGGGTAGAAGCGGCACCACCAATACCAATAATGATAACCTCTTTGCCTTGTTGTCGGACACTGTTGACCAATGGTATAAAATCTCTGTCGCCTGTGGCAAGCACGAACTTCGCTATATTGTGGTTTTGGTATAACGTCTTCATGACATCTATGCAGAGGTTCATGTCTACGCTATTTTTGATAGCTCGTCCAGTTCGTCCCATCTCTTTGTCATAATAGTAGGTAGGAACATACATCGGCTCTATGCCATTGGCATAGAGCGCACTGGTGATGCGAGGGTATCGGTACCAATCTGCGTATGCTCGTGCTATCACAACCCGACCTAGATCACTACACCGATCCATAATAGACTCAAAGTTTGGGGAGGCGTCGAGTTTCTCACGCACACTGACATAAACATTCTCAAAGTCTATGAAGACTGCTACGTCAGTTTGTGCATTTTCTGTTGACATTGTGCGTGTGTTTTGCTCCTCTATGATAAAAATATCGTTCGTCCCTCTCGCTTACGTTTAAGCGTGAGGTGATTCTTTAAGTCATGGGTACTATACCACTGGCTTACCGCTTATGCAACTGGTTTAGGATATAGAGTTTCATTTCTCCCCATCCCTCGCCCTTTGCCTCCGCTCCTATACCATTCGCTCGTTGACCATCTCGGCTCGTTTGTTCCCCTCGAGCGATCTCAAATTGGTATGACAGGTATGCTATACTAGGAACCGAACACGCCAAAGTCTATAATGGAAAGCCTTCTAAACCCATGAACCCTGTCCAAAAACATGACCTGACTAACGAGAACAAAATCCCATCCGTCACGTTGACAGCTATTGGCAACAACACCCCCATTGCCTTACAAGCTATTGGTAAGCCAACTGTGCTTATCTTCTGCACCCGTGAAACCGCCGGCATAAGCGAGAATATTTGCCACAAGATAGATAGCAAATACCAGCTTATCTCAGAGGTCTTTGTCGCCAGCGTTGTCAATCTGGAAGTAGTCCCGTGGCCCTTTCGTTTTATTGCAGAGTCGGCAATGCGAAATGTCTACCACGATCTTGTTGCCAAACTTCCAGAACGTCTCACCGATAAAGACTATATTTACATCCTGCCTGATTGGGATGGGTCTGTCACCAAAGCCGTTGATATGCGCGACGTAAACCGTATAGCGGGAATTGTCGTGCTCGATGCTGGTGGTACTATCGTTGGAACATACCAGGGCGACAACCCTGAAGAAGCAATGCTGGACCTGTTGGAGCAGGCGGTATAATTCTTCCCGACGTATCGCCCGGCTTATGGTTGCCAACAATAGGTAAAGTACGTTAGAATAGGTACTAGTATCGACTTGTGTATTGTGTTGTGCTGCCGAACTCAAGAAAGTACCCCGTAGGGAACTTGTAGCGACCTTCCAACACCTTGCAGAAGATATACGCCAAAATGCTAAAGAATAGGGTATCGTATTGTAGCCATACCACGAAACACGAAGACTGCCTTCTGAACATGAGAGCAAGACAGGGGGGGGGGGAGAAATGAGTAGTCCAATGGCTGATAACGAGACATTGCAAGCAGAAATAGACGCACTGCGCCAACAGGTCGCGCTGCTACAAGAGCGAGAAGTCTTCTACCGTGATTTTGTTGAAAACATAGACGATTGTGTCGTGCAGGTAGGACCGCAAGGAACGATCCGCTATATCAACCAAGCGGTAGAACGGTTGACCGGCTATACGGTTGAGGAGATGATGGGGGCTAACCTATTCGATTGGTTGCACACGGAAGACCGCGAGGTTAGCCAGCAGATCATCACCGGCTGGAGAGAAAACCATGTCCAGACCGACAGGTACGAAAATCGCCTCTTGAGCAAACAGGGAGAAACCGTATATGTCCTTTGGTCTGCCAGTATGCGCTACGATGATGACGGCAATCTCCTTTTCGTAAAAGCGGTAGGTTGTGATATAACCGACAGAAGAAGGCTAGAAGAAGAGGTCCAACGGGCAAATGATGAATTGGAAGAGCGCATTGCCAAACAAACCATTGCCCTAGACCATCAACAAGCCTTGTTGCTAGGGGTGATAGACAACCTGCCAGTCAGTTTAACCGTCCGCGATATGGAAGGGTTGTTTTTGCTGATCAATCGCCATTTTTCGCAAATCCTCAGCGTTGACCGTGATCAACTCATCGGTAAATATGACCATGAGCTATTCCCGGAAGAGGTAGAAGCATGGCGCACAAGCGATCAACAGTTGAGGCAAACTGGCAAACCGATTGAGCTAGAGGAAAGCTACGACCTGCCCGATGGGAAACATACCTTTATCTCGGCAAAATTCCCCATCTATGACAACGATGGTTCCATCTATGCTGTTGGAGTCATCACCACCGATATTACTGACCGCAAAAAGGCAGAGGATGAACTCCGCAACTTCAAAGCCCTAGCAGAATACGCCCCGGATATTATCGTCGTGTCTACCATGGACGGCATCATTACCTATGTCAATCCTGCCCATCACCGCGAAATCGGCTATGAGGAAAGCAGCCTTGGGATGTCCATAGCAGATTTTTACCCTCCAGAGAGCCAAGAACGGCTACCAGAAATTCTCCATACGATACAAACTGCGGGCATCTGGCAGGGAGAACTTCTGCATATGCGGGAAGATGGAAGCTCTTTTATGGCACTGACATCTGGATTTCTCATCCGGGATGATCAGGGCAACCCGCAGGCTATGGCGGCACTTGTACGCGACATATCCGACTTGCAGGAAGCGCAACAGCAAAAAGAAGAACTCCAACAGCGGATTATTGCAACGCAACAAGCCACACTGCGAGAGCTTTCTACGCCGCTCATTCCCATAGCCGACCATGTAGTCCTGATGCCGCTGGTTGGCTCTATAGATAGCAAACGAGCACAAGATATTATGGAGATGCTGTTGGAAGGGATAGGGCAGTATCAGGCGGACATTGCCATCGTTGATATTACCGGTGTGCCCGTGATAGATACGCAGGTAGCCAATGCGCTCATCCAAGTGGCAAAAGCCGTTCATCTGCTTGGGTCAAAAGTCGTGTTGACGGGCATAGGTCCCACGATGGCACAAACGCTAGTTCATTTGGGGGCAGACCTCAGCATGATCATTACCCGTGGCAGCTTGCAAAGCGCAGTGCAATGGGCATTATCTACGTGAATGAGCGGCTCCCCCTGTCCCTGGAATGGGAGCGGGGGCAGGGGGAGAGGGTCGTTGTGGGCAGCCCCCATCCCCTAACCCCTTCCCCCACTACGCGGGAGAAGGGGAACCGGGTAGGTGTTCCCCCTCGCCCTTCTCCCACTACGCGGGGAACAACCGAGCCGAAGGGAAAGCGTATGCTATAATAGGAGCAGGAATATTTGTAATGGGTATCAGGATAAGGTATGCTGCGTCTTTCACGGATTATCGGTGCTGGCTATATATTGCTCGCACTCGTTGTTATTGGCTTGACGGTCTGGCTTGGCCCATTGCCGCTCAGTTCGCCGCCATTCCCCATTTTTCCCACGCCCACCCCAGAGCGTAGCGTCAATGAGCTATTCAAAACAGATGTAGAGGTGCTTGTGGCAAGCAATGCCAGCGATACGGCGATCCGTGAAGCCTGCATCGAAGCCTACCGTGAACAGGCAATCGAGCAATTTGGTTCACGGGTGACGTTTCAGGCGAGCAATGTCTCTTTTGAAGCACGCGGCGGCAGCTTTCAAAACTCCAAACCGTGGGAAAAAATCGGGGAAGAGAACGGCAAGGTGCGCTACCTTGCCACACTCCAGGCATTTGTGCAATACTACCCATAGCAAAAACAGCGAAAGGTAGGAACCCTATGTATACACTCTTTGTTGCAGCACGACAACCGTTGGCAATTATTGTGCTAGTCCTCGCCATCGTCACCGGCTTGACCGTTGCGGTGTGGATGCTGCCGCTTGGCTTGATAACCTATGGGGCAATGGTGGTGCTCGCCGCCCGTGACCCACAGCTTGCCGCAAAAGCGCAGCGTTCTGCCCCCCGTACCCGCCTCAGCAGCAAAACCTTTCGGGTGCTGATGAAAGACATAGCCGATGCCCAACGGGAGGTTGAGCGTTCTGTTTCCCAAGCAGAGGGACCGCTGGCACAGCTCTTGCAAAAGGTCACAGACCAAACCCACGAGTTGGTCAATCAGGCGCAAGTGTTGGCACAGAAGGGGCAGATTATTGAAGATTACCTGGAAGAGATAGATTTTCAGCAGCTAGATGCCAATATCCACGAGTTGGGCAACAAGATAGACCGTACTACAGACGGCTACATCTTACAGCAGCTTGAAGAGACCCGCTCCGCGCTTATCAAACGCCAACGCCACGCCCGCGATTTGCAGACCTTCATCAAGCGCATTATGGCTCAGTTGGAAAACATTAAGGCAAATATAGACAGCGTGTTGGCAGAGACGGTGCGGCTCCGCACGGCAGATGTGGTCAGTGCCGACTCTAGCAGCAACCAAGTTGCCGATCATCTGAAAAACCTCAATGCAGATATGAGTGCCTTTCGGCAGGTGCTCGACACCGCCCTGCAAGATAGCGAAATTCCAACGTGACTACTCCCAACCCTAAAGGATTGGGCTTCTCGGGTCGAAACCCAGGCTGTGTAGCCCCACAGCCAGAATGTTTATCGCGGCATTGAGATCACGGTCTAGTTTAAGACCACAGACAGGACACTGATGAACACGCACGGACAAATCTTTCTTGACCACCGTCCTACAACGGCTACAGCGTTGCGACGTGCCGCGTGGGTTAATCTCGATATACGTGCGACCAGCTTCTTCCGCTTTGTAGCGCGTATAGGTGGCGAGTTGATTCCATGCGGCATCCGCAATGCTTTTCGCCAGACAGTGATTTTTCAACATCCGAGTGATGT
>CAYPHM010000095.1:0-18803 GCA_964410555.1 uncultured Chloroflexaceae bacterium | reverse complement strand
TCGCAGAGCTGATGTCCGAGGGCGTTCGGGTTTCGGAGGCGGGGGTGGGGGCGGGTGTGGGTGTATCGCAGGGAGCTACATCGTTGGGCATATCCTCAACATGCACTCCCCACTGGCGCAGGCATGCTTTGATGCGGTCTATCTCGGCGCGGGCATAGTCAATTGCCCCAAAGATATGGGGGGGGGTATAACCTTTACCAAAGGTTGCCTGCTGCTCAAGATTCACCCCCAATGTTTTGCGATGGGAGGCGAGAATCCGTTGCAATTGGGCTATTTCCGCTTGTGTATCAGGATTTGGTGTAGTATGAGCCATACTTATTGCTCCACGCTTTTGGCTGTTCATTCGCGGGCATTGTGCCGCATACGTGACGTGTAGCTATTATAGCACATTGAAAGAAGCAAGAGCATGCTCCCTTGCTATCCCCCCCCCATCCCCTAGCCCCGCGTCCCACCGCGGGGAGAAGGGGAACCGCTCAGGTGTTCCTCCCCCTCGCCCTGGGATGGGAGAGGCGGCAGGGGGAGAGGGTCGCTCCGGGCAGCCCCCATCCCCTAACCCCTTCCCCCACTGAGGGGAGAAGGGGAACCGAGCAGGTGTCCCCCCTCGCCCTGGGATGGGAGAGGGGGCAGGGGGGATGCTTTACGTTTTAGCTGCTTTGCGTTTTGAGGTCATCGAAGGTATGCATACCCATGGGCTATACTTCTTTCATCTTGCACACGATCACGAAAAATCAGGTATCATATTTCTAGGCAATAGATGGTCAGCCTACCTACCCAGGATTACCTATGTTGGGTTTTCCCCATAGGTATCATGTGTCCTATAAAACACAAGAGTTTTAGCATCATGGGTATGTTGTTGTCAACATGGAACATTTCGGGAAAAAATTGCGTATTTTGCGAGAACATCAAGGGATGACACAAAAGGAATTAGCCCAATTACTAGGGTTTAGTCGAGATCATGTCAGCAGCCTGGAAACGGGACGAAAGATTCCCCATGCCCGATTAGTGGTACGAATAGCCGATCTTTTTGGAGTGACAACAGATGTGTTGATGCGGGATGAACTCAACCTTGACGCGGACAACCTGTAGGGACGCATCCCCTTCTCCCCTCAATGGGGCGCGGGGGGGCAGGGAGAGAGGAGGAGCAGGAGCTAAGGAAATAAGCGGCTAATTTCATCTCAAAGGAGAGAAACGTAATGACAATTAGAGATACCGACATCCAAGAAGCCATCGAACAGATACACACCTCGCCCTACAAGATGGTGTTAGAATTTGCCGGGGCGGGCAGCCTCGCGCTGTGGTGGTTGCATAGCATCGCTGGCTCATCCCGCACCATCCTAGAAGCGACAGACCGCTACGCCGCCGATTCGCTCAAATCAATGTTGTACTACAAGCCAGAACAGTTTGTCTCTGAGGAAACAGCAGTGGCTATGGCACAGCTTGCCTATGAACGTGCCGTCTACCTAGAGGGAGAGCAGCGAGCCGCATTTTTGCTTGGGGTGGGATGTACGGCGACTATCGCCACCACCTACGCCAAGAGCGGCGAACACCACTGCGTCATAGCGGTGCAGACCAGCGAGAACATCACCACCTACAACCTCAAGATGAAAAAAGGCGCACGAGAACGGCTCGGCGAGGAGATGCTGATCAGCCGGCTGCTAGTACGTGGGCTAGTCCCCGCCTGCAACCTACGCCACACCATCCCGCTTGACCTGCTGGCAGGCGAGAAACTCCGCGAAAATCATCACATCTTCACGGAGCCGCTTGACCTGCTGGTAAGCCACCTCTTACAGACTGTGACGGTCTACCCCGATGGCACCCAAACCGCAAACCACCCCATCACCGATGCGCTGCTCTCTGGCTCCTTCAACCCGCTACACGATGGTCACGAACGCCTCGCGGAGGTTGCCTCGCAGCTGCTTGGCAAGCCGGTTATGCTGGAGCTCCCGATTGTCAACGCAGACAAGGGACCCCTCACTGCCGCCGAAATCCAACGGCGGATTAGCCAGTTCGCCAACAAGCATACCGTAGTGCTGACCCGTGCGTCGCTCTTTGCCCAAAAAGCTGCGCTATTTCCCAATTGTGTCTTTATCATTGGCTACGACACGGCAATACGCCTTGTTTCCCCCCAATACTACGATGGCGAAGATGGCTTGCAACAGGCAATGAAGACCATCCGCAATGCCGGCTGTCACTTTCTCGTAGCAGGCAGGTTGACGCATGGGACATTCCAGGTGCTGGCAGACATCCCCATACCATCCACCTTTCGGGACCTGTTTTCAGAGATACCCCCAGAGGATTTTCGCGTGGATATTTCCTCTACCGTGCTGCGCGAGAAGGGCTAGGGCTAGGGGGCTAGGAAATGCAAAACACAAACTCGCTGCGCTTGTAGAGACGTAGCATGCTATGTCTCTTCCCCCCTATCCCCTGCCCCTTCCCCCACCGCGGGGAGAAGGGGAACCGGGCAGGTGTTCCTCCCCCTCGCCCTTTTATGGGAGAGGGGGCAGGGGGAGAGAGTCGCTCCGGGCATAGCCCCCCTATCCCCTGCCCCTTCCCCCACCGAGGGGAGAAGGGGAACCGGGCAGGTGTTCCTCCCCCTCGCCCTTTATGGGAGAGGGGGCAAGGGGGAGAGGGGAATAAAAGGGAGCCGCGAGGGGCAACGAGCGGATGGTACGGGAGCGGGGGAGTGGGAGAACAAAAAAAGGGGAACGAGTGAGTTTGCCCACCCAAAATTGCCCATTTTTCAGCTAACCTAACAAAACTATGCTACAATATGGAAGTAGCTCGAAGGTTGAGCAGCAAAGGAGGATGTTCTTTGAGTATTTTAGTAGATAAAAACACCCGCCTATTGGTACAAGGAATTACCGGGCGTGAGGGAGAGTTTCATACCTGCCAGATGATTGCCTACGGCACCAACGTTGTTGCGGGTGTTACACCTGGTCGTGGTGGGCAAAAAGCCATTGACGACACGGTACCGGTTTTTAATACCGTCCGTGAAGCCGTAAAAGAGACAGGGGCAAACACCGCTATTATCTATGTCCCCGCCCCCTTTGCAGCTGATGCTATTTGTGAAGCCGCAAGCACACAGATACCGCTGGTTGTGTGTATTACCGAAGGTGTCCCCGCAAACGATATGGTTAGTGCCTATGCCTTTGTGCAACAGCAAGGGGTACGATTGCTAGGACCAAACTGCCCTGGCTTGCTCACCCCCGGTGCAGCAAAGGTCGGCATCATCCCCGGCAACATCGCCACACCCGGCAAAGTTGGGGTCGTTTCACGTAGTGGCACCCTCACCTATGAAGTGATAGATGCCCTCACCCGCATTGGGCTAGGTCAATCTACATGTGTGGGCATTGGCGGCGACCAGATTATCGGCACCAGCTTTATTGATGCCCTTGACCTGTTCCAAAAAGATGACCAGACAGAAGCAATTGTATTGATTGGAGAGATTGGCGGCACCGCTGAGCAGGAAGCCGCAGCCTTTATCAAAGCCAATGTAACCAAACCGGTAGTGAGCTTTATCGCTGGACAGACTGCCCCCCCCGGCAAACGTATGGGACACGCTGGCGCAATCATCAGCGGTGGCGAGGGAACAGCCCAGGAGAAGATAACCGCATTAGAGGGCGCAGGAGTCAAAGTAGCACGATTGCCTACGGATATAGCAGAAATTGTCAAAGATAGCCTGTGACGTTGGCACTTATTGAACCGGCACAAACCATATGGGAAGAGTTTGTCCTGCACCATCCCCAGGGTAGCCTGTTGCAACTCCCCTGTTGGGGAGACCTCAAAGCCGCCTTTGGCTGGAAGGTAGCCCGTATAGCTGTAGTAGCACAACCACCTGCTGCTCCAGTCACTGGCGATACCCCCCATATACGCGCCGGGGCGCAGGTGCTCATCCGAACGCGCTATCTGGTCAGTGTGGTGTATGTCCCGCGGGGTCCCCTCTGGTCAGGCGACCCCGCCATAGATAACCTGCTCTTGCAAGGGCTAGAACAGCTTGCTCGCCGCCGCCGTGCTGTCTTCTTGCGGCTAGAGCCACCGCTGCTAGAGCATGACCCACAAGCAGACCAGACGCATAGCAGGCTGTTGCTCAAACGGTTTCAGCCAACAAAGCCAATACAACCGCGCAGCACGATACACCTTGCGCTAGACCAGCCTGCCGATACGCTGTTTGCCAATATGAGCAAGGGCCACCGCGCCGACATACGCCGAGCTGGTCGGCAGGGGGTAACGCTGCGGACTGGTAGCACGGCTGATGATCTGGCAGTTTTTCATGCGATCATGCAAGGGACGGGCGAACGGGTAGGCTTTGGGGTGCATGCCCCATCCTACTATGACCTTGCCCATACCCTAACAAGCCCCCGCAGCCTGCTGCTCATTGCCGAGCAGGAAGGCGAACCTGTCGCTAGTCATATGGTCTTTGCCGATGCCCAGATGGGCTTGTACCTGTATAGCGGGGCAACACCAGCCGGGTTGAAAGCCGGCGCAAATCATCTCTTGCAATGGCATGCCATTCAATGGGCGCAGCAGCAGGGCTGCAAATGGTATGATTTCTGGGGTATACCCGATGCGTTAGGGCAAGCCGCCACCTTGCCTGCCGATAGTTCCAAACAAGCAGCATTAGAAGCGGCAGCCCAACATGATCCGCTCATCGGCGTGTATCGCTTCAAAAAAGGGTTTGGTGGCACCATCGTGCGCTACCTCCCCGCCTATGACCAAATATATCTGCCCCCGCTCTATGCAGTGTGGCGGCATCGGTTCCAGTAGCAAAGGCAAAGTAAGGATAGCTATTCCTATGAACGACGAATCATCATCCTTGACCACGACAACAGAGACGGTGCTAGACTACAAGGCGATTGAAGACCTCGTAGTAGACAATCCAGACCTAGAACGACTCGAAGTACTCCTCGACCAGTTCAATATTTTTGAGGCTATCGGCGCACCCTGGCAGGCAGCTCGTCATTCTAGCCTCTTGGCTTTTTTGCTCAATCCCCAGGGGAATCATCGGCTTGGAGACCTCTTTATCAAACAGTTTCTCCAGAAAGCCATCGTTAATGCCTATGATGTCCAGGTGCCTATCAATGCGATTGACCTAGATGTTTGGGATATGGATCAAGTTGTCGTGCTGCGCGAAAGCCAGCGCATAGACATCTTGTTGCTTGATGAACGACACCGTATAGCCGTTATCATAGAAAACCGGCTTACTGGCAGGAGCAGTACTGCGATCCTCCAGCGATATTGGGAAATTGTTAGCCAGTCGCACCCCGGCTGGAGTATCATTGGACTGTATCTTACCCCTGATGGGGAACCCGCCCCCGACAATCGCTATATTCCCGTGGACTATGGGATGATTAGCTCCATGATTGAACGCATTATCGAACGGATGGGGACAGTGCTCGACCAAGATGTACGTATTATGCTAGACCACTACACCGAAATGCTCAGGAGGCATATTGTGGGCGAATCTGAAATAACCCGGCTGTGTCGCCGTATCTATGGCAAGCACCAGCGGGCTTTTGACCTGATTTATGAACACCGACTCAGCCGTCAGAAAGCCATCCGTAATATTATCAAGCTCTTGATTGAGCAAAAACAGGGCTTACTGCTCGACCATACCCAGGAACGCTATACTGGCTTTGCCATTCAGGAGTGGGAAGTTCCCATCTTGATCAATAGCAGGGAAGCCTCCCGCCCTGGGCGCATGCTGCTCTTCCAATTTGATACTTGGGTTGATACCCTGCCCTTGAGCCTCTTCATTGGGCCTGGCTCAGAGCAAGTTCGCCAAAAGCTGGTTGAAATAGCGACAGCCCATCAACCGCCCTTCCTGGTTGACGATTCCCAGTCGCCATCATCTGAATGGGTCAAGGTTTTTGAGCGCGATTTCCTGACCACAGAATTTTATGAAGATGCTTCAGCTGATGAACTAGCAGAAAAGATACTCCAGAGTTGGAGTGATTTTCTCAAAAATGAACTCCCCGCCTTGCATGGGGTGCTGGAAAAGCAAGCCTGGATATGGAAAGGGGCTAAAGGAACACAAGGAACGCAAGGAACACAAGGAGCGCAAGGAACACGAGGATCATAAGGTAGGGGAACAGTGGAACTATCTGCATTGCTTTCGCAGCTTGCTGACAAGCATGTTGTAGGCTCAACGCAACGGGACATCACCAGCATAGCCTACGACTCACGACGGGTTGAGCCAGGGTCGCTCTTTGTGGCAATACGGGGCTACCATGTAGATGGGCATAGCTACCTCACCCAAGCCCACGAACGCGGGGCAATGGCGTTTATTGTTGATGAACGGTATGCTCCCCCCGATACCCTCGCTCACCTTGAGCAATCCGCCGATGTCACTATTGTGCGTGTGCCAGATAGTCGTCGGTCCCTTGCCCCACTTGCTACGATATGGTATCGTAATCCATCCCATCACCTCCGCATGGTCGGTATCACCGGCACCAAAGGCAAAACTACCACGACCATGCTCACCAGCCATGTGCTAGAAACCGGCGGCTGTATCACTGGTATGATTAGTACGGTAGACTTCAAAGTAGGCTCCCGCCAATACCCCAATACCCTGCGCCAAAGTACCCCCGAAGCCCCCGATGTACAAGCTCTCTTACGTGAAATGGTAGATGCTGGTTGTGGTTGTGCGGTGGTAGAGTCTTCCTCCCACGCCCTCTCGCCAACGTGGGATCGGCTTGGGCATTGTGCGTTTGATGTGGCGGTGCTGACCAACGTTACCCATGAGCATCTCGACTACCACGGCACCATTGAGCAATATCGCCAGGATAAAGCGCGGTTGTTTGCCATGCTTGGGGATACTAACGATGCCACCGCCAATGCCACTCCTAACGCTGCTCAAGCGCAAAAGTACGCGATTGTCAATGCCGATGACCCCCACCATCGCATGTTCCTTGATGCTGCCCCCGCTGCTGCCCATCGGCTCACCTATGCGCTGCATGCTGCCGCCGATGTGCGTACCACATCGATAGACGCAACCCCCACCGGCTCACGGGTGCAAGTGGCAACTCCCTGGGGCACGGGGGAACTCTCCCTACAACTTCCTGGTCTGTTCAACATCCAAAACAGTTTGGCAGCATTGAGCGTGGCGTTGGGTCTGGGGGTGCCGTTGGAGCAGGCGTGTGCTGCGCTTGGTGAGGTACGGGGGATACGCGGACGGATGGAGCGCATTGTGCAGGGGCAGCCCTTTACCGTCATCTCGGACTATGCCCACAATCCAGACTCCTTCACGCAGGTGATGGGGATGCTACGCCCGTTGACAACAGGGCGCATGATAGCCGTGTTTGGCAGCGCGGGCGAGCGGGATGTTGCCAAGCGTCCGGAGCAGGGGGCTATTGCAGCACAGTATTGTGATATGATCTTCTTGACAGACGAAGACCCCCGCGGTGAGGATCGCTATGCCATTCTTGCGGATATTGCGCGGGGGATTGAGCAGCAGGGCAAGCGCAAGGGGCAGGATTATCAGTGTATCCCTGACCGAGCCGAGGCTATCCGTGCTGCCTTTGGCTATGCGCGGGCGGGTGATCTGGTGTTGCTGCTTGGCAAGGGGCATGAGGGGAGCATTGAGTATGCAACCCAGAAGTACCCCTGGAATGAGGTAGCCGAAGCGCAAACTGCCCTGCGCGAAATGGGGTATGATGCTACATGATAGCCCATCATCTTACCGTCCCCATCCTCGCATCGGTGATGCAATCGCGCCCGGCGGCTCTCAGCATCACGGCAATAACGATGCTCCAGGTAGGGTTGACGGCAGCGGGGCTACCAGGTTGGCAGTGTCCCATCCTCCACGGGTTAGGTATCCCCTGCCCCGGCTGTGGGTTGACCCGTGCCACAGTTGCCATGCTGCATGGTGATTGGCAAACAATGGCTGAGGTGCATATCTTCGCACCAGTGTTGACCCTTGCGTTGGTGGCTATTGCATTAGCAGCATTGCTCTGGGAGCAGCCACGACACAGGCTCATCACTTGGGTAGAATCTTTTGAGCAGCGCACAGGACTGACCGCAATCTTACTCATTGCGCTGGTGGTCTATTGGGGAGTACGGCTTGTTGTTGACCCCGTAACATTCATCGCGTTGGTAAAAGGCTGAGTGGGTGAGATAGATGCATGGGCGGGATGCAGTATGGATGTTGTGATAACTAAACCTCTAGTGAAAGGAAGAGATCATGGAAGGTCTGCTTGTAGGATTATCGCTTGTTGTTAGTCTTGGTTCGCTGGTTTGTCTCATTATGGTGCTTATCAAAATGTTTCCCGCTGAGGGTACTTTGAAGGGCATCTTGGGGGTTATCTGTAGCCTATATGCCTTTATATGGGGATGGATAAACAAGGATCGCTATGGGTTGAAGAATGTAATGATTGTCTGGACGGCTCTCATTGTGGTAGCCATTGTGCTGAATGTTATGCTGACTTCGATGTCTGCGTAGCCGTTGGGAGCGGGGGGGAGAGGATAAATTATCCCCCCTACTCCTCCAACTCGCGCTCATCACGGATGAGCATATCTACAGATACATTGAAAAACCGCGCAACGTTGACTGCCAGCGTCAAACTGGGCTTGGATCGCCCATGCTCCAGTGCGCCAACGTAGGACTTGTTGAAGCCAAAGTGATCGGCAAACGCCTGTTGGGTGACACCATGCCGTTTTCGCAAAAGTCGTAGTTTTTCCCCAAACTCCATACTCACCCTCTATCCATTATCCATTATCCATCATCAAGTTCTAGCTCATCCAATACCAACACATCTACCGAAACCCCAAAGAAATCGGCTATCTTGAGGATATGCGTTACATTTGGGGTCTTTTTATCATTCTCAATGTCACTAAGCATAGTCAGTTCTGTTCTTGGTTTTCTTCTTGTATACCCCCCCGCACTGCGAAGTTGAGCGATCCAGTGCAGAAAGGTATTGATAATTTAGTAGGGTTATCGCCCCAATCCCTATGATACACGATTTTTCGATTTGTGGGTACGAGCCAGAAAGGAGCAATGCTTATGGGCATGCATCCCATAGATGATCTTATGCGAAGATGGCAACGTGAGGAACTAGCCAGTAGAGCAGATGCTAGGGCAGATAATGCAGCATATGGGCGTGCTGTATGAACGGCTACGGCTGTTGGAGAAAGCACAAAATGCAGATTGTTATAGGTGTAGCCCGTAAAACCTAGGGGCTTTAGCCCTGGGATAAAAGGGCTTCATTCGCTTCAGCCGCTTTAGACGAAGAGCTTGCGTTCTCATAAGATAGAAGCTATAATAGCATATATGAGCGATGTACTTAAAAAGTCCTATCACTATCGTTCCCCAATATGGGAAAGGGGTCCGGGTCAAGGGGAACACCCTCACGCTATAGAAACGACACTATTCTATGAACGTCCTGATTATTGGATTGGGGGGCGTAACCCACACCTTTCGCCATTGGCCCGAGCGTATTCTTGCGCTTGCGCTTGCCCGCCGTGGTCACACCGTCTGGTCTATCGGCACCCACGACCCCAACCGCCCTGCGCTTGCCAACCAGCATGAAACTATAGATGGGGTAGAGGTTTATCGAGTACGTCCCGCCTATTCGCCCAATATTGCGCTAGGACGCGCCCTCAACCGCGGACCACGCCCGGATATAGTCCACCTGATGCACCCGCGCAATGTATTGGCTGCCCAAGCGACTGCATGGGCAAAGCAGCATAGCATACCTACGGTGTATACGTGGCTAGGTCCCTTTCACGATGCCTACCTCTCCCCAGACCGCGAGCGTCCGTATGAAACCCCTGCGACTTATGAACGGCTCGCCTTCACGCGCAAGGCTATGCTGCGACAAGCTATCTTGGAGCGCAACCCAAGAGAAGCTATCCGCAACTATCGCTTGCATGCTCCCCTACGCCAAGCGAACGGGTTGTTACCGTGCTCGCAGTTTGAGGCAATGGTGATGCGCCGCTTTGGGCTAACGCAACCGCAAACTGTCGTGCCGCTTTGGATAGATGTACCGTTTATTGAGAGCATCCCCCCTGCTCCCTTTGTGTCAACTGTGCCATCATCCAATAACCAGGAGACAATCATCCCCCGTCCCTGGTTGCTCTTTGTGGGGCAGCTTACCCCACGCAAAGGGTATGATCTGGCTATCCACGCGCTGCCATCTATTCTAGCGACATACCCCACCGCCTCGCTGCTTATCGTTTCTGGTATCAACCAAGCACAGCGTGAACACACGCTACAACTTGCACAGCAGGCGGGGGTGGCAGAGCATATCCACATCCTCGGCTATCTCCCCGATGCCGACCTGATCAACCTGTACCGTACTGCTGATGTGCTCCTCTTCCCCACGCGCTTTGAGGGGTTTGGGTTGCCGTTGCTCGAAGCCATGGCAGCGCACTGCCCCATTGTCACGACAAACATACCCGTAGTCAACGAGATTGTGCAGCATGGCGACAATGGTCTCCTTGTCCCCTATGGCCATGCGGAAGCCCTAGCCCAAGCTACATTGTCCATCTTGGCAGACCCTTCCCTACGCGAGCGGTTGTTGGCAGGCGGACAAGCAACCCTTACTCAGCGATACGATGAAACACGCTTGATAGAACAAATTGAGCATGCCTACCAGCAGGTGTGTACCGTAGCCGTAGCGGGTAGACAGGCAGAATGATAATCCGATGGGATGCACCGCCGTGCGCTCCTATAACAGATGACATGAGAGGTACCGGAGCAAATTGCTTGAGTCCATTGTTTTGTCCCATTATTTGTGGTATCATTGGACTAGTAGCAGTAATGGGAATAAAGACTATTGGTATCATTAATTACCCACAAAAAATCACCAGTGCAAGAAATAGAGGGAATAAAAAAGCCGTATCACCTGAAAAATCAATGGATTTTCAGCATAATGATCCATAAAACCCTTCTTTTATTTCATTGGTTATAAGGTAAAAAGAAACAAAAGGAAACAAACCTCATATGAAAAGAAGACATTATACAATCGCTCTTTTAGCAACAAAATATATCCTCATCATAGCAGCCTTATTTTTAACCTCTTGTATCCGTAGTCTTTCATCCGAATCAGAGATACATTCTTCCTCAGATCAATCGGTGTTATCAACCCCCATAGAAAATTCCATATCAACCCATACAACGCAAATTACCGGAACAATAGGATTAGAACCATTAGATATGCAAGCAATTGCCCGATCTATGACAACAACACTCCCAACAGAAACCTTGACCAAAACGACTACCGAAGTACTAACACCGACTACTTCAGTGCCAACCAACACAACGGTTCCCGTGGAAGTCGCAGAACCCTTACTTCCTCCTAGTACCCCAACTCAAGCGATACCAGATGAAAAACCAGCCCTCCCCCAAGCGTTGGATGCGACCTATGCCCAAGCAATGCGAACCGAATTTGTTAGCGACATAGCCGATTATCAATATCTTATCCCACGCTATCATCTCCGTATTTCTATCTACCCTAACCAAAGATACCTTGAAGGCATAGCTACTATTATCGTTCCAAATCGAACATCCACCGAACTCGATAATATCGTCTTACGTCTTTACCCCAACTTTCCACAAGATGCCTTTGGAAAAGGGGGAAATACCACAATGGATGTAACCAATGTGACCATTGATGGTAGTCCAGTAGTCAAAAGTTCTATCGCTCAATCTACAGCAGTAATGCTTCCATTCAATGAGCCGCTCCAACCAAATGCATGGGCAACGATTGAAGTTGCCTTTACCGCAACTTTTGTTGCATGGGAAGATGGAAACTTTCCGTTGCCATCCTATTACCCCATGTTAGCCGTTTATGACGAAGCTCATGCTGCATGGCGTACCGATGTAACAACTTTTGTAGATCGAGTCTTTGCTGAAAGTGCTTTCTATGCCGCGGAGATTACCGCCCCCTCATCCTTGAAGGTCTTGGCAAGTGGGACGACCATAGATCAAGTCATGCATGAAAATGGGACAACAACCCATAGTGTCCGTACTGGACCAATGCGTGAATTTGCCATTGTTGTCGGTGACTTTGAGATGGTGGAACAACAAGGTGGCGAACAAGGTGATATTGCCGTCAAAGTGTACAAAGTTACCGGAAGTGATCTCGACACCTCCCAAGTTGCGTATGTAGCAGCAACAGCTCTTACCCGCTATGACTACCGTTTCGGGAAGTATCCCTTTAATGAATTAGAAGCCTATGTCTTGCGAGGGGGATACCGAGGCGGATGGGAATACCCTGGCATGTTTTTACTTTCTTGTGTAACCCACATTGATGCTGGGAGACGCTACGTGACCGCTCATGAAGTTGCTCATCAATGGTGGTACAATGTTGTTGGGAGTGATATTTACCGTCATCCCTGGTTAGATGAAGCCCTAGCCCAATATAGCGGTATTATTTATGCTGAAGAGGTTGCTGAACCGGGAGTCGCCGATTCTGACTGGGAGCGTGAAGTGTTAGCCCGGTACTACCCCGCCCTTGATGCAGGAGATTTACCGATTGGTTGGTCCATCATTGACTATCCCAATTTCGATATCTATTTTCTTACTGTCTATGGGAAGGGAGCAGTTTTTCTCAAAACGCTACGCAATGATTTGGGCGATGCAGCCTTTTTTGCAGCATTACAAGAATACTACAGAACCAATCGCTATGGTATTGCCAAACCACAAGATATACAACAGGCGTTTGAGCATGCCAGTGGACGTAATCTCCAACCAGTGTTTGCCAATTGGGTCTATGGGCAATAAAAGAAAAATGCATACCCTCCACTAACGTAGGGTTTCTGCATACTGCCCATGATCTAATAGGCTTTGGAAAGAAGAGCTTATGCTTGTTTGCCAAAATGTTGCTGAAGAAACAGGAAAAAAATGTAATACCCAAAATCGTGATGAGGCAAAAAACTGTAAAAAGTGTGGGGCTTCGTTATATTATGCGCTCAAAATTCATGCACCCGGCGAGATAATCCAAACATATCGTATTATACGATTGATAGGTCATGGAGGCTTTGGCGCAGTCCATGAAGCAGAAGATACCGCAGCAAATAATCAACAGGTCGCTATCAAGGAAACCGTAGACCCTTCGGCTATACGGGGGTTTTCTCGTGAATTTGCAATGCTCCATACCATCCAACACGATCACCTCCCCGGCTATTTTTCCATGTTTGAAAAGGAGGATAAAGGGTATCTGGTTATGGAGATGATACCAGGACAAAACCTGGAAGATGTCCTAAATCATCAAAATCGCCCGCTTCCGGTCTCCCTGGTTCAAAGTTATGCCTTACAAATCTGTGACACGCTCCAGTATCTCCACCAACAGAAAAAACCGGTAATACATCGTGACATCAAGCCTGCCAATATTCGGATTACCCCCGAAGGGTTGCTCAAACTCGTAGACTTTGGATTATTCAAACAAGGGTTGGACACAACTGTTATATCACAACGAGCATTAACCCCTACCTATGCCCCCATTGAACAATGGGGATATGGGCAAGAACATACTGACCCGCGGAGTGATATATATAGTTTAGGGGCTACCCTCTATCATTTGCTTTCTGGACACCCCCCCCCAACAGCTATTGCCCGGTTAAATTATGATTCTCTGCAACATCTTGCAGACTTAAAACAAACTATTCCTCCCCACATTATCGAATCCGTGATGAAGGCTATGTCCCTAGCCCAAAAAGATCGCTATGATGATGTGTTGATGTTTAAGCATGCATTAATGGGTTTTTCCGTCACTCCGTCCTCTACCAGCGAGACGATTCCTGCCTCTACCAGCAAGACGATTCCTGCCCCACAAAGGCAAAATATGACTGTTGCATGTCCTCGTTGTGGGTATCAGAATGATACGGATGACATCTTTTGTCAAAATCCCCACGGATGTGGATATAGATTACAAGAACAAAATCGTTTTTGCCAATCCTGCGGTCATACAATACCAGCACAGGCAAGATTTTGCTCGCGCTGTGGAGCAAGTACCCTTGGTTTATAACGTAAGGAGTAGAGTCTATGCCTACGATTATTACATGTCCCCACTGTCAAAAAATGGTGCCGCTTGAGCATGGTGATAAGTACTGTCCAATTTGTGGTGGAGTTCTTGTATCAACCAACCCACAACAAGGGGATAAGACCGTTTTGGCTCCACAACCGCAAGCTCCCTTTCCGTATAAAATGGTGATTATCGCCGCTGTCGCTGTGGTGATCTTCCTTGCGGGTATGGGCTGGGGCATAATGCAGTGGGTATCTTCCTCCTCGGAGGCAGATACCCCCCCTATTGCTGCTGATCAACTAACCTCAACCTCTTTGCCAACAAATGATAGTTCATTATTAGATGATACCAATACACCTACCGATACCTCTTCAGATACCCCTGATTTTCAAGATATTGCAGCTACAAGTACTGCTCAAATAGAGGAATTGACCTCTGTAGCTCAAACAGGCGAAGCCATATCGCAAAGTGAACAATCTGCCCAAGAAACAGAACAAGCATCAAACAGTACTGCTCAGGCTATAGATGCAACGGTTACGGCTATGGTTATAGAACAAACTGCTCTTGCGGAAACCCAAATTGCCCAACAAAATGATGAGGCATTACGGGGAACGGAACAGGCAATAGCCCAAACAAGAACAGCAATGGATAGAACACAAACGGCTATAACAGAACGGGAAACACAAACGGCTATTGCCAACCAATCTCTCCCTATGCAGGTCTCACAGTCGTTGCCTGCTGGGTTTACCGGCTCATGGGAAGGGGTCTTTCACGATGTACATCGTGATATTCCTATGACAATCTATATCCAAGAAGTCGCTGGGCAAACCTTTGCTGGCAAGATTAACTACCCAGATAGTGGCAATACCACGACCATTATGCAGGGGTCTCTCGTGACAGATTTGTCATCTGAAGCACAGAAATGGGATCACGTCCGGGGTTTTAATTCGGGGGCTAGTGGGACTTGGATTAAATTTACCGAACCGGCAATGGAACCTGGCGGCAATCCGGCTACAGTACTTAATGGATGGTATTATGCACAGGTGACAGACAATGGGGCTATGTATGGGAGTTTCTTTGTAAGCCAAAATGAAGCCCAACCACGGGGCAATTTTGAAGTAACCCGTACCTCAACGAGAAATTCGCCGCCTTCTTCAAATTCATCTTCTTCTCCTACCATACCCGCTCATAGATGGTCGGGAGTATTTCATGATGTGCATCGTGATATTCCCATGTATCTCACCTTTACCGATATTTCAAGCCAGTATTACTCCGGCGAGATCAATTACCCAGATAGTGGTAATACGACAACTATCCTAGAAGGGTCTATCGTGACAGACCTCTCCTCGGAAAGTAATAGATGGCAACATGTCCCAGGATATGGCTCTACAACGAGTGGCATATGGTTGAAATTTACTGAAACTGCTATGAAGCCTGGGGGTAATCCGGCTACATTATTGAATGGGTGGTATTATGCTCGTATTATTAGTGAAACAGATATGAAGGGGGTTTTCTTTATTGATAGGCATAGTACTACTCCACGAGGCACCTTTGATCTACGTTTGTCACATTAAGGTTTTGTACTGCCTACCCACAAAACGGCGATGAACCGGGGGGAAGAGATACTTCGGCGGAATCGTGGTTGTGATGATACTTATGGTTGCCCTCGAGATGCTCGCTGTAGAACCGCTGCGTGGGATAGGCAAAGCTGATGTCGGGGCAACCAGCAAACTCATCCAAGATGTCTTCCCAAAGCTCCTGCTCCGTCCCACGGCGGCGGCGCGGTTCGGAGAGGTAGCGTATCGTCAACGCCACCCCATACTCCCGCACCCGCGTGTACACAATGGGCGTTAAGCGGGAATAAAAGATGAAATACTTTTCCGCAGCCTGTTCTACTTGCTTCTGTGCCTGTTCGCTCAAGTGTTCCGAGTGCTTATTTGCAATACGTTGGAGAATCTCCTTCGCCTTGCGCCAGTTGCTTTCAAACGTGACCACCACACAAAGCTCATTCCAGATATACTGAAACCCCTGCGTATAGCTTGCCTGTGGTTCGCTAAACACCCGCCCATTGGGAACGTGAATAATGCGCCCGGTACTCTGGTCAGCATCAACCCAATTGCCAATCTCCAACACAGTAAACTGAAACGGGCGTATATCTATCACATCACCAGAGACATTCCCTATCTGAATGCGATCCCCCACATTAAACGGCTTGCGCCAAGTGATAAACAACCACCCCGCCAAATCTACCATCAAATCTTTGAGCGCAATAACCAGACCAGCAGAGAGCAGCCCCAAAAACGTACCAATAGACTCCACGCCATCAGTCCATATCCAAGTAATCAGGATAAGCGCAACCAAACTTGAAACATAGCTCACCGTCTTTCGCATTTGGTAGCGCAAGCGTACATCTGTATAGCGGCTCTGGATAACCTTATTCGTGAGCTTGCGATCTATCCACAGAAACACCAAAATACCAATGGTCAACAGCAGTTTGACATGCAATGAGGGGCTAGTGATAATCTCTTCTAGCCACTCCCTCACCGAGTTCATGGTAAATGGCAAATAGTGCATACTACCCCCTCCTGCCAAACTGTCGTTCGAGCTCACCGGGGGTCAGCAAAATCATCAACGGGCGACCATGGGGGCAGGTGTGGGGGTTGGTACACTGCTCAAGTTGGCGCAGCAAATCGCGCATCTCATCCAGCGAAAGGGGTTGTCCTGCCCGCACCGAAGTATGGCAGGCAAGGGTAATCAACATTGCCTCACGCCAATCATCCGGGGTGCTGCCCCCCTCGCCTGCTAGATGGTCGGCTATCGCCAACAAAGCGTTTTGCAGATTTTCCAGCGCAAGCATCGCCGGAACAGCCCTCACCCGCACCATCCCCTCACCCCATGCGTCAAGGTGAAAGCCCCATGCTGTCAACTGGTTAGCATTGCCCACTACCAACTCGGCTTTGTCGGCAGGAAGCGTCACCGTCTCAGCCAGCAGCAATTCCTGCGAATCCAACGGTCCCGTGCCACGCTGTGCCATAAGCCGTTCATAGGCGATACGTTCATGGGTGGCATGCTGGTCTATCATATACATACCATTGGGAGACTCTGCCACAATGTAGGTAAGCCCCACCTGCCCCACAACGCGCAATGGTGGTAACTTTGTGGGGGATGATGCATCAGCCGGAGTGGGGGTATCAGGCGATGGCGTATCAGCCGGAGCAGCGGAATTGGCAGAGTCGGCGACAGGATGAGGAGTGGGAGCATCTGGTGGGACGGTGGAGGATTCATCTGCCCCCAAAACCGGCTCTTCCTCCCCATCGTCTCGCTGGTCATCAGCATACCCATGTACAAGTCCATGCTCATCCCCATAACCATGTTTTTGTTCATCGGGGGCATGTGGGGGAGCATGTGGCATTGACGACTCACCCACATTATCAAGGGCAGCCGGCGGGGCAGCGGGGAAGGGGGAAATTGCCGCGCCCACATCCCATCGGCTATGCTGTGTGCTCCATGCTCGCTGCCCTACCCGCCATGCTGCCGGGGGTTGAGACGCTGTATCCTGCTGCTGCCCTGACGATTGTCCAGCATCATTAGGACGTATCTCAAACCGTCTCGGTATGCTGTCTGTCGTCATCTCAGCCCACGTCTGCACCCCTGCCCCCTCGATCAACGCCTGCCGCACCGCCCGCCCCAACAGACTATGCACCTGCTGCTGGTAGCGAAACTTCACCTCACTTTTAGTCGGGTGAACATTGACATCTACCGCACTTGGAGCTACCCGAATGTCAAAGATTGCCAACGGGTGTTTCCCCTTCATCAGCAATGTATGATAGGCATCCTCAACCACATAGACCAGCTGTCCGCGGGGGTGTATAGCCCGCCGATTAACGAACAGGTGAATATAGCTCCGTGAGCTGCGGGTGAGTCCGGGTGGGGAGATCAAGCCCTGGATAGAGATTGCCCTATCACCATCGCCATACTGCTCATCCACCGGGAGCAGTTGACGTGCCACATCTACCCCGTAGATGTCCACCAAGACATCGCGCAAATCCCCTGCGCCGCTTGTTTGCAACGCAAGTCTTCCGTCTAGCAGCAAGGTAAAGCCTGTTTCGGGGTATGCCAGCGCATATTGCTGCACAATCTGGCTAATCGCACTCATCTCGGTAGCTTCAGAGCGGAGGTATTCGCGCCGCACGGGAGTGTTGTAGAAGAGGTGGCGCACACTCATACTGGTACCGACAGGACACCCACGCGGAATGTTTGCCTGTATATCACCCCCAGCGATGCGTAGCTCCATACCCACCTCTTCGGCGGCAGTGCGGGTAATACAAACCACTTGAGCAACGCTGGCAAGGCTTGGCAAGGCTTCGCCACGAAACCCAAGTGTGTGGATATTCCACAGATCATCGGCTTGGTGCAGTTTGCTGGTAGCATAGCGGCAAAAAGCCATTTCTACCTCTTCGGCAGGAATACCGCAGCCATCGTCTTGCACTTTGATTTCGCGTAGCCCTCCCCCACGTACTTCTACGTTGATACGACGTGCGCCCGCGTCGAGCGCATTTTCTACCATCTCCTTGACCACAGAGGCGGGACGTTCAACGACTTCACCGGCGGCTATTTGTGCGGCTACGGTAGCATCAAGGATGTGTATTGGCATCGTATTTGACCCATATTCAATGTGTATCTCCCCTTACCTTACAAGAACATCCCACTACAGGCGCGTCAGGTCGGAGTTCCACTCCCGTTGCCACTCCCATTCCCATTACCACTCACATTCCCGTTACTCTTCCCATTGGGACTGCCATTTTCCCCTGCTCCATTGTCCCCATTGGTCTTGGTTGGGGG
>CAYPHM010000094.1:0-19370 GCA_964410555.1 uncultured Chloroflexaceae bacterium | reverse complement strand
TTCGTCATCATTTTGGTTGGTGTCGTCTAGTGTCATAGTCTCGCTGGTTTCTGTTCTACCTTTACTCGATAGGTTTCTGTGCTATTAGCAGATACGTGGGAGTTGCTCGCCGCTCAACATATCCACCACGCGCATACCCCCAATACGGCTCCGCATCAACACCCGCCCGGCGTGTTCGTCCGTCACCTCGCCAATAATAGCCGCCTGCTTGCCAAGCGGGTGTTGACGCATCACCTGTAAAATAGTATCGGCAGCTTCACGGGCAACTATCGCTAGACACTTTCCCTCATTGGCAACATACAGCGGGTCTAGCCCTAGCAACTCACACGCACCCCGCACCTGCTCGGCTAACGGTATCTGTGTTTCATCCAAGCAAATGCCAACATTCGCCTGGGATGCTATTTCATTTAGGCTACTAGACACCCCCCCACGGGTTGGGTCACGTAGCACATGCACCTGCTCACCGGCTGCATCGAGCATATGCGCTACCAGCGTATGCAATGGAGCCGAGTCACTTTCCAGCGTGGTCTCAAACTCTAGCCCCTCACGAACGGACATAATAGCAATGCCATGCACCGCTATTTCGCCACTGATGATGACCACATCGCCGGGCGTGGCACGGTAGGGCGAGAGAGATGCTCCTGTTGCGACAGTACCAATACCGGTGGTGGTGATGAAAATACCATCTCCTTTGTGTCGGTCTACAACTTTTGTGTCGCCTGTCACTATGGGCACCCCCACTTGTGTTGCTGCCCCTTGTAATGATTGTACCACTTTCCATAGGTCATCCATAGGGAATCCTTCTTCAATGATGAAGCTAACGGCTAACGCAAGGGGTTGTGCGCCACACATGGCTAGGTCATTCACCGTGCCATGTACGGCTAATGAGCCTATATCCCCTCCTGGAAAAAACAGAGGACTAATGGTGTACCCATCGGTGGTGAAGGCTATCTGCCCTGCCCCCATCGGCAGCACTGCACCATCTTGCATCATGTCAAGTGTCGGGTTGGCGAAAGTAGGCAGAAACATGCGTTCAATGAGCATTTGGGTGAGCCGTCCGCCGCCGCCATGCGCCATCATGACAGTAGGGTAATCGCTCATAGGAATGGGGCATCCGTTGGTAAAGGTCATAGGTGTGTTCCTTTGTTGGGTATGTATCCAATGGTTACAAAAACTTCACGTTGCCTTTTCAAGAATATCTGCCAACGCTATCAAGTGACGTTCGATTGCCTCTCTATCCTCTTTGCTGAAAAATGTATCTTGATTTTGGTAACTTTTTACGAGGTGTTCTAACCTACTCCGCACGGTTCTTTCATCTCGTGCTTCAACAAATATTTTGAAAAATCGTAGCCATGCTTCTATGGGTATACCAGAAATGTGTTGTTGAAACAATTGTGCATTGTATTCGTCCATTAGTCCAGTTCGGGCAAACCTACCAAAGTTATTTCCTTTGTCGCTGATAGGCGAATCAGAAATTGCCCTTTTGGCTTCTGGATAATAATCTGTAGCACTTGCAATAGTTATACCACCACTACTCTGCTCCCGCTTTTCAAATTGCCAATGCCAATTACGATATTCAGCAGCAAAACGTGCTGATATAACATAAGGATCAAAGATTTGGGGAGACCCTGTAATAACATGAGAAAACATCCAGGGAATGACTACAAGCAAGTCTGCAATGGCACATACTTGTGGGGTAACTTTATAGCGAAAACTTGGTTCTCCTTCTTTAGATAATACATACCATCCTTTGAGTTCCAATCCCATGATAATACTGGTTGGGTCTTCAGAACTGATTTTCTGAAGGATAACATCAGGGAACCGCTGTGTTTGACGAAGAAACTTGTATTCAGCATATATACCTTTGCCATCCCATACTTCTCTCAGTTCTTTTGAGTTCAACGTTTGGACAACTTGTGCTTCTATTGCTGCACTTAACGGAGTATTAAAAGTATACAAATCTGTTACAGGTACCCCTGTAATGAAAAGCTCTGACTCAAAGAAGTTTGGTAGGGCTTTGATGGCTCTATGAACTCCTTGATACACTTCTCTATGCTCCCAATCATCAGGGGGATAACGTAAAGTTGGACGATTTCCCTCTGCTTCATGCTTGTTTTGGTATGATGTCATGTTCCCTTTTCTCCTGTAAAATCCGTTCCCGTGCTAACCAATAACACTCGTGGTCTATTTCTGCACTAAAGCACTGCCGTCCAGTGTTCATTGCAGCAAGAGCCGAAGTACAAAGTCCCCCAAAAGGTTCCCAGACAACATCCCCCAAGTCGCTAGATGCTAAAATAATGCGTTCTAACAAGCGCAAGGGTTTTTGGTTTCGGTGGATGGCTTTTGTTTTGCTCTTTAGCCGTTCTGTGCCGCGAACAGCCGGCTCTGTCCATACATTTGTTACGGCATGCTCATGATTCCACTTTGCCCGCATTTTTCCCCATTGCCTAGCTGTCAGCATAGTTTTTCCGTCTAACGAAAAATACGGGTAAACCGTTGGTTTGCCATAGCGATTTGCATACTCAGCGATTTTCTCCATCATATCAGGAGGCGGAAAATACCACAGGTGATCAGCAGTAAAGTATTTCCTTGTTGCAGCGTTCTTTACCCCGCATGCCTCATTGGTTTTTGCCAGCGGGAGTTGAGCACGTTTCCACTCATGACGCAGCCATGTTTGCATTGGCAGAAAAACCCCATCCCCGGTCCACAAATGCACATCACGGGTATATTGAGCACAGATTTCTGATACAACCGGGAATCTTCGTATCGTCTTACTGTTCACATTACCGGCAATATGGGCTACCCCTTTATTCCATATGCAACACGCCCGGTAAGTCCACCCATGTAATGCTAGGATAGGGTGAACAGTAGCCCATCCTATTTCTGTTCCCCAAAACCATAGCGTTGTTTCTGGAAGAGCATACTTTGCCCAAGATGCTGCATGCGGGGCATACCATTCTGCCAACCCTTCAGGACTAACGAGATCGCCACGAAACCCATTTATGCCATACGGACCATCAACAACAATAACGGTAGGTTTTGTCCAATGCTCGTACCGTTCCAGAGCATCTGCACAATCTATATGGATACCCGCAATGGTCGTTGTCAGTACTGCACTCATGCTCCATACCCTTTCATCTACACCCCATCCCCATACTGGTAATATGCTGCACACGCCCCCTCCGATGACACCATTGGCGCACCGAGCGGGTGTTCAGGCGTACATTGCTTGCCAAATGCGCTACACTGTGGCGGCTTTTTCAACCCTTGCAATATCTCACCCGCAATGCAGAGTGGCGACTCGCTTGTTTTAACCGATGCCACATCAAACCGCTGCGTTGCGTCAAATGCGGCAAATGCTGGTTTGAGACAGTAGCCACTCTGTGGTATCAACCCAATACCACGCCAAAGCCTATCGCATGGCTGAAATACCTGTTGCAACATTTGCTGCGCTGGTTGGTTGCCCTCGCGCCCCACCGCCCGGCTATACTGGTTTTCTACCTCGCTGCGCCCCTCTTCCAATGCACAGACCGTCATGTAGATACCCTGGAGCAGGTCCAATGGCTCAAAGCCAGTAACGACAATCGGCACACCATAGCGACTGGCTATCGGTTCATACTCCCAATAGCCCATCACGGCACACACATGCCCGGCGGCGAGAAACCCCTGTACCCGGGTGTCTGGCATGGTGAGCAAGGCATCCATAGCCGGCGGCACCAGAACATGAGCGCACAGCACAGAAAAGTTGGGGATATTTGCCTGCTGCGCCTGCCAAAGAGCCATTGCCGTTGCGGGTGCTGTCGTCTCAAACCCAACCGCAAAGAAGACAACCTGCTGGTCTGGGTGTTTCTGTGCCAACTTCAATGTATCTAAGGGAGAATAGACCATACGGACATCGCCGCCAGCGGCTTTCACACTAAGCAGGTCGGTAGTAGACCCTGGCACCCGCAGCATGTCGCCAAACGAGGTGAAGATAACCCCCGGCTGTTGGGCTATCACGAGCGCCCGGTCTATCATATCCAACGGGGTAACACACACAGGGCAACCGGGACCGTGAATGAGGGTTAGGTCAGGGGGGAGCAGCGCATCAATGCCAGACTTAATCAGGGTATGGGTCTGCCCACCACATATCTCCATTAGCACCCACGGGCGAGTGATGCGCTGCGCTATCGCCTGCACAAATTGCTGCGCTTCAGCCTCGTTGCGATATTCGTCAATAAATCGCATACTTCCCCCTTGTACCATTACCATTATTCGGGAATATCGAGTTCATCCAATTCCCCCATTTCTTTGAGCATAGTAAATACTTCCATTGCCTCTTGTTCATCTATCGTACTAATGGCAAAGCCCACATGCACGACAACGTAATCGCCAACCTGCACTTCTGGGACATAGGCTAGGCAGATGTCTTTGACAATGCCGCCAAAGCTGACTTTGCCCATATGTATGCCCAATGGATCGTGTTGTATCTCTATTACTTTTCCTGGAATACCAAGACACATAATATTGTTGCTTCTCTTTCTCTATGAAATGTATTACTACCGGTGCTCTTCTTGCTATCCTCTCATCCTTGCCCAGGGTTCCCCCTGCGGGTAGAACAGGGAGCGTAAGCGCCCCTCGCGGCTCCCATACATCTGCTCGTTGCCCCTCGCGGCTCCCATATATTTCCCCTCGCCCTGGGATGGGAGCGGGGGCAGGGGGAGCGGGTTGTTGTGGCTCATTCGCTCGTTGCCCCTCGCGGCTCATTCCCCCTCGCCCTGGGATGGGAGCGGGGGCAGGGGGGGGGAGAGAGGATAAAAGCAGGGCAACAGAAACATCTTCACCACAGCATAGGGGATGGTGGAAGCAAGGGGAATTATGCCACAGCAAAGCCCACAACCTTATGCCCTCATGCCCAGAGGAAATAAGGGTACTTGCCTAGCTCAACCACATGAGCGAAATATTCCCAGGCAATTAGGGGACTTTTTCATATTCAGACGCGACAGCAATCTGGACTACGTTTAATACCCGGCTAATCCGGCGCAGCAGTTGGGCAGTGTTTTCTGCTCGCATCGTTGCATTTTCGGGTAAGTCCATGACCGCAGATACCAACAGATCACGAAAGAAGAGGGCAGCTTCAAGGGCTTTGGAGAGCGGAATATCTCTTCGGCGTACGTTAGAAGCATACTCCATACCAATAGCTCGCGCTTGGTCGAGCAACATTTTGTCGTCTTCATCATCTTGGGTGCCGACATAGCGCAACACTACCCCCATCAATTGTTGGCTGACTCGTCGCCAATTATCGCGTTCTTCGTCACCTAATTTTTGCAACCAGTCTGGTGTATGAGCAAACCGTTCCAACTCGGTACGAGCCTGTGCCCATGCCCGCTGCGTCAGCAAGCTCATCATCCCTTGTCGTGGAGAGACTGATGGCAGCGTAGATCGTGCTACCATTGACTCAACATCGGCACGGGCAAACCGCCGGTGTCCGCCTGGTGTAATGTATACAGGGATTGCTCCGTTATCAGCCCATCGCCGTAGGGTGGTGCTATGCACCCCCAACAGTTGACTCGCCGCTGAAAGCGTGAGGTAGATGGGTTGTTGGTTGTTTTCCATGTTCCATGTATAGGTATCGTGGTTTCGCAGTTGCTTGCTTAGTCCTCGTTGTGAGGTGATAGCGGTATCTTGTAAAGTTGTGGTCATTATGTGTCTCCTCATTAAGGATGGTGTGATTGTCTGCAAAACACGCGAGAATATACTCTAAGGGTATCGTATGCTTTGTTCTGTTGAAAATACATACAATTAGTCAAAATTATAGAGATTCTGATAGCTTCTGTCAATGATTTTTGTGTAAAGTCAGGGTCATGGCAAAATCCAATTTGCCCCCATCCCCTGCTCCTTCCCCCACCGCGGGGAGCAGGGGAACGAACATCGGGCGGCTCCCCCTTGCCCTATTCAATCCGCGAGGGTCAACAAGCGGATGTATGGGGACGGGAGGAGATTAGGTAATAAAATAGCCCAAAAACCAGCAAATACAAGCCCACAACCTATGCTACAATAGATCAGAGAATGGCAAATCAAGGGAAGAGGGAACAGAAAGGAGCAACTAGCTATGGTCGCAGAACTTGGTATAGTGATAGGTAGCGTTGTCAGTTTGATGAAGGCTTGGCTCAACTACGATGTAGAGAAACGCAAAGCCCAAGCGGAAAACAAAGCAGAGCCAACCCCATCAGAGGAAGCCAAACAAGGCGAGCAGGTTATCCAGACTGTCCGTGACGGCATAGAAAACCATAGTGAGAACAAGAAGACAGACAAAAGTACCCTGGATTTTTTCTTGGATGATCCTGAAGATTATGAAGATGCTTTAAAGAAACGTCTCACCAAACTGGCAGAAAATTCTGAACCCTTCCGCCAGATGCTCCAACAGCATGCAAACCAAGCCCAACAGTCTGGTACCCAAATGCATGGCGAAGCAAAAGCCTCTGGCAATGCGAGAATTGGTATGGCTGTTGGTATCAGCACGGGTAATATATCTTATAACCCTGGTAAGGATAACCCAGATAAGGATGGCTAACTGGACAGCATACCAGACCCCACAGCACGGGTGCTGGTCGCTATCGTGCCAAACCAGCACGACTGGCACCGCATACAGCACGAACGATGGTACCGCATACCGGTAAAGCATGCGCCAGAAGAGCTTGCCGCCGAATACCTCGCCTTCTACCACACCCGCACCGCTGGCATAGACCGGTGGGCTATTCGTACCTATGCCCAAATCTTGCGCTGTTCCGTTGTACAGCGGCGTGATATGTTACCAGATGAAACGACCAACCCCCGTGCCAATGAATACTACTATCGGTTTGCCCTAGGACCACTCCAGAGGTTGCCCTTGCCCGTCCCTGCCACCCGACTACGGCGTGTTACCTTTATCATGACGACCTTTGGGCGGCTAACCACAGCTACCGATATACGCGACCTGTGGCAGGTTGCCCCCACCACCCCAGAGGTATGGGGAGCAGGAATAGCAGGATTATCCCTCCGATAACCCCCTAATTCCTACCCGTATTCTAGGCATGGAAAGACCAAAATATGCTACAATACCGAACAGGGGATATGCAAGTACAGATAAAATGCTATGGACGTTGAAAGAACATGAGAGTAGGACCTTTTTCATTGCCGAAACAACCAGCAACAAACACCATGCGCGGATGGGCAAGTATGGCGCAAAGGGTAGCGTAATGGCGCAGTTTTCCGAGAATGTACGGGTAGCACCACCGGTCGTGCCGGTAGATATGGACAAGTTGATTGCCCAGTGGCAAAATCGGGATTTTGTTACCCTAGAAGAAGTCCAACAAGCTGTACCGGCTTCAGAAGATAACGCTGAGACGATAGAGGGTATTCTTGATGCCCTAGATGGAGCCGGTATCCCAGTCCAAGATACTGCTGACGATACCGGCGAAGACTCCGATGAAGCAGAAGTTGTCCTTGATGAAGACTTTACCGATGCGCTGTTGAGTGATAGTGTGCGCCTCTATTTGCGCGAAATAGGGCAGGTTCCCTTGTTGTCTACCGAACAAGAACGGGAACTCGCCCATCGCATTGCCGCCGGGGGGCCAGACTCGAATATCGCACGCCAACAGATGGCAGCAGCCAATCTCCGGTTGGTTGTCAGTATTGCCAAACGGTATCGAGACCGGGGCTTACCCCTGCTTGATCTTATCCAAGAGGGCAGCTTGGGGCTGCTCCGGGCTATTGAAAAGTTTGATGTCACAAAAGGCTATAAATTTAGTACCTACGCCACTTGGTGGATAAAACAAGCCTTGAGCCGCGCCCTCGCAGACCAATCCCGCTTGGTGAGGCTGCCGGTGCATCTTGGCGAGACGCTGAACCGTATCCAAGCTGCCCGCCGCCAATTGACCCAAGTTCACGGACGTGACCCAACAGACGCAAAGTTAGCCGAGCATTTGCAAATGACGGAAGAGAAGCTGCGTGAGCTTCGCCGTACCGCCCAAGACCCGGTATCATTGGCAACCCCAGTGGGGGAAGAGGCAGACAGCACATTGGCAGACTTTATCCCCGACCCCCAAGCTCTTGATGCCGATGATGCCGCAGTGAGTGGGATGCTGCGGATACAGATAGCAACCGCGCTAGACCAACTCACAGAACGAGAACGGCGCGTACTAGAGCTCCGCTATGGGCTTTCTGATGGGCAACCCCATACGCTTGAGGAGGTGGGAAAAGCGTTTGGTGTGACGCGAGAGCGGGTACGCCAGATTGAAGTCAAAGCCCTGCGGAAACTGCGCCATCCCAGGCTAGGAAAGCTGCTGAAAGATTATCTTGATCACGTATAACCCATATGAAACACCCCTAGCTATGGTGGTGTGGCGGGGAATAGTTTTGGGCATGCTCCTTTTGGGAAGTGTTGGCTGTGGTAGCTCGGCTGCCCCGCAGGGGAGCAGCCCAACCCCATCAGCAGTGCCACAGCAGGGACCGCAGCATACGCTCATCTTGTGGCATGGTTGGTCATCACCAGATGACCAAGTGTTGGCACGGCTAATAGCGCAGTATAATCAGCAGCAGCCAAATGTGCAGGTTATCCCACAAACCATGCCCGTGGCATCGCTCACGAGTGACCTGCAAGCCGCTGCAATTGCGGGGGGGGGACCCCATATTGTCTTGCTGCACAATCATGTGCTAGAAGAGTTAGCCTTAGATGGCTTCTTATTGCCCTTGGATCAGGTTATCCGTCCTGAAGAGTACCAAAAATTGGTTGGCACCGCAGTAAAGGGAGCAGAAGTCCGCGATAAGGCGGGGGAAACTCATCTCTATGGTCTTCCCCTGACATTTGATACCCTGGTACTCTTCTATGAGCACAACCACGTTACCGAGGCTCCTGGCGATATTGAGCGGCTTGTAGAGATAGCCCACACCCTCGCCAGCACGCCTGATGGGGCAAAGTGGGGATTTGCCTATACCCTCTCGTTTGACAAAACAATTGGATACTTGCCAGCCTTTGGGGGCAAGGTCTTTGATGAACATGGCATGTTGGTGCTTGACGGAGAAGGGCGCATCGGCACAGAACGCTGGCTCCAATGGGTACAGCAACTCTACCAAGACGAAGCCCTGCTGGTACGTCAAGATGGACTCGTCGTCGATGGGGCAATCCGTGCTCAGCAAGTCTGGATGACCATAGACTGGTCCCATATGCTCCCGACCTATCGGGACCTCTGGGGCGACCAGTTGGGGGTTGCGTTGTTGCCAAAGGTAGCCGCAGAATACCCCGCTCAACCTTATGTCCAGAGTGCCATTGCGAGTATCAATGCGCGAGTTGCTACCGACCCGGCAACACAGCAGGCAGCACTCGACTTCTTACGCTTTTTGCTCCGTACAGAAGCACAGCAGATGTTCTTGGAAGCTGGTAAGCAGCCAGCGTTACAGGAAATACCCCTTGTGGGGCAGTCGTGGGGAGAACAAGTGGCGCAGGTGTGCCGAAGGCAAGCGCAGCAGGGCCAGGCAATGCCCAACAACGCCCTAGTCAATGGATTGGTCCGGGATGAGTTGGAACGAATGGTGCTCATGGTCTTACGTGGACTGAAAACACCATCGGATGCTATAACAGACGCACATCTTGCCCTTCGCTCCCGTCTACAAGAGCTCGAGGACATCCCAACAATACCCCCAAAATAACGGGTTTTTGGGGAGATATACAATTCGTGGGGATTTTTAGTTGCCCTTCCACAAAAAATGTAGTAGAATGAGCGCTAGACGAATACCGGGGAAGCCTGAAAAGCCGCTTGGCTTTATCTCAAGGATACGGGCTTCACTCGCTTGAGCCGATTGAGATGCATAGGTCAGAGCGTTGGTTGAGCGAAAGAGGCTCACCTGAAAGTCAGTACAGACAAGCGCAATCAACTTCCCTATGCGAATGTACATGGATTTTTGGCTGTAGGGCTACACAGCCTGGGGGAACCCCCCCAGAAGGATAACCCTTTCGGGTTGCCCGTAGCCACCGTTGGTAGTCTTTGGATGGTTGGTTTTTTCTCATCTCAGTTGAGCTTTTTTTGAATTCCACAACTGGCTGACGGCCTTTAAGGAGGATATGAATGGCAAGCAGAACCGAGGAAATGGTGCGGAATCTAAAGGCGTTGAGTATGAACACGCCAGACATCGAGGCATCGGCGGTTGTGAGTGTCGATGGCTTGATTATGGCCTCCGCTTTGCCATCAGATGTTGAGGAAGACCGCGTATCAGCAATGAGTGCTGCTATGCTTTCGCTTGGCGAGCGTATTGCGGGAGAGCTTCGGCGTGGTCAACTCGATCAGGTCTTCGTGCGTGGCGAGGAAGGCTATGTTATTCTTATGGCTATTGGAGAAGAAGCTGTGTTGACTGCACTCGCGCATAGCCGTGCCAAGCTAGGGCTGGTCTTTCTTGACATGCGGCGCACCGCTAATGAACTGATCAATCTGGTGTAGGTAGCAAAGCGTTGTATCATACCAGGTTCAGGAATACGCACCTGTAATGGCCTTTACCTGAGGATATTCTCGGTTGCTCCTCCTTCGTGTATATGGTTGACACAGCCAGGTGGAAGCCCACGCTGGCTGTGTTGTGTTGTCATAACCACTCTATGACGCGAAGGTATCGGGTTGGTTGTTTGTCCCTTGCGTATGCAACAAGTGGGCAGGTTTGTTGTACCTGCCCTTTTTGTTATGTCGTCTACTGGTGTCTTTTTTTTTGGGTGTTCCCTAGAAAAAAGTGGTCGCAAGGACACCACGCTTGCAACCATCCAGTCATTCTGGAAGAGTAGCATCTGGTAGCAGCAGCAAGGATTTCTCATCCTTTCCCTCAACAACAGAGGGAAGGGTCGTTTGTGTTTCCTGTAGAGGGCTACAAAGTCCTGATAAGATAAGGGTAGGTCATGTTGCAGAGATGTTGCCTACAACATCTCTCCGATAATCCCCTCTTCTCCCTTTCGGACAGCAACAGAGAAAGTCGGTACGTATGTATTCCCTGACCCACGTCTTTCTGTACAACTGGCAACATATCACCAATCGCCTGATACCCATTGACAAAACGATACAATGGCAAGATGCTCGTCTCCCAGATTGGCAGGCGGTGTTGGATGCCCTACAATTTGTGCTGCTCCCAGATGACCAGCGTCTCACCACAAGCACAACCCATGCCCTACCCAATGACCAGAACTTCCCCCAGGCAGTTCAACAGGGCATTGCCTATATAGCCCTTGAATTTGTAGATACAGAAAACCTCAATACTACGATGACTATTGGGGTGTGTATAGAACATCGGCAACCAGAAGAACCGACAATGTGCTTTTTGCTGATACCAGAATCGCTTGACCCGGAGATCTTTGTTCCCGAAGGTATCCCGCTGAACAAGCAGCAACTGCGCCAAGCCCTGCGTATCATCCCAGAAGCCAAGACCTTTCGCAAGGCTGCCGATTATCGCAACGGGTTGTTGTCGGCACTAGGGGGGATCAATCAACGGTTTTTTTCCCTATTTGCCCGTGGTCTCGCCTTTACCCCTATCTGTACCACAGAGGAATTTGTCAAAACGTGGCTCCTCGATTCCCGTCCGCTCGACGTAGAGACCCTACATCAGTTGGGGCAGCCCTATGCCCAACTGGGGGAAACTGCCCGTGGGCTAGAACGCAAGCTCTCTGCTCTGCATAGCATTGTGGAGCGACAAAAGCAGATACGTGAACTGCGCCAACAAGAGGGGGTGTATACGGTGTTGACTGCCCTCTTACGGTTGACCCTCTCAGAACGTTGGCTGGCAGAGCAGGAGCGGCAGATTCGCCGCTTGACAGACCAGATAACTCAGGGGAGGCAAGACCAAGAACAATCACGGGCAGCACAGGCAGCAGCAGAAGAACGGCTCCAACAGCTTGACGAACAGATGCGGGCATCGCCCTTTATGCAGCGGCATGACGAAATTCAACGCGAGATACGACAGGTAACGAGTGATGCATCTATTATCCAATCCCGTTGGCTAACGCTATTGCATGACCTTCGCCACCAGAGCACCGTCTATCGTCCCATTCTGAGCTATCGGGGAGTACCCATTGATGGCGAAGATTTCTTTTTCCTGGCTCATGAAGAGCGGGCAAGTTTGCAAGGTTTCTTGCAAGCCATCGCTACCCTCTCTGAAGAAAAACCGCCAGACAAATCGTTCTTTGCCAAGATAGACGAAGCCATAGTCGCGCTGGATAGTGCCCTAGAACGGGCACTAGAATGGCAATATCGCCTCCGTCACAAGCGCGAAGACCTGCGAACAGAAGGACAGGCACTGCATCAGCAGTATGCACTGTTGCAGCAAGGGGGTCGGGGGTATCCAGACAAGGTAGAGCGACTCTGCCAACACCTCACCCATAGGTTTGGCGAACGTCCCCCCCTCCTATGTGAAGTGCTAGATGTACGGGAAGAACGCTGGCAGCATGTGGTCGAAGCGTTGCTAGACCATCGGCGATTTACCGTACTTGTGCAGACCGATTATTTTGCCCGAGCGCAGCGAGTATTACACGAGATGGCAACCAAAGAGGGCCTTACCATGCTTGGCGTATTGCATGTGGTAGATACGCTCCGCAAGAGCCGCCCGCCGCTAGAAGGGTCACTTGCCTTGCAGGTTGAGCCGCTGTTTCCCTCGCTGCGCCCGGTGGTAGATATGCTCCTTGGCGAGATCATCGCCTGTGAAAGCCAAGATCAGCTTTTTCGCCATCGGCAAGCCGTCACGCCAGATGGGGTCTACTATGCTGCTACCACCCTGATGCAACTGCCCCCCGCATCTGCAATCCCGTGGTTTATTGGGCAACGGGCAGTAAAAGCCCGTATACAGGCGTGTGATAATCGGCTCCTGGAGCTAAAAAGTCAGCTAACGACCCTTTCACAGCATCTAGGGATGATCAATGCTCATGTGATGCGGCTACGCCATGTGCGTGACCTGGGCAATCTCCGGTTGCGGCTCGATGCGCCGTTGGACGAGCGTCCCTTGCGCGAACGCATAACTGAATTGGTAGCCCGGCAAAAGGGGCAAGAGACGGGCGAAGTAGCCGAGATACATACAGAGTTTGAGCACCTGCGTCAGACGATAGCGAAAGAGCAGCAGGTTGCCCAAACATTGACGGGACACCTTGCTACGTGGGAAGCCAAAAAAGAGCGGCTCCAAGCTGATATACAGGAAACCCGGCGGGTGATACAGGAATACAATGAGCAGGCAAATGAAGCCCGCGCCCGCTATCCATCAGCAGTCGCTGCGGCAATGGAGTTGCTCCCCGATTATCTTCCAGAAGAGGGCAAAGCTGCTGCCCCCTATATTTCCGCCGAGAGTGTACGAAACCTAGAGCGAACGGTGCGTGGGTATGAGATAAAACGGATGCATGCTATCCAACAGTTGATTGGCGAGGCGACAGACTACAATACCCGCTACCACTTTGTGGGACGGGTTGATGACGCGGATGAAGCCCGCTATGCCCATGAAGAGCATCACTTGATGGAGCATGTCCTGCCGCTCTACAAAGATCAGGTAGCAGCAGCTCGTCAGCAGGCAATGGATGCTCTCCGCGATTACTACCTCGATCCTTTGCGTGAGCGATTTTTGACTATCAAGCAGCAAATGGAGCGGTTCAACGAAGCCCTAGCGCGGCTTGACCCCGCAGGCAAACGCTATCGCTTTGGCTTTGCCCCAAACGACAACCTCACGTCGTGGTATCACCTTATCGCTGACTCCCATGTGCTGAATAGCGTATCCGTAATAAGCCATCCCTTGTATCAAGAGCATCGGTCACTCTTTGACCAGCTTTATATTTGGCTTACCCAACAGCCACAATCTGAGGAAGAACGACAAGAGCAAGCCCGCTTGCTGGACTATCGTTCCTACTTTCGCTATGATGTAGAAGTTCATCACGAGGGTATGGCAACCAAGCACATTGGTGATACGGGCAAGCAGAGCCTTGCAGATGATTCTATGGTGCCGTATTATCTAACCATAGCTGCAACCTTTGCCCAGCTCTATCACCTCAACGAACGAACCAACCGCTCCATGTTGCGGCTGGTCGTCTTTGACAGAGCCTTTGTGGGACTTGATCATGAAAGTATCGCTACTGCTCAGAGCATTTTTGATCGGCTTGGATTACAGCTTATCATTCCGCCAGAGTCCATCTTGCCTTTGCAGCAAGCTCAGGTGGACAGATATACTCCCCATCGTGCGATAGATCCCCCCCCTGCACTTTGATAACCTCAATAGCTTCAGGAGCTAGTTCCGATTCATTCACCGCACTTTGCCAGGTAAATGAGCCATCATCCTCTTCAATGTGCCGGGAAACAAACACATGCCCGTGGCGTACTTCAATAAAAACCTGTTTATGCATACTCTTGACTCCTTGCTGATATGGGTATTGCCCATTATTTCGCTTGGTTGTTTTGAACACTCCGCACCGTTCTTGCTGGTATGATACCAGATTTCAGGTGCTCGTAGGAAAGGCATTGGCTGATAATCCGCTCTTTTTCAAATCACCCAGACCCTCTAGATCATCCATTCATCACCATCTTCATCTTCTTCATCTTCTACATACGGATATTGTATGGGAAGTTCCCCCTTGCTATCCAGAACCATCGGGTAATTACCCGGTTTTGCCTTTTCATGTATCTTCATCACCTCAATGCGAAACATATGGTAGTCGCCAAAATCAAAGATATACATAAAGGTGTGTTTGGGGAGCAACCCAAGTTCGCCCAATATGCCGTCTTCTGCAATATTCGCAGCTTCGGTAAACCCAGAAGCAAACTCATAGTCCGTACCAGCATCGTCATCACTGCCATTCATATAGAAGACGAACAAGTGATCATTGTCCCATGCTAAAACATCTTGAATAGCGTTGTGCAGGTCTTGAAGCGTTTGGTTGGAGCGGAGCGCAATTGTCCAGTAGCGTTGGGTTTTCTTCTCGCGCCAAAAGGAAACACGAAATTCATAAGCCCCGTAGGGTACATCTATGGGGATAGGCACATCGTTTGCCAGCAGAGCCATACGTGCCTGAAACCGCTCGGCGAAGGTTTTGCCATTGACGGCGGAGTTTTGTAATTGTTCTAGCACAGGGACTGGATAATCCGTGTGGTACTCCTGGTGGATAATACTCATACAGAGCATCGCAACTGCCGCCACCTCAGCATCATCATGTTCGGTCAGGTCAAGTAAGGTTTGGTAGGCTTCGTCTACTTGGTGCAAGAGTACCATCAGCAGCAACGCTGCCAAAGCGATACGCTTTCGCTCTTTGCGAAACCTATCACGGGGGACTTTGAGGTCTATCATTTCTTTCCAAAAGGGGATATGCGCTACAGCCCCTTGCAAAAGCAGGGCTTGGAGGATAGATTGCTGCATATCTGTCACCCCTGAGCCGCCGGCGGTGATGATGCGACTATAGAGGCTCTTTGCCAATTCAGTATCTTTTGGATAGAGCACATCCATACCCCAAACTCGCAGGTATACATCTGGATTTATATAGTTTGGCTTCTTGTTGGCTGCTTGGTCAAGAATCTTGGTCAAATTCTCCAGAGCGGTATGGTTCATCTCCAAGATAGCGGTATCAGTTTTAGGGAAGCTCTCCTTATCTTTTGTCGTGTCGTAGAGAAAAACCACCGTTTCAATAGGATCGCCTAGAAACACGGTATTGCCTCCTTCAGCATTTGGTACGGGATTTGCCCGCAGTTGGTAATTATTGCTCACTATCTTTGCACCTATCAAAAAATCTGTCAAATACGTGGAGGCTTGGCAATGGTTCATTTGTCTACCCTCTCCCCCCTACCCCCGCTCCCATAAAGGGCGAGGGGGAGTCGCCCGGTTCCCCTGCTCCCCGCGGTGGGGGAAGGGGCTAGGGGATGGGGGGGCAACAACCCTCTCCCCCTGCCCCCTCTCCCATAAAGGGCGAGGGGGAGTCGCCCGGTTCCCCTTCTCCCCTCGGTGGGGGAAGGGGCTAGGGGATGGGGGGATGCGTGGTGGGACGCGGGGCGAGGGGATGGGGAACTGCACGGTCTCTGCGTCTCTGCGTTTCTGTCCGGTATCTCTGCCCGGACACTCCGTGTACCTCCGTGTTTCCGTGTCTCCGTGGTGAGCTTGTCCGGGCTATCCCCATTCCCTCAAAAACCCCATCCGATTATTTGTCGTAACGCATATGGTATACTGTAGGAATGGGGAGTATATTACTCCCTATATTCTTGATATTAGGCAAACATCTAACAGGTACTTGACACTGGTGTGCATGTGTGAAACAATCTCTATAAGGCTGAACTCTTGGGCAATCGTAGTAGTAATACTGAATGTTTGTAGTATATGAACCTTCGCCAGAAACGCATAGCTCTGCTTATAATTCTTGGCACCCTCGTTGTTGGGTTGAGTGGAGTGATTGGAAATTATATTCCTGTTGCCATCCCCGAATCTTGGCAACCGTTGCTTCTACCCTTCTTTATCCTGATGTTGGTAGCAGCCGGCTTATTTACTGTCTGGCAGTGGATGCAAGATACCAATCAGGGAATTACGTATGGAAAAACTCAACGTCACCCTGCATCCACACCATCGCAAGACCCATTTTTCCCCTATGAAATTGGCATAGAGAAATTTCTCCATAGGCTTGGTAAAGAACACCCATACTACCAAGAAGCTCTGGGCTATGAACAGCGGCTCCGCGAGAATATTACTCAGGTAAGAGCAACGGGAGATAGTGAAGTCCGGCGATCTGAACGTGCAGATGTCCTTGCACAACTCAACCGTATTACGCAGGAGACGTTGGATACTTCGTTTAATGCACTCTGGACTGATGCATCTACAATACCACAACAAGAACGCCGCAATCGCACTCGTATGTTCCAGAATGTGCATGACTATTGGATTAAGGAAATACTGGAACAATCGCTCTACCACGAGTTGCTGATAGACTTGAAGATGGAGTACAAGCCTGATGCGGTGCTATATCCCTGGGATATGGTGTTTCACCGTCCTAATCAAACAGACACCAAACTACCAGAGCATACCAAGATGGTTGATGTGTTCACGCAAGCCCGTGGCGAACTGCTCATTCTCGGTGCGCCAGGGGCGGGCAAGACCACGATGCTGCTTGACCTAGCACGCAGCTTGATTGAACGGGCGCAGCAGGATGAGACGCTACCTATTCCTGTTGTCTTCAACCTCTCGACATGGTCTGCGTTTGTGAAACAACAAGAGAAACCCAACACACTGCTCAATTGGTTTAAGAATAACGAACAAAAGCAAGAAGCCATGTTTGCCAATTGGCTCATAGATGAACTCAAGCAACGGTATAACGTACCAATAAAGGTTGCCCAAGAGTGGATAGAAGAGCAGAAAATCCTGCTACTACTTGATGGACTTGATGAAGTTGAGTACCAGCACCAGGCTTCATGCGTTGAGGGAATCAATGAGTATCGCCACCAACATAGTCTGAACTTTTCTGGGCTGGTTGTCTGTAGCCGCATTGTAGACTATGAGAAACTTCAGGCAAGGCTTTCATTGCATGATTCCGTTATCCTACAACCGCTCACTAGAGAACAGGTTGATGACTATCTGGCACAGGCAGGTGAGAAGGTAGCCGCAGTATGCAGATTGCTCCAAGAAGATACTGCCATGCGTGAACTCACTGATACACCGTTAATGTTGAGCATCATGGTACTGGCGTATACGGGAACGGCTAACAAACCGTTGGCAGATACGGGAACGCTAGATGAACGGCGCAAACAACTGTTTGACAACTATGTGCAGCAGATGCTTAATCGTGGCAAGAAAGAGAAACCCTACAGCGATGAGCAAACAACTCGTTGGCTCGCTTGTCTGGCAAAAAGAATGGTGGAGCATGGACAGACAGTGTTCTATTTGGAACAGATGCAACCAACGTGGCTAGAGAAACGCTGGCAGAAGTGGCTGTATCGGATTGTTGTTGGGCTGGTCTTTGGGCTGGTCGGTGGGCTGGGCGGTGGGCTGGTCGGTGGGCTGGTCGGTGGGCTGGGCGGTGGGCTGGTCTTTGGGCTGGGCGGTGGGCTAAGTTCTATCAAAACCACAGAGTCTCTCCAATGGAAATGGAAGGAAGCAAACGTTGGGCTGGTCTTTGGGCTGGTCTTTGGGCTGGTCGTTGGGCTGGTCTTTGGGCTGAGCGGTGGGCTGGGAGATAAGGAAATTCTTTCGAAGACATCTCCAAATCAAGGCATTTGGAAATCTTTACACAGTGCAATAATAGTTGGGCTGGGCGGTGGGCTGGTCGTTGGGCTGGTCGTTGGGCTGGTCGTTGGGCTGGTCGGTGGGCTGGTCGGTGGGCTGGTCGGTGGGCTGGTCGGTGGGCTGTTCTTTGGGCTAATGAGCGGAGGAAATGCATTCATCCAACATTTCATTTTGCGCTTTCTCCTTGATGTCGATAAAGACCTGCCTTTCAATCTCGTGCCATTTCTCAAATATGCTAGAAAACGTATTTTACTACGGCAAGTTGGTAATGGCTATGTCTTTATTCACCGCAGATTATTGGAGTATTTCTGTGAATTACACCCTACAATGGGTGCAGCAATCATTCATCCAGGTGATAAATTTGTCCGATTTGCAAAGATATTTGGGTTAATAGGAGTATCTCTTACTTGCTTCTTAGCTTTCTTGTTTGTAGGCACAGGATTTTCATATCCTAGCATTACAGGAAATGGCATGGCTCCTAGTATACAAGATAATGACTATGTTATAATGAACCGAACAGCTTATTTTCATTTTGATCGCAATGCTCCACTGCGACTGTTGCCAACCTATCAAGAGCTACCACCTGCAATGTACTATCTGGCTTTGCCAGAACGAGGTGATGTCATTTTATTTCATACGTCTCAAGAATCTGACAAAAGGTATATCCGCCGAGTTATTGGCATTGGGGGCGATACTCTTGAAATTACCGATGGTGTAGTCTATCTGAATGGCAGGTTGCTTGAAGAACCATACTTGAAGCAGCCGAGATCGACATTTTGCGAACTAGAAGCTATATGTTTCCACCAAACAATAGATATACCAGCAGGATCAGTTTTTGTAATGGGGGATAATCGTCAAGCAATCATAGACTCGCGTGATTGGGGGGTAGTGCCTGTTGAAAATATTGAAGGAAAAGCTGAAGTTATCCTTTCTTCCCTAAGTGGTATAAAGAGATTAGACTATCACGATGACGATTTTGAATAGATCAAGAGAGAGGTGTCTCCGTGGTGAAAAACCGCGAGTAGCAACGAGCAATTGGGGCTGCCCGGAGCGACCCTCTCCCCCTGCCCCCTCTCCCATTCCAGGGCGAGGGGGGGAGCACCTGCCGCGGTTCCCCTTCTCCCCTCGGTGGGGGAAGGGGCTAGGGGATGGGGGGATGCGTA
>CAYPHM010000093.1:1486-19401 GCA_964410555.1 uncultured Chloroflexaceae bacterium | reverse complement strand
GGGCTAGGGGATGGGGGGAACCGACTCCCTGCTCCCCTCGGTGGGGGAAGGGGCGGGGGCAGGGGGAGCGGGTGGGAAAGGCAGGGGCTATACTTCTTTTTATGACGAGGGAAAAATATCTGCCATACCCTTTGACATAGTTGATTGGCGTGGCTCCAGCCGGCACAATTTGCGCCCATAGTCTAGCGTGATGTTGGCAAAGCGGGCTAATACCCGATTGCCCATATTCGCCCTGCCATATTGGGTTAGTTCACCTTTGCCTTTGCCTGGGGTGTCTAGGTCTATATTATGGAAAGTATAGGGTCCAAGTAACAACGATTTTGCTGCGCCACGGAGAATCTCATGGCATCCCCCAAATCCTGTCCCTTTCGCCCGTACCACGCCTGCCGTATCATCACATAAGCCCAACTGCTGTGCCAAATCGGGGCCGAGGGTTAGCCCACCATTGGAGCCGGTATCTAGCGTGACGAGGGGCAGCTTGATAGTATCCCCAATGACAACGTTCGACAGTGCTGGGTAATGTTCAAAGAAGTGCAAAGGCAATACCGCTCCGCTTGGCGATGGTTCGGGTATGCCGAGATCAGGATGGCTGATGCCAATTTGCCTCCGCACATAATCAATGGTCAAGACTACCTGACACAGCACATTGTAGCCAAGCACGAGGTCTACTTGAAAGGGAAAGCCCTTGAGGTCTAGGGCTAACACAAACAAGTCCCGCAGCGTCAGGTCGCCAATCTGGAGCCAGGGCAGGGTGGTTTCTGTGTAGGGGATACTATCCGTTGCGGCACCGCGCCCAAGCGCAAACTCACCAAGCGGTAGCCCTAACCGACGGGCTAGTTGGAGGTCTATAGCCGATGGGTCTGTTCCTGTATCAAGCAGGATAGTGATGGGTCGTCCACCTGCGCCTGTAGCATGACAACGCAAGACTTGTGGCTCAAATAGCATGGGGATTTCAACCTTGCCATGCAAAGGAAAGGAAACTTGTGTTGGGTCGTCATACATAATGAGTAGTTCCCATGATTATTCTCCTCATAGATACCATTGAAACTGCGAATAGCCCAGAACACCTACTTTTACTCTCTTCTGTATTGTACCAGAGGTCAAGGGTTTTACGGGCTATCTTTGGCATATCTGTTAGAGGTATAGCAGACATTTTTCCCATCTTTTGCCCCCTTTGGGCAGCTCCCTTCCCCTACCCCTTCTCCCCGCGGTGGGACGCGGGGGGGATGCTACATTACACATCTCTAACAAAACCCCCTCCTTACCTATGCTCATAGCTCTTGATATGCTACAATATATAGCGAAGAGTAGAACTTCCCTAGTTGATCATTCCTAGAACCATAGCAGACCAGAAAGCCCAACCCTATGACACAAGACCAACAATCAGCAGACATGCAGCAACGCCTAGCCGAACTTGAGGCAGCCCTTGCCCGCGAAACTGCTGCGCGTATAGCCGCAGAAGAAACTCAGCGCACCAGCGAAGAACGCTATCGCCGCATTGTAGAGAGTACCCCCTCTGGTATATGTATCACCAATGAGGAATACCTGTATGAGTATGTCAACCCTTCCTACTGCCAACTCTATGGCTATACTGTCGACCAACTCATTGGACAGTCGTTTACGCTGGTAGTACCAGAAGAAAACCGCGAATTTATGAAAGACCTGCACGACAAGTACATTGCGGGGGCAACAGAAGTGCAGGGAGAATGGACCGTTGTTGGCAAAGATAACAAGCAAATTACTATCCTCGCCGATGCCGCCCGTATCACTGGCGAAGATGGTCGCCCCAAAAAAGCTACCTTCGTGACCAACATTACCGCCCGCAAACAGGCAGAGGATGCTCTCCAACGACAAAATGCCTACTTGTACGCGCTCCACGAAGTGACCATTGGGTTGCTCAGACGATTGACCATTAGCGACCTGCTTAAGGCTATTGTCACGCAAGCCGGCGTACTGCTTGGCACCATGCATGGCTACGTTTACCTGCTGGAGCCAGGCGAGGAGGAGATGCGCTTGGTGGTGGGCATTGGCTACCACAGTGAGTCTGCGGGACACCGCACTCACAAGGGGGAAGGCGTAACTGGCAAAGTCTGGGAAACGGGAAAAACGGTGCTTATTCCTGACTATAGTGCATGGGAAGAACGTCCCGAAGCCTTTATGGGATCACGCTTGCATGCTGTTATCGGGGTGCCGCTCAACTCCGGGCATGAGGTTATTGGCGTTATAGGCCTGGCATACACTGACCCTGAACGAACCTTTGGCACCTATGACCAAGATGTGCTTGAACGGTTTGCAGCATTGGCATCGGTAGCTCTGGACAATGCCCGCCTCTACACCCAGTCGCAGCAGGAAATAGAAGAGCGCAAGCGGGTAGAGCAAGAATTGCGAATGGCACAGCAACAAACTGAGGCAGCTAATGTTGCCAAGAGTGCCTTTCTCTCCCGCATGAGCCACGAACTCCGAACTCCGCTCAATGCCATTTTAGGCTTTGTGCAAGTGATGGAACGTGACGCAGACTTTAGCCCAAAGCAATTAGAAAACCTGGGCATTATCAAGCGCAGCGGTACTCACCTGCTTAGCCTGATCAACGATGTGTTGGAAATCTCCAAGATAGAAGCCGGGCGCGAGACGTTCAACGAATCCAGCTTCAACTTGCACTACTTTTTGATGGGGCTAGATGAACTGTTCCAGGTACGCGCCCAACAACGCGGCTTAACGCTGACCTTCACCCGCGCCGAAACCGTCCCAACGTACATCACAACTGACGAGGGCAAACTGCGTCAAGTTTTGATGAACCTGCTGAGTAATGCCATCAAGTTTACCGAACATGGGGGGGTGACAGTCACGATTACGGCAGGGGAAGTTGACCCAACAACAAACAGCCAACCGCTTACCTTTGCGGTAACTGACACGGGATATGGCATAACAGAAGAAGAAATACCGCTGGTCTTTGAAGCCTTTGGGCAATCGCAAAGTGGACGCAAAACGCAAGAGGGGACTGGGCTAGGGTTGCCCATTAGTCAGGCATTTGTGCAGTTGATGGGCGGCGATATGCAACTAGAGAGTACGCTAGACAAGGGAACGACCTTTACCTTTACCATCCAGGCACAGCTTGCTGATGCTACCAACGTGGAGGAAAAGACCCCCTACCGCCGCGTCATTGGGCTAGAAGCGGGACAGCCAACCTATCGTATACTCATTGTTGATGACAAATGGGAAAATCGCAAGGCTATGCTGAACCTGCTTGAGGTGGTAGGGTTCACCACCCGCGAGGCGACCAATGGGCAAGAGGCGGTAGACCTCTGTAGCGCGTGGCAACCCCACCTCATCTGGATGGACATGCGGATGCCAGTCATGGATGGCTACGAAGCTACCCGTCAGATCAAGGTAACGCAGCAGGGGCAGCATATCCCGATTATTGCATTGACTGCCAGTGCCTTTGAACACGAACGCCCGTCTATCTTGGCGGCAGGTTGTGATGACATCATCATCAAGCCGTTTCAAGAATCCGATATTTTCGAGAAGTTGGCTACCCATCTCCATGTGCGTTTTGTCTACGATGTTCCAAGCCCAACAGACAGCCAACAACCCAAGCCACACGCACAAGCGGCAGAGGCGCAACCAGACGGAACCCTCTCTACTGCTGAGGCAATGGCGGTATTACCGGCTGAGGTGCGGTCTGAACTTGCCCAGGCAGCAAAGAGCCTCAACACGCGCAAAGTCAACGATATACTCGCCCGTTTGCAGGGTGATCAACCAGCACTAGCTGAGGAATTAGCCCAAATGGTCAAGAGCTACCGGTTTGATCGTATTTTGTCATTGATTGATCATACACCCTGACAAGAACAGGGCAAAGATTCGTTTGGTTAGGAGAGATGCAATCGGTCTCAGGAAACCACGAGCGGATCGCTGGGCGGGTAGTCCACGATCCGCTCCAGAAATGAGTAACCCAAATTATGAATACACCCAAAGCTGATATTTTGATTGTAGACGATAACCCGGCAAATCTCGATGTGCTTTCTAACCTGCTTATCACGCACGACTATGAAGTCCGTGCGGCTATCAATGGGCAGATGGCATTGATGGCTGTGGAAGCCTCACCGCCAGATCTCATCCTGTTGGACATCAATATGCCAGAGATGAACGGCTACGAAGTGTGCGAACGGCTCAAGATGTCGGAGCAGGTGTGTGACATAGCCGGTGGGGGCAAGCGTTCGCTTAGTGAAATACCGATTATTTTCATCAGTGCTTCGGATGAGCCGTTTGACAAAATCAAAGCCTTCTCGATGGGCGCGGTAGACTATGTAACGAAGCCTTTTCAGATAGAAGAGGTGCTCGTCCGTATCAATCATCAGTTGACCATCTATCGCCAAAACCTCGAATTGCGCGAACGCTATTTGCAAATCCAGCAATTGCAGGGGGTATTGCGCCAGTATATCTCCGGGCGGGCGTGGGAGACGATCATTGCCAACGATGCAAACGGGAACCAGGCGACCCATCGCCGTGAGACGCTAACTATCCTGATGAGTGATGTTCAAGGCTTCACCAGTATGTCCGAGCAGGTAGACCCTAACCTCTTGTTGGCTGATTTGAGCCTCTATATGCAGACGCTTTCCTCTATTGTCTATGCCCACGAGGGAGAGGTAGACAAGTTCTTGGGGGATGGCATGCTCGCCTTTTTCACCAAGCCACAGCATGCCCTACGGGCTACCATTGCGATACAGCAGGAGCTTGCCCGCTTCAATGAGCAACAGCGAGCAAACCGCCGTTCACCTATGCCGACCCGCATTGGGTTGGCGACAGGCAAAGTGTTGTTGGCACGTATCGGCTCCGATGAACGCAAGGAGTACACGCTCATTGGGGATCGCGTGAATGTAGCGGCACGGCTCCAATCTGCTGCGCCGGTGGGGGGCATGGTGATGGATATGGCAACGTATGAACAGGCAGCCTGTACCTTGTCTGCTGCCCCAGCATCTATCCCACTCAAGGGCAAACAAGAGCCTGAACGGGTCTATGTTGTTGAAGCACAAGATATATTGGGGATGAATGGGGGCGAGTGCGAGTAGCGGGTACGGAACCACCTGCATGTAACTGTTTTTCTTATACTAGGAACTTGGTTGTCCCACGTTGACTCTTGGTGAAAAAGCACCAGGAGTTGGAGAATAGCAGTTACATAAAGTAGGAGAAACAGGGCAAACCCCACCGGTTATCATCCGTCCAGAAACCGCCAACGGCAACTAGAATGTCTCGCCGGGCAAACCCCCCCTACGCTCCCATTCCAGAGCCGTTGTATGCACTGTCTCTCAAGAAAACTGCTAAAACCTTTCTCGGCTTGTATGAATGGATTGAAGAATCTCTTGTTTCGTGAGAGAAACCGAAACACTTGGTACATCAAATGGTGAAGTCTTAGCTAATGGCTCTGAACGGATGACAAAAAGTTGTCCATTGCTATCTCGAAATTTGACTTCCCCCTCAGTCGCATCTCTCTTCAGTAGCGTACTGAAATGCTCTTGATCTTCGGTATAAGTATAGACTATCATTAGTTCACCTCAACATATGCAATGCCTGCATCCTTTGCAACACGAATAAGATGCTGATCAAGCGAAATAACCGGTATATTCTGTTCAATAGCACACTGAAGGATATATGCATCATAAGCGTAGATATTAAACGTATCTGCTAATTGTACAGCCTCTAGGATATTTATCGCTACCATCTCCTCAATCAATCTTGTTTTCACTGGTTCCCCAACAATAACGTCAATAATGGTTGAGGTGTCAACAACAAGCCTTGTTTGTTGCATTTGAGATTCCTTTCGTTCCCCCAATACCAGTATACCATAGGTGATTTTCCCGATGTGTGGTCGCATCTCCCCTCCATGGCTACGTCAAAGTCGCTCAATCAAAGAAATTTTGCCCTTCTTGCCCACCCGCTCCCCCTGCCCCCGCTCCCATTCCAGGGCGAGGGGGAGTTCGGACAACCCCTTCTCCCGTGTAGCGGGGGAAGGGGCAGGGGATGGGGGGGGAGTGGTGCCCCTTCTCCCCACGGTGGGGGAAGGGGCAGGTGATGGGGGGCAAACCGGACGTTGACGTAGCCCTGAAAGTACCCTGGGGCTATGCCAAAAAGGGGCAAAAGCGCAAGGGCAAAAGGCTGGCAAATCTGCTATAATAACCCTATAAATAACGGGGAAATATATCTGTACACTATACCAGGATACACGACCTATGCCACAGGCAACAAACAGCAAAGCCCTACGCTTGCAAATCATCGAATCCTTTGACTTGGAGGAGTTAGAACTGCTCTGTGATGATATAGAGGATATAGATGTACACTTTGGGAATCTCTCTGGCACGAAAATAGAACCCAAAGCCCAAAACTTGATAAAGCATATGCAGAAGCATGGCAAGATGCACGTCCTCTTGCAAGAGCTACAATCTCGCCGTCCGCACATTGACTGGGAGAGTCTGTACCCGGTTGAGGATGAGAAACCGGGGCAAGCAGAGCAACCAAAACAACCTGAGAAAGCACAGCAGGTAGAGACACCACAAATAAGAATAATGCATATGCCTATTTCAATCGGGGACTTGCCTACAAGTTAAAAGGCGAATGGAACAAAGCGATTGCAGATTTTCGCAAGTACTTGGTACTAGGTGATGAACCATACCTACGGCAGCAGGCAAAGGATAACCTGCGGGAGATGGGCGTAAACCCATAACTTTTTATGAGGGGTAGCATACGGCTATCTTACACTCATCACGTAGATAGCCAGTAATCCTTTACCAAATTGTTGGGACTTTGGATTGCTGTATTTTTGCATCACGGGTAATCAAAGGTACTTCTAGGGCAAGTGCCGTTGCTGCAATAATACGATCTGGCATATCTGGTACTTCATTGCGATCTACAGAGATCATTGTATCAGCAGCAGCACGGTGAAACGGTACAAGAATAAGTACTGATCGTGGAATATCAATGGCATTGATAAGTCGTTTATACATATCGCTTGGTAGACGGTATTTTTCAACCAAATAAATAATTTCAGCTAATGTGATGGTAGAAAAACCAATATGGTTTCCTTGATCAATCGCATCATCAAATGTGGTGCGAGCAACGAGTGATAACTGTGGGTCTTTCGTTACATACCAAATAAGCGTATGGGTATCTGCAAATGCAACTATCATTGGTAAAATTTCCCCCACATCTCTCTTCGTGCGGTATCGATCTGTTCTTCTGTCAGTAATACGCCCAAGTCGGCACAAATCCCCAACAGAGAACGGGTGGGTATTGGCTTTTCCTGTGCCTGTTCGCCATTCCCAATAAGCATGTTTGGAGAAATATGCAATACGAACGAGAGCTTATCCAGCGTTTGCAAATCTACCTGCTTGGCTTCATTTGTCCAAATAGGCTGTATGGTCATATAGTCAAGTTGCGTTTCCACTGCAAGGCTTTGAGGGTTCCATCCTTGTGGTTCGGCTATTTCCCGCAACAACCAACGTGCCATCGCTTGTTCCCTTTCGGCTTTCCTTATGTATCCTCATGTGACAGGAGTCGTGCGTTATTCTCCATCCCCCCACCAGTATACCATATGTCATGTTCCTGATGTATGGTCTCACATCCCCCGCTTCCCATCTTCCCCCCATGATATGCTATACTAGGTGCTGGCATACGAACCTAGACACACGCATTGTTTATGATACACACCATAGACCGTGGCGCATCCACCGCCAGCCAACAGAACATCCGCTACCGACTCGGCAAAGTCAAAGACCTGCTCCCCATACGTGGGCGTTGGCTCGACTGCGGCTGCGCCGATGGCGGCTACACGGCAGCATTGCGGACAAGCGGCGCACAGCACACCATCGGCATAGACGTAGAACGGGATCGCGTCATCCAAGCGCAAGCGCAGCATGGGAGCAGCACGATTACCTTTGCCCATGCCCTCTCCGAGACGCTCCCCTTTCAGAGCGCGTCCTTTGATGGCGCGTTTGTCAACGAGGTATTGGAGCATGTCGCCAACGAGCAGCAGACCCTCGGTGAGCTATTTCGGGTGTTGCGTCCCGGTGGGGTGCTAGTGCTGATTAGCCCAAACCGTTGGTTTCCCTTTGAGACGCACGGTATGCAGTTGGGCAAGCTGCGTATCAACCGCCCCGTCCCATTGCTCCCCTGGCTCCCCTATGTCCTAGCGCGGCATATGCTACGGGCACGAAACTATTGGTCGTGGGAGTTGCTGGCGCAGGTGCAGGCAAGCGGCTTTGTTGTGCAACGGCAAGCATACGTCTTTCCCGTCTTTGATACCTACCGTTGGTTGCCTGCCCAAAGCATCACATGGTATCGGGCGGCACTCCCGCTCATTGAACAGACCCCCATCATACGCGCTTTTGGCGTATCAACCTTTATCTTGGCACACCGTCCATCTGAAGCCGAATAGTACGGAGTTATGACACAGACAAACCACTCAATGTATACCATCTTGGGGGCAGGCATTGCTGGCTTGACCACCGCCTACGTCCTACGCGAGTATGGCATCCGGGCGATGGTGCTGGAGCGCAGCGATAGCTATGGCGGACTCGCCCGTAGCTTCCAATGGGGGGGGATGACCTGCGACTTTGCTGCCCATCGCCTCTTCACGCACGACCAGCAGGTCTTGAATACCATCCAGTCGCTCGTCCCCATGCACCATCACCATCGCCGTAGCCAGATATACTTCAACGGCGCATGGATGAACGACCCCATAGACCTGCTGCAACTGATACAGCAGACACCCCCAACAGCAACGGCACAGCTTATCCAAAGCTACATCCAGCGTGACCGCACTATGCCCGAAACCTCGTTTGAATCCTTTGTCGTTAGGCGGTATGGGGACTATCTCTATCACCTCTTTTTCCGACCCTACACCGAGCGGCTCTTTACCCTACCGGGCGATGAGGTAGACGTAGAATGGGCGCGGCGCAAGGTGCGTTTAGCATCACCCTTTGACCGTCTGCGCCAGGGAACCAAGACCAAGTTTGCCTCCTTCTACTACCCCGTCCGTGGTGGCTATGGTGCCATAGCTGATGCGCTGTATCGTGTGGTCGCAGATCAGGTTATCTTCAATGCAACGGTGACAGAGCTAGAACGGGATGGGCAGGGGCAGATTGTTGCTCTGTGGTATGATAGGCAGGGGGAAGGGCAGTGCCGTATGGAAACCTCGCATGTCATCTCCACCTTACCCATGACTGTCAATGCGCGGTTGCTTGGGATAGACCTATCGCTTGATTATCAAAAGGTAGATGCCGTCTACCTCTTGCTCAACAAGCCAACGATGACCAACAACCACTGGCTCTACTTTATGGATGATCAATCGGTAATCAACCGTTTAGTAGAGTTTAAGCATATGAGCGCGGTAGATACGCCCCCCGACCAGACGGTAGTCTGTGCGGAGGTGACGAAGGATATAGCCCAACCAATAGAGGAGGTCATAGACAACCTGGTGCAGTGTGGGGTAATCTCCCCAACAGACGTAGCCGATGCCAGTGTGCGCCATGAGCCGTTTTCCTACCCACGCTATCGGCTTGGCTACCCATCACTGCTCCAAGCGTTTCATACCCACCCCGACCAGCCGCCAAATATCCATTACTTGGGACGTGCGGCACAGTTTGAACATCTGGAGGTAGACGACTTGATAGGGACAATACACCGGTACATTAGCCAACTTGTGGCGATGCAGGAACAGCCGGTTACACAGGAGTCAAAAGTGCAAGATAACCTTGTTTGGATAGTCGTGCTCGCCTGGAACAACTACGAAGACACCGCCGAGTGTCTCGCTTCGCTAACGAAGACTGCCTATGCCCACTATCGCCTTGTGTTGGTGGACAATGGCTCCATCGATGGCACACCAGACCGGGTGCGAGCCACCTTCCCTGATGTAGACGTGGTAGAAAATGGTGCCAACTTGGGGGTGCCTACGGGCTACAATGTGGGCTTTCGCTATGCGCTGCGTCATGGCGCAGACTATGTGCTGATGCTCAACAACGACACGACAGTAGACCCCACAATGGTTGCCCACTTGGTTGAGGCTGCCCGCAAAAATCCCGATGCTGGCATCCTCTCTCCCATCTTCTATTACTATGATCACCCGCAGGATGTCTGGGCATCTGGCGCACGTTATCGCCGTTTCCCCCCTGCCATCATCCCAGAGATGCGGGTCTTTCCCATAACACATGATGGTAGGTATTATGAGCTAGAGTATGCCATTAGTTGTGGGCTATTGATTACCCGCCGGGCTTTTGAGATGGTTGGTCTGTTTGACGAAAATTTCCTATTTTTGTGGGATGACTACGACTTTTCCGAGCGGGTGCGGCGCAGTGGGTTGCACATTCTCCAGGTGCCAGATGCCAAGATGTGGCACAAGATTTCCCGCACAACGCAGGCGGGGTCGCCGCTCTACTGGCAGGTGCATGGCGAGAGCGGGGCGATCTTCTACCGCCGCCACAGCAACAAAAATCCACTGGCTATGGCTATGCACCTGGGCTACTTTGCGGTACGGGAGTTTGCGTGGAATCGGCGTTGGTGGACATTCCTCAAGCCCTACCTGCGCGGGTTGCGGCAGGGGTTTACCCGTCAATTGAAGGATGTACCACAAGTGAAGGGGCTATCCTACCCCGGCTAGTGCGGAGGTCTACGCTATGCAATCATCAACAACAGCATCAACAGAACCTGCCACCTGCGACCTCTGCGGCTCGCCGAGCTACACACCGGTTTTTAGCGGACGTGATCTGCTGCTCGGCTGTGAGGGGACATTCTCTGTCGTGCAATGCAAACGTTGTGGGGTATTCTATCAATACCCACGGCTCCCCTGGTCGCAGCTTGCCGCCTATTACCAAGAGGACTATAGCTCCTATGCTGCCAGTTTGCAGGATGAACCCTCACGGCTGCGCCGGCTGATCAAACGGGTAGGTCTGCTCAAACCACGCTGGTATGTGGAGCAGTTTCAGCGGGGCGGCAGCCTGCTTGATATAGGCTGCGGCACGGGGCTATTCCTTGAGGAGATGCAGACAACGGGACGCTGGCAGCTTGCGGGGCTAGAGCCAACGCCAGAAGCTGCCGACCAGACCCGCCAACGGCTTGGCATACCGGTTATCCAAGAACTGTTTGAGCAGGCAGATTTGTCCCCTGCCAGTTTTGATGTGCTGACCATGTGGCATGTGCTTGAACACGTCTACTCACCACGCTACACGCTGCACAAAGCATGGCAAGCATTGAAGCCCGGCGGTTATCTCATTTTCTCTGTGCCAAACTACGAAAGTTTGAGCCGGCGTATCTTTGGGCGGGCATGGGTGGGGTGGGACTTGCCCCGCCACCTCTATGTTTTCCCTCAACCCACGCTACACGATATGCTCCAACGTATGGGCTTTCGTGTGGTAGATAAGCAGTGCTTCTTGATTAGCTACCACTCGTTGGCACATACGCTAGATTTTTGGACACAGAATATGCCTACAGGCTTACAGGGGATAGGTGCAATGGTGAGCCGTCTGTATCGGACACCTCTTGCACGGGTGGGAGTTTTCCCCGCACAGGTGCTAGTCGAGAAGCTCAACCGTGCCTCGGTGATGACGTGGGCGGTGCAAAAGGTCAGTGATTGATGACGAATCCCCCCCCCCCTTCCTCTACGACAGAGCCAGAACACCCAACGCTTATCCAACGTCTCCTTGACTTCAAACAGCGCGTAGCAGCCCTGGTCAAACGGGCTAACCTAGCCCGCTATCGGGTGCTGTTTGGCTTCCTGGTCAATGGGGCGTTGGTGCTGCTCTTTGGGATGCTGCTCTACCAAAACCGTGAGTCGCTGCCGCTAGTCACACAGCTACTTACCCCGTCTATTATTGGCGCATGTCTGCTGTTCTATTTTGCCTCCTATATGACCCAGTTTCTCATCTGGAAGGGTATGATGGGCTACCAACGGGGAGAGCGTAGCCGGGGATTGGATGAGTATATCCGTACTATCTTTATGGGATGGCTACCGGGTGGTCTCTGGAAAATCTTTGGACGCATGACGATCTACCGTGCGCCACGCCTCACCCGCAATATGATATTGCTCATCAACCTGCTAGAGATGTTCCTACTGCTGCTGGCAAATGCCAGTGTGCTGCTGCTGCTGAGTCCCTTTGCGCTGTGGACAAAAGCCATTGGGATGGGGATACTGCTCGTTATCCTCATTGTTGCGGCAGTACGCTTCTCGCACCTGCTCCCCTCTATCTCAGGGGTAAATACAACGGTACGCTGGTTGTCGTGGGGAGGGGGCTATATGCTGGCGTGGCTCTGTGGTGGGATGATTACCTACCTTGTGGTGTCGCCTTTTGCCAGTAGCATTATGCTGACAGATGCCATCCGTTTTTGGTGCTTGGCAGGGGCAGCAGGGCTAGTCTTGCAGGCGTTGCCCATCAATACGCTGGTACGGGATGCAACGATGGCGGCAATGCTGACGCAAACTATCGGCTTGCACACGGCGATTATCGCTGCCTTTGCGGTGCGGTTGATGATGCTGGCGTGCGAGATGCTGGTAGGGTGGGCATTGCTCGTGGTCATTGGTCTCTATCGGATGGCGTTTCGTTCGGGGGACACGCCGGTGTCGTAGCGGGGAGTGGTACAATGACAGTAGGGGAGATATATGACGTTGAAAGGGAAATACCGTATGACGATGTATCGCTATATTGAGCAAGACCCTGCTATACGAAGCGGCAAACCATGCATTGCTGGCACCCGTATCACGGTTGCAGATGTCGTTATCAAGTATCGCTACCTTCAGCAATCGTTGGAAGAGATAGCAGATACCTACAATTTGTCGTTAGCGGCAGTCTATGAGGCAATGAGTTACTACTATGATCACCAAGCTATGATTGACGACAGAATCAGGGAGGGGATAAGGTTTGCTGAACAGATGGAACAGCAAACTCCTTCACGTTTGGCAGCAAAACTTCAGGTTGGGTGATAGACGCATATATTGAGAAAGAGCGTAACTTGTGGGACAGATAACAATGCAATAAAAGAAGGGCTTAGGCAATGACAACAAATAATTTTTACGATACTCAACGGGGACAGTCTGTTGTAAAGACAACCATTGTTCGCAAATATTTTACCGCTTGGTCAAAGGTTATTTCGGCTTGGAACCTTAATAAAATTGCTTATATTGATCTCTTTGCTGGTCCTGGTCGTTATGAAGATGGGACAGAATCAACCCCACTGCTTGTCTTAAAACAAGCTATTGATGATGACAAGCTGCGACAAAAACTCATCACGATCTTTAATGATAAAGATGAAACAAATGCTCGTTCATTGGAAAATGCTATTCGTGAGTTACCAGGAATAGATACGCTTAAATATTACCCACGTATTAGCTGTCTGGAAGTGGGGGATCATATTACCCAAAAACTTGAGCAAATATCAATGATACCAACACTCCTTTTTGTTGACCCTTGGGGATATAAAGGACTATCGTATCGGTTAATTGAATCGGTGTTGCAAAATAGAGGAAGCGATTGTATTTTCTTCTTCAATTATAACCGTATTCGTGCTGCTATAAATAATCGATCCGTGAAAGAACATATGGATGCCCTATTTGGCGAAAAACGCTCAGAGGAATTACGTTCTAAATTAGATGGACTAACACCTCAAGAAAGTGAGAGCACTATTATTGAAGAACTGAGCCAGACATTAAAGCAAGGTAAACAACGTTTTGTCCTACCTTTTCGGTTTGTAGATAAACATGGTACTCGTACCAGCCATCACCTCATCTTTGTGAGCAAACACAAACTTGGGTATAAAATTATGAAAGAAATTATGGCAAATGAGAGCACTAATATACAACAAGGTGTAGCTTCATTTGCCTATACGCCTGCGGGTAAGCAACAGCCTCTCTTGTTTAATTTGTCTCGTCCGCTTGATGACCTTGCTGAAATGTTGCTCAGAGACTTTGCTGGACAAACGTTGACAATGCAAGAAATATATGAACAGCATAACGTCGACAAACCCTATATCAAAAGGAATTACAAGGATGTTTTGCTGCAATTAGAAGAACAACAGCGTATTCAAACAGACCCTTCCAAAAGACAAAAAGACACGTTTGGAGATAAGGTAAGAGTGACCTTCCCCCCCATAGAAAGTTGACATATAGCGTATATGTTCTATAATAGAAAGAAGCATATGATTTTATTATCACGAAGCATAAAGGACTGGTGCAGTGGGACATAATTCAACAATTGAGTGGACCGACCACACGTTTAATCCCTGGTGGGGGTGTACAAAAGTATCTCCAGGATGTGCTCACTGCTATGCGGAGTTATGGGCAAAACGCTATGGGCATAGCCTGTGGGGAACTGAAAACCCACGACGTACATTTGGCGAGAAGCATTGGAATGAACCGCTTAGATGGAATCGTCATGCTGCCCAACATGGACAGCGTGAACGGGTATTTTGTGCATCTATGGCTGATGTATTTGAAGACCACCCATCGCTTGAAGTTGAACGGCAAAAGCTCTGGCAATTGATGCAAGAGACCCCAATGTTAGACTGGCTTTTGCTAACGAAGCGACCAGAGAATATCCAACGGTTTGCCCCGTGGCAGGACAATTGGCTTCCCAATGTCTGGGCTATGGTTAGTGTTGAAAACCAAGAGCAAGCACAACGACGTATACCGCTGTTGCTTGAAGTTCCAGCCCAAATACGCGGCTTGTCTGTTGAGCCATTGATAGGGGCAGTTGATCTGACCCAATGGCTACAGGATATTCATTGGGTGATTGTTGGGGGAGAGAGTGGTCGTCAAGCTCGCCAAATGAACCCTGAATGGGTGTATCAACTCCGTGACCAGTGTGTGGCTGCGAAAGTACCCTTTTTCTTCAAACAGTGGGGTGAGTGGGGACCTTGTCTCCTTGAAACAGGGGAATATACCGTGAGACGGGTAGGCAAAAAAGCTGCTGGGAGAATAGTAGAGGGTAGGACATGGGACCAGATACCGCATCGTGAGCCACATTATTTCTTGGATGATGACAGGTACCACATTCCATGTGACGCTATGGTAGAAATTGAGCAGGCTTGACACTGTGCTTGTGATGAAGGGGTAATCTCTAGGCGTATTATACCAGAGTTGCCTACCCCTCTACCCTCGCGCTTTTATCCCCCGCTCTCCTGCCCCAAGGTGATAACCAACTGCACCATCCCTAGTAACCCTGTCTATATATACGAGGGGTTAGGTGAGTTGTTGACTAGATCACAAAGACCTCCCCACAATATAGTGGAAAGGTCCTTGTTTTTTCGTTTTCGTTGGTCGGGGCGAATGGATTTGAACCATCGACCCCCGCGTCCCAAACGCGGTGCGCTACCAGACTGCGCCACGCCCCGATATACGTCTGCATACTTACAATGAGAAGCACACCCTTTATGATACGGGTGTACCTACGCTCATAAGAGTAGCAGGTTGTGGGCAATTTGTCAAGGTGGGGTAAGTATGGGATAGTCATTGGCTATCAGTGGGATGTGGCAGACATTTTCCCCTCCTTAGCCCACTTGCTAGTTTTCCGCCGTCCCACGGACAAACACATTGGGCCACGGCTTGAACCGGGTAAAGAAGGTATCACTGCGTACCTCGACCCCATCCTGCTTGATAACGCGATGTATCACAATATCGCGTCCGCTTCGGGCAACATCGCTTTGATAGAGCGACCCCGCGGGACGTGTGGGGTCTTCAATATAGATGGGGCTTGACGGGGCAGGTACCTCATTGCTGATGTACGGTCCGTCCAGTTCAACAGTGCGATCTGGTTGGGTGCCGAAAAGTTGGACGGTCAACACGGCATTGGATAGGTCTACCTCAGTCTGCATCAGGAGCCAGTGTCCTGTGTCGTTGACAAATTTGAGGTCACTAATACCAGTGTAGATGGTCGCATCCATACCAGGACCATCACCCTCGTCCTCGTAGGCGAAGGGGTCATACCAACTAATGTAGAAGGGGTGAGCATGCCGTTCAGTGATGGGCAAGCCTGCCCAAAATGCCGCACGAAAAACTGTCGTTGAATCTTGGCATATACCCCCGCCCCATTCCAGTTGGGTACGGTTGCCAATAATTGCGTACCCCTCAACAAAGCCATTTTCTGCGTTAATCTCGCCTATTTGGGTGTTGAAAGAAAACTCCTCATCTGGGGCAATCAGCACCCCATCGAGCCGTGCTGCCCCCGCTTGAATATTGGTTATGCGGTAGTCAGCAGAGCCAGCAAAGCTACTTTTGCCCTCACCGACCACTTCAACAATACCCAAATCATCGAGGGTATCAGCGGTAATACGTGGGTAGACCTGCTCAACAGGCAGCGCAATGGTGCGGGTGGTGGGGGAGCTACGTTGTAAGGTTGCGCTAATCACCTCTACCGCCTCAGCCTGCTGGATACGCCAACCTTCGCGTCCCTCGCGCACAATACGCAACGCTCCATCCGTGAAGCGTAACCGTGGCTCCACGCTGCCGCTATCTACGCGCTGCGCCAACCCCTCAACCGCATCTGCCAAGCGTTCATCGTCTATTTCCACACGCAAGGTCTGCCCATCAGGGGAAATACGGGTAAGTTCTGCTAGACGGTCTGCTGTCCAGACATATTGATCATCCTCATGGGTCAGCACCAGCGTACCAGAGAGCAGCTGTTGTGCTTGGAGTTTAGCCATATGCAAAGCGTCATCGTCTATGATAGGGGGGACTTGGCGAGTACGTACTGTAACCTGCTGCGGGGTGAGGGTTTGCAGCATAGCTATTGTCTCGTGGGATGTTTCATCTACAAGCATCTGCACACCAGTCACGCCGGGCGTGGGACGTATACTGCCCCCCGCCACACTGAGCGCGGCATCACGCGGCGAGTAGTCTATCTCCTCTGCCACATCTATCAGGTAGGCTTGCATCTGCCGCTGATCTATAACGAGTTGGGGTGATATATCCATACCTTCGTGCCAAATAGCCCAAAGTTCTCGAATCCGTTGGAAGGGACTCCCCCGCTTACCCAAACTCAGGGCTTCATCTGCCACTGCTTCAGGAGCAAACGCTACACCTAACTCTTGTAACGTGGGTTTCCATACTTGCATCTTGTAGCGGAACAACACCGGCTCACGTTGGAAGGTCATATGGCGAGCAGCGGCTATGGTGACAACCGACTGGCGATCTAGGGTTGCCACTGGGATACCCTGGATGCTGACCCCCGGCAAAACGCGGTTGTAGGTTAGCAGATGTACCACATAGGGTACTAGCAATGGTGCGGTGAGTAGGGCTATCGCCACCACGACAATGAGCCGTTGCGAAGAGAAGGGCTGCGACCACCAGCGGCGACGGGGATGGGGTTTGGCGGTGGGAGAGGGAGTGGTCGTTGTCTCTGTCGCTGGTGTTTTGGAGCGGGACATGCGCTCACGATGCGGGCGGCGACGTTTGGGTCGTTTGTCGTCATCTCCCGGTGGCTTTGGGACTTCGCCGTTGTCACCCGGCTGATGGCGGCGGCGGTGCATGGGACCATATTTTTGGTAGTAGTCTCCTAGCGGCATAGGGTGTTGGTGTTAGTCCTCAGTTAGGTTACGCAGTTTGTACCGGATGGGAAGTATCGGTATTGTTGTCGCAGATTCTTTGGATGTCATCTAAACTCCCTTGCGTTTTTATTGCTTGAACAATGTTTTGCAGAACAACAGTATTTGTTATATGCTGTATCTTGTCCAACAACTCTTGACTAACACTCCCAAAACGCACTTCTAACCCTAGCCGAATGGAAGATTGCAATGCATACCGTTCAAGGTTTTCTTGTAACAGTTGATCGACTTTCTGCATCGCTTCTTGCATAGCTTTCTCGTAACCCTTTTTTTCTCCTTCCTCACGCCCTTCTCTTTTCCCTTCCTCACGCCCTTCTTTACGCCCTTCCTCACGCCCTCTC
>CAYPHM010000093.1:0-1386 GCA_964410555.1 uncultured Chloroflexaceae bacterium | reverse complement strand
TTCCTTCAAGTATACCAAAAGGAAAGAATACGTGCTAGAGAACTTTGCCATCCGGAAAAAAGGGAAGGGCAGACATTGTTCCTATCCTTAATATGTACCCTTTAGACAACCCCCATCCCCTGCCCTTCCCCCACCGCGGGGAGAAGGGAGTCGGCTCCCCCTCGCCATGGGATGGGAGCGGGGGCAGGGGTATTATTTTTAGGGATACCTATGCTATGCTATAATGAACTAGGCAAAGGTTTTGGGTAGGGTAAACGTATAGGGGGCATAGAAGCTACTCGTTAGTTCTTCTCTAGGGTGAATAATACATTGAAAAAGAAATTTGGCGCACTGCGACTTATCGCTACGGTCTTTCTCATCATTGCCATCCTTTGGGTCATCTTTACCGCACTTTGGTTTTTTGGGAGCTTGATTGGTGGCTTGTTTCTTAGTGAACCAAACGTTATAACCTTCCTATCTACGCTCCCCATTGCGCTCTTTGGAGCTTTTATAGGGTTACTCAATGCCGTTGCTATGTTTGCCCTATCAGAAATGATAAAACTTTTTATAGATATTGAAGAACATACCCGCGAGACCCGAAGGTTGATGGAAAAGCTCGAAGAGAATACCCATGCAACCGCTGTTATCCTTCACCATAGGCAAAGTAAGTCAGAGTAACGGTGGATATACGCCCTATTCAACAAAAAGAACACGCAGTAATTGTCGCCTTGCAAAAGGGCAACAAAGCCCAAGCCCGCGAATTGCTTGCGAATCTCCTCAAGGAAAATCCCCAAGATGAGCGGCTATGGTTATGGCTTTCTTGGGCTATGGAGACGAGGGAAGAGCAACTCCTGTGCTTGAAACGGATTTATGCTATCAATCCGAATAATCCAGCCGTAAAACGTGAGTTTGAGCGGGCAAATCAAGAAAACCAATCATCATCTTTGCCCATACAGGGTAATCCAACACCAATCAAACCCCATACCCTCACAGATTCGCACCATACGGAGACGGAGGATGAGCCACCTTCTGAGATACAGCATATCTTGTCCTCCTATACAACATCTGCTGATACTATGGAACATACGAAAGACTCGCTCCCTATAGCAGAAATTTTAGCTACGTATGATACCACTGCCGTGTCAACCGCAAATCAGCCTTCGGATGATGAACCTATGCTAAATAACCAATCAGATTCGCCAGAAGCAGCACACCAAACAGATAATGAACAGCAGGATACAGATGTTCAATCATCGGGGGAACAGCAGTCTGCCCCTGCTAATAGCCCATCCCCGGAACCTGCCGCCACACCAGAGCCTGCCGCCACACCAGAGCCTGCCCCCACGCAAGAACCTGCCCCCACGCAAGAACCTGCCCCCACGCAAGAACCTGCCCCCACGCAAGAAC
>CAYPHM010000092.1:1944-19840 GCA_964410555.1 uncultured Chloroflexaceae bacterium | reverse complement strand
CCCTCGCCTTATTGAGCCGCGAGTGTCAACGAGCGGGTGTGTCCCTCCCCTCGCCTTATTGAGCCGCGAGTGTCAACGAGCGGGTGTGTCCCTCCCCTCGCCTTATTGAGCCGCGAGTGTCAACGAGCGGGTGTGTCCCTCCCCTCGCCCTATTGAGCCGCGAGTGTCAACGAGCGGGTGTGTCCCTCCCCTCGCCCTCTGGGAGAGGGGGAAAGCGGGTAAGGGGCAGGGGATGGGGGCTTGCCCGAATACCCCCCCCCGCGCTTAATGCATTTGTAATCTCCCCCCCTTGCGACACAAGGGACAAAAAGAGTACGATACCACATACATACTGCTTACCCAATGGTTCCAAAGAGAGAGGGTCTATAGCACACACAGCCTGACACCACAGCACGTTGCACGTCGGGCAGGATACATGACCCCAAAACCAAGAACATCCCGAACACAGCCAAGCAGCGAGCAGGACAAGACAAGAGAAAGCGAAATACCAATGCTTATGCCAAATGTCATGCAGGTATTACGGACGGGGAGTACCCTACGGCGGTACCACACTACACTCAGTAACCAAATACGCCAAGACCCCCTCTTCCGGCATATGCCAGCGTTGTTAAACTTGCCTATCTATGCCAACGATGGCGAACGGTTGACCTCCCTAGCCTTGCTCAACTACGCCGCCCCCTACCTCACGCTGCATAGCGAAGCGGGGTGTGGGCGCAGCCTATTGCTCTTACAAATCGCCATGCACTGTACCATCCACAACCGCACCGACCCGGTGCTCTACCTCCCGCTTGCCACAATGGACAACCCCGACCAACCGCCGCGGTTCATTCTGGAAAAGGTACTGCGACAAACCGGCTTGCCCAACCCCTTTATGAACCGTATTGGCACCAATGGACACAACTGGGTAGTGCTCATAGACCAGTGGGATGACCTGCCCCATGCCCGGCGTGCCGTCTGGCGCAGCTTTCTCCAATCGTTGCCCTATACATGGCAAGATGCCCGCATCCTCGTTGCGCTGCCGGCATTGGAGGAGGAATGGAGCCACTACGACAGCATCATCCTAGCATCCCCAACGCCAGCATATATAGCCCAATGGCTCCAACACCTATTGCCAGAACAACCGGCTGTAGTCGACAACATACAGACAAACGACCAAACGCTCGCGCTCATCCAGAGCTTGTTTGATGTCGTCTTGTTGGCATTGAGTGCCAAATCCCCCTACCCCACCACACGAACTATGCTCTACCAACAGGGACTAGATTACTGGCAAATTATCCAGGCAAAGCAACCGCATGATGTTCCCATAGCCCTTTGGCACAACAACCTTGCCCATGCCCAACTTGCCCTACGCATGGCAACCACTGGCGATATGGCTGCCCTGGTGACGCTGGATGATGAGCAGCGTGCTAATGTGGCAATCATCCTTGCCAGCCTGCTCCCCAACCCGTCTACGCTCTATACCTCGCTGTGGTCTAACGGATACCCAACATTGGAAAATGCGCTAATTCTTGGGCGATGTTTGCTACAATACCCCAACCGTGAGCCAGCGTGGATACTGCCCATCTTGGAAACGCTGGTTGCCAAGAAATCTACCATGCCCCATCGTCAGCTGGTGCAAGCCCTGGGCACAATGTTGCCATCCCTCTTCATTGCGGCAGGCGATGCGCTGCCAGAGGAGCGGGCAAGCGTCTTGCTCAAGGATATAGCCGCGCTCATCCCCAAGCACACCCTACTGGCTATTCTTGATACCCCTACCTTCCCTACTGCTCTTCGTTGGGCAGCAGCAGAGGTGATGCAGCAGCAGCATGACCAGCAAGCCTTGCCATTGTATACCCAGAAACAGCCGCCAGATATACTGGCACAAGCTGCCCGTTGTACCATCTTGGCACTAGGCAACACGACCAGCCGGCGTATGCTGGCAACCCCCGAAGCGGCAGGCTGGATTGTCGCACTGCGTGATGGCGCAGTGACGCAACAGCGGCGGCTCCAAGTTGCCAGTGCCTTGCTCAACGACCATGCCATTCCCGCCGTGCTGCGGGCAACAGCCCTCGTGTTGCTCTCACAGTCGCACGATGATACCACCCTCACCATATTGAAGCGTATCTGCACCGACCACGACTCCAGTGTGCGCTATGCTGCCCTTGCAGCCCTCCGCAATCGGGAGCCACGCCAAGCCTTGTGGGTACTGCACGAGATTATGCTGATAGACCATACCTCTTGGGATATTCGCCGCGATGGGTTGAAGCAACTGGCAGTTTATCCCCAAAAAGAAGCCGGCGTACTGTTGGCACGATGTACCCTTAGCACAACTATGCCGCTGGCAGGCAGAATACAAGCCCTCTACATGCTGCGCGAGCGCGGCAACCACGGGATGTCGCTGCTGCGCCGTATCTTGCGCGTGGAAACTGTCCACCCGGTGGTGCGGGCGGTGGCAGCCCTGTTGTTGGGCAGGCTTGGCGATAGGGAAGCCAGCGAAGAACTCTTCAACCTTGCCATCTTTAGTAAGGTGTCGTTATTACGGCAGCAGGCAATACAAGCCCTGATTGCCATTGGTGAGAAGCACCCCCATGATCACCAGTTCATAGGCGAAGTCAGCAATATGCTGCTTGCCGCCCTAAATACCCCCCACTACGACACCGATTTGACCCTATGCATAATCCAAGCTCTCGGCAAACTCCCCGATGCCCTAGAACCCTTGCAGCAGGTGCTCGTCAGCGAACAGGGTAGCCAACTGAAACAGGCGTGGCTAGAGAGTATCCCCCACCTCTCGCGCATACCGGTGAGCCAGTGGGAAGAACTCGCGCTGCCCGACGAACACCGCATCGTGCTGCTCTCGGCACTGACAGAGGGAACAACAGATGTAGCACAGCCGGGGAGTTTGGAAGAGTTGACAGAGCAAGCGGCGAGTCGGGTACGGGTAGCGGCGGCACAGGCGATGGTAGCACAACAGCCTAGAGAACGAGATACCGTCACAAAACAGTCCATCCGTCAATCGCTGCTGACAGCGATACATCAAACCCCTAGCCACCAAGAAGCGCGGCAGTTGTTGGCAACGCTCGTGCAGATCAGCGATACGGCGGGGCTAACCGAAATGGAAGCCCTACTCAATGACCCATCCATAGATAGCTCATTACGCTGGTTGGCTATTGAGCAACTTGGCGAAAAGAGCGCGGCACTGCCCTTGTTGCTGCACTACCTTGAGCAAGAGACGCTTGACCCCTTCACGCGAAGCGCGATTGTCAAAATCCCTGGCTTGCACCAGCATAGCCACGCCCTGAACATCCTCTGTCGGTTGGCAACCCGGCAGGATGTGCATGAACAGTTGCGGCTCCAGGTTATCCAAGCGTTGCAACCAGCGCATGATCAGGCAACGGTGAGTGACACGCTGTTTGCGCTGGTGTGCGATGATCAGGTGTCGCCTATGCTGCGTAGTGCTGCCGCCAGTGCGCTGCCCCCAGACTTGCACACCACAAGGATGCATAGCCTACGGGAGATACTACGCCGTCCCCATACGCCTACCGAACTGTTGGAGGGGCTTATTGTCGCGCTAGGACAAGCCCGCGACCATGAAGCCCTAGCTCTCATCTTGCGCTATGCCGAGAGTCCCCATACCGGCGTAGCGTTGGCGGCGTTATTAGCCCTTGCCAGCATGGGGGATGATCGCGTAGCCTCAACGTTGGTACGCATTGCCCAGAATACTGCCAAAGACCAGAGTATCCGCTTGCAAGCCGTCATAACGTTGTTGCGGCTGTGTGGGGAACAGTATTTGCCCTTCCTGCGGAGCTTTCTCGATAGTCCGCTCTTGCCCTTGCAGCTTCAAGCCCTTGACGAGTTGCTTTCAGCATGGACAAACTATGCCCAACCGCTCATCCTTGTTGCCAATAGGCATGCGCCGCTGGCATTGCGGCTACGAGCGTTGGATGAGGTAGCGCGGCGGCAGGAGTATCACAATGTCTTGAGCGATCTGTTGTTGGATACGAATGAACCCCACCAGTTGCGCTCGCATATTGCGCTGTTGTTGGGGCATACGGGCGGCAGGGATTCGGTAGATGCGTTGTCGCGCTGTGTGTATCAGCAAGAAAACTCCCTCATATTACACCGGCGTTGCATCCAAGCCCTTATGGAGCAGGCACAATCTACCCGACTGTGTGCAGATGAAGCCTATCTGGTGTTGGGACATCTCGCCGAGGAGTCGGTGCTTTCTGAAGCATGTCGCATATGGGCAGCACAGGCCCTTGTGGCTATTGCTGCCCAAAAGTAGGCAAAAGGAGAACCATTGACCAATGACCAGAGTAATGATTGTAGATGATGACCCGTTGATACGGCAACTCCTGAGCTATCAGCTTGGCACCGCAGGCTACCACGTCTCGACAGCACAGAGTGGGCAAGATGCGCTTGAGCGACTGATCCGCGATCACCCAGATATTGTGCTCTTGGATGTGGTAATGCCAGGTATCAGTGGGTGGGATGTGTGTCACCAGATACGCACCTGCTCACCCGTGCCGGTGATTATGCTAACGGCAAAGACCGCCGAGAATGATGTCCTCACCGGGTTGGAGTCGGGGGCAGATGACTATATCGCCAAGCCGTTTAGTTTGCCACAATTGCTTGCCCGTATTGAGGCGGTGCTACGGCGTAGTCGCTCGTTTGCCGTGTGGCAGTCCAGACCTGCTGGCAATGGTGGCTCTGAGGTATACGCTGGTATGCCAACAGAGACGTGGGTTGCCCCTATGCCACCTATGCCACCTATGCCCTCGCGTACATCCCCCCCATCTGCTGCCCCATCTGCCCCCGCAAAAAAGCCCCGTACCCATACGTCTAGTAATACCTCGCCTGGACAGAAGATAGCCCAGGCTCGCCGCCAACAGGGGTTGTCGTTGGAGCAGGCGGCGGCGGCATCGGGTATTCACCAGGATGTGTTGTGGGCTATTGAGCAAGAACAGCTAGACGATGTGCCAAAGGATGAATTGCCCCACCTGCTCAAGCAGTACAGTGATTTTCTTGGGCTAGATTTGCGAAGTTTGCTTACCCAAGCCCAACCCCCCCTGCCTATCCTGCCTATTTACCTGGTAATTTTCGTGATGATGGTGCTCATCTTGGCTATTCTGGTGACGATGCCGCCACTGTGAGTGGGGGGACAACGACCCGCTCCCCCTAGCCCCCTGCCCCATAGGGCAATACCCTCGCCCCCTCACCCCCGCTCCCATCCCAGGTCGGGGGGGAAACACCTGCACGGTTCCCCTTCTCCCGCGTAGTGGGGGAAGGGGCTAGGGGATGGGGGTTCCCCCCCCCCACTCCCTTGCTACCCCCCCCCCACTCCCTTGCTACCCCACCGCACACACCACGCGGGGGGGATGGGGGATGGGGGCAGACCGATCTCAGCGTCTCAGCGTCTCAGCGTTTCTGTCCGGTATCTGCCCGGCATATCTTGCCCGTCATCTATGTGTATCTATGTGCATCTATGGGTAATTCTTGCCCGGAATGCTCCCCGCTCGTTGCCCCACGCGGCTCGGTTGGTAGGATGCGCGGCAAATACGGCAGAAATCCCCCCGCTATGCTATAATGCCCCCAACGTAATGCCCAGTACCCGTATGATGACCTGAAAGGGTCTTGCTTATGCCAACTTGTGAGCATAGAGACCAACACATTCGGTTGCTTAAACTGAACCGCCTTGAGTCGAGTAATTTTCGGTTAGAGCATGAGATCACGGACAAAGTTCTTCGCCAGGGTTATTGGGTCTACGAGGTTACGGTGAGCTACCTTGGGCGCACCTACAAAAAGGGCAAGAAAACGCGAACGATTCAAGACTTTTATGCTATTCCCGCGTTGTTCCAATATTGTTTGTAGAAATAGAGGATGCGTATGGTGTTGGTTTCACGCCTGTTATATTTTGGCATCTTGCTCACCATCTTTTTCACAGCGATAACCATGACCAATTCACAGCCAAAATCCTTCTCTTCGCCATCATCCGACATGACCTGTTCCTCTTCTTGGTCTTTGCCACAAGTGCGTTTGAAGGATCATGCTCTTTTTGCGTACCAAGACTCTTTTTATATCGTTTCTATCAAGATTGACTTGCCTGCAAAGGATGATCGAGGCGAATATACCTTTGCCTATGCACGAACGAACGATTTTTGCACATGGGAATATCTTGGCACTGCGCTGACATTTGGAGCCGAAGGGGATGCAGATGAGTCCTACATTTGGGCACCACATGTCATCGAAGAGAATCATACCTTTTTTATGTTCTACACCGGTGTCAACCGACACATTTCTCAGAGCATCATGGTAGCAACGAGTTTTAATCCTGCCGATCCGACGAGTTGGGTAAAGCAAGGTGTGGTCTTTCGCCCAAATCATCCGGGGATGGTCTACGCCGGCGCGGAACATTGGTCGGATGCTCGTGACCCAATGGTTCTCAAATATAACCAGCGGTATTATCTCTACTACACTGGGCGAGATGTCACCGGCGGCATCGTTGGCGTAGCGATGGCTGATGCGTTGGTCGGTCCGTGGCACGATTTGGGTGCAGTGGTTCGTCTACCAGCGACATTGATGCCCGAATCGCCATTTGTCGTTGCGTATAACAATTTCTTTTATCTTTATTACAATGCCGCAGGAGATACCCAACATCCTTTATCAGGACCGCAATGGCAATGGGCACCATCGCCATTTGGTCCATGGCAACCGCCGACAAAGGAGACGCTTGGGTGGGGACACGACTTTTTTTACACGGGAACGGAGTGGCTTGCATCCTATCTCATTGGCAGTGGAGAAGCAATTGGCATCAAGCAAGTGCAGTGGGATACGACCCAATCTCCCCCACGCCCGATGATAGGATATACCGTCTTTTTGCCTTTTGTGAACAGGAATGAGTAAGAACAAAATGGTGGCGTGGTGTTGTCTGCGTTCCTGTGTTTTTGTGTTTCTGTCCGGTATCTGCCCGGCATATCTTGCCCGTCATCTATGTGTATCTATGTGCATCTATGATTCCATTCTGCTCGGAATATAGCCCCCTTCCCCCATAGGGCAATACCCTCGCCCCCTCACCCCCGCTTCCATCCCAGGGCGAGGGGGGACACCTGCACGGTTCCCCTTCTCCCGCGTAGTGGGACGCGGGGCTAGGGGATGGGGGATGACCGGAGCGACCCGCTCCCCCCTTGCCCCGCTACCCATAATAAGCAAGGGAGAGAGGCAAATGCAACATTATCATGCCCCGCACAGGTCTTCGCAAAGTTGCAACTCCCCGTAATTTGTGGTATGGTGCAAAGAAGAGGCAGCACATCCTAGCACTGCCTCACGATGAGAGAATCATGGGGAGTATGCCATGACAGACCGTGAACTTATAGCCGAATGGCTCTATCAGGGCGCAGTTGCGCTCAGTCAGGGGAAGCGCGAACTTGCCCAACAACTACTCTTGAAAGTCGTTCAAGCTGACGAAGGCAACGAAGAAGGTTGGCTTTGGTTGAGCGGCGCAGTAGATGAAGTAGAAGATCAAGAAACCGCCTTGCTCAATGTGTTAGACATCAACCCCAATAACCCCCACGCTCAAAAAGGATTGGCAATGATACGTGCCCACAAGTCATCCTAGCCGCCGCAGCCACCACCGCAACAACCGTTGTGTCCCCCGTACCGTCAAAATATCTGCTACCACATAGCAGCAAAATGCCCCAACTGGGGGGTTGACCGCGTGCAGCAAGCCGTGGATAGGTGCGGGGTCCCATTGCCAACACCCTAACCATGTACCCACCAGTTCAACATAGAGGACGAGTACGCCCATCACCAGATAGAAGACCCGTAGCCGTGAACGGGAGAGTATGTAAAACAGCGGGATGGTAAAAAGCGCGGTGAGGGTATCGCCAAGACCGAATATAGCCCCGCCTATCAGTGCAGCATGGAAAGCGACCAACCCCCAACGCACAAGCGCGGTATGTGCTACGACCCATGCCCTATCACAGATAAGTAAGCCTGTGCCAAACAGAATAGCATGCCCAAAGGGAACATACACCGGTACGCTCCCCTCAGCATAGGTGTACAGTTCAAAAACGAGGCTAAAGACCAACTCGCCTACAACGGCAATGGGCAAAAAGACCAAAGCCATGAGCCGTTGTTGTCGTTGTAGTGCAGGCAGGAGGAGTAGCAGGTAGAGCGGTGCCATGCTGTTGCTGATCATCTGCCCCTGGCTTATCCCAAACATAGTCGGTACATGGGCGCGTACTAGCTGAGAATCAAAAAAGAGCACCAGGGCGGTGAGGGGGACAAAAAGGATGATGAGCAACAGCCCATTGCGCTTGGTTGTGGCAAACCAGGGGAAAAACAATGCGGTTCTACTAGCGACCCGATGCAGGGAGAGCGTTTCCATAGCAGTTATGCCAACCTACGGAATATATCTGGTTGGGTCTTTTGTGCTTCTTGAACCAGCCGCTCAATATACGCTTCTGGTTGTTTAATCATTGCTTCAAAGCTGATACGCACTAGGTCTTCGGGGGTTATACCAAATTGGGTTGCCAGTTCATACAACCGGGACATACGGTCAGCAGGTAGGGCTAGGTGAATAGTTCCCATAGATTCTTTCTCCTCTCTAGGCAAAATTTCTCCTAACTACTATAGCATAGTTCTTGACGAAGGTGTATAATAGAGCTACGTAGAAGTATAGTTTTTTTAACGTTTATTTTAGGAGTGATCATGAATACGAATACGACTCCTCTCAAGAGTATCAGCAAAATCAGTCGGGCAGATACCGATACGATAGAACGGGTGCGACGAGAATTAGCCGTGGGGTTGTATAGTCAAGGGGTGCTCTGGTTGGATGAAGCCAGCAAACTCGCCTGCATGCACTGCCGTGATTTTCAACAGTTGCTCAAACAAAAGGGGATTGCTCTGCGATCAGAAGATGTGAGCATGCTTGAGTATCTGCTGTGTGCGTAGCACTCTTCCCCTTCCTTAATAAAATTTCCTATGTTCGCGCACTTGCTCGTTGCCACTCCCTAATGACATCTCCTGCTTGGTTGCTGCTCAAGTCTGCTGCTGCTAACCCAAACCGTTGGTGAGTCTCGCTATTGAGATCAAGCCCTCGAGCCTGCGCTAGTTTGACCAAAGCACGATATTGACGGTCTGTAATGGGAACAAAAGGCGAGGATGTTGGTTCGTCAGGTGCTGCTGTGGGCTGTTGTTGATACGTAACAGCTTGGTATGGTGTGCGCTCTTCGGCTAACTTCTTCAACCCCTCAATAAGCACAGAGGCTTGATTTTTGCTCATATGTTCCAACGTATACCCGTGTTCTTGGGCATAGTGGTAGAGTTCTTCTTCTCCCCAATGCAGATCATGCTGAAGGGCTGCAATATAATTGATCTGGCGTTCGCTGGCGGGTACTTCTGTCGTATAGGCTCTGCTGTGGGCTTCACGCACACTGGCTACCTGGCTCTCCATCGCTTCACGTTGGGTCGTATAGATGCGCCACCCCAGGTCTACCGCCTGCTCGATTTCTTCGTCACTGGCTTCTAAGGGTAAGGTAATCGTCTCTTCTAGGGTAATGTAGTCTTCGCCGATGCGGAGCGCAGCGCGAAAGGTGCGGGTAACGCTTCGTTCAAGATATTCTGAGGGTGGCATATAGAGCTACTCTTCACTATGGTGTCCCGTTTTGAGCCATAATTAGGTTAAGGGCTACTGATACTGTTGACTCTCCCCTCTATTGTAGCATAGTTCGTTTTTTCTGTAGCAGGGTAGCAGAGTTGGCAATTTGGCGATTTGGCAAAAATTGCCCCAAAAATCTCTTGCAATCTTCGCAGCTTTCTGGTATACTAGAATCACATCAAATGATAACAATGTTCTTGTAATCTCAGAACAAGAACAGCACTGTTATACAAGGCTTTGACTACCGGATAGCAATTCGGTTTGAGCACTAAGTATTGATCATAAGTAGGATGACAACAAAACCTCATTTGCAGACGACCTAGTAAAACGAGGCAAGATGTATAGTGAGAAAGACAGGGTGGCGTTGTTAGGAAAAGAGTGTCGGAAAGTTATTTACGGGTAGACAAAGTGATGGACCATCTGCTGAGACGGTGCATGAGATAAGCGGCAATTAGATGAAGGTTTTTGGTACAAGCGGCAAAGCAAAAACGTTCTAGCCCTATTCTACACCCCCAAGTTGATGGTTGTTAGGAAAAAGGACGGAAATGGTCTAGCATTTCAACAGGCAAATCCAAAACGCCTCAGATAATAGGTATCTGGGGCGTTTTGCATGAACAACCTGTCCTACGCTCTCTTCACCCCAACCCCAACCACAGACCCTGCTGCGGGGTTTTGCCAAAATAGCAGAGAAAGAGTATCATGCAAGTGCAGCAACCATGGTCGTTTGGGTGTACAATAGGAAGCAACAGGTAGAATAAGTTTTGTTGAGTGCCTACCCAACACAAGTTGCGTGTATACCTGACTACATTGAAAGGAGCAGATAGCTTGAACGGCATACGTATCCCCATTCTGAAAATTGGTGATGTGCTCATTGCTTCTATACAGACAGCTTTGCATGATACCACAGCTATCCAGTTCAAAGATGATCTGTTGGAAAAAATTCATGAAACTAAAGCACGAGGGGTCATCATAGACCTGACTGCGGTAGATATTGTAGACAGCTTTATTGGGCGGATGATCGCCGATATTGCCGCCATGTCAGGATTGATGGGGACACAGGTTATCTTGACCGGCTTACAGCCTGCCGTTGCCATCACTTTAGTGGAACTTGGTATGGAACTTCCTAGCGTTCTAACAGCTCTGAATCTGGAAAAAGGACTGGCTCTTATGCAAATGCAAAACCAGTCTGAAGAGGAGCAGAGTGATGTTGCAAGCCAAGAATAGCATAGCTATCCAGAGTGATCTTGATATTGTGACGGCACGTTCTGCCGCCCGTGATGTAGCCAAAAGCCTGGGTTTTGGCCCCATTGACCAAGCACGCATAGCCACTGCTGTTAGTGAATTGGCACGAAATATCTTCCTGTATGCAGAAAGTGGCCAGGTCTCTACCCGGCAAGTTGAGCGCAATGGACGCAAGGGTATTGAGATAGAATTTCACGATAAGGGCCCAGGAATTAGCAATATTGATCAGGTGATGCAAGATGGCTATACCACCTCTCGTGGTATGGGGATGGGTCTCCCCGGCGCAAAGCGACTCATGGATGATTTCGAGATTATTTCTACGGTAGGGGTAGGAACGAAGATTATCTGCCGCAAATGGCGGCTCTAATTCGCCTCTTGTTCTCTACAACCTAACGAAACACGCCTACAAGCAGATCATCGCCCGTCAGTACACTACTGGCAGGGTTTGTTTTGGCACCCGAAAATCCCCCCCCGATACTACCACCAGTATGCTTAAGCGTTATCTTTCTCGTTTACCCCTGCACCCAATCAAAGGTGCGCGTGACGGCACGTTTCCAACCATCGTAGAGTTCCTCGCGCTGGTGTTCGGGCATCAGCGGCTCCCAGGTTTTGTCTATGCCCCAATTGCGGCGCAGGTCTTCGAGGTTGTCCCAAAACCCTACCGCTAATCCTGCGGCATAGGCTGCCCCAAGCGCGGTAGTTTCTGCCACACGGGGACGCACAACGGGTACGCCAAGTATATCCGCTTGAAACTGCATGAGCGTATTGTTGTAAACCATACCGCCATCCGCTTTCAATGCCGTGAGTTTGATACCGGAGTCTTGCTCCATTGCGTCGAGGACCTCGCGGCTCTGGTAAGCGGTAGCTTCAAGTGCAGCACGGGCAATATGCCCACGATGGGCATAGCGGGTCAATCCCACGATAACGCCACGGGCATCAGACCGCCAGTAGGGGGCAAACAAGCCAGAAAAGGCTGGCACAAGGTAGACCCCGCCATTGTCGCGCACCATATTTGCCAACATTTCTACCTCGGCACTCGTGGTTATCAACCCCAGGTTATCGCGCAACCATTGCACCAACGCCCCGGCAATGGCAATGCTCCCTTCCAGTGCATAATTCACCGGCTTGTTGCCAAGTTTGTAGGCTACGGTAGTGATTAAGCCATTGGTTGAGTGGGTGATGTCGGTGCCGGTGTTGAGCAGCACAAAACAGCCGGTGCCGTAGGTGTTTTTGCCATCTCCCGTGTTGTAGCACGCCTGCCCCATCATTGCCGCCTGCTGGTCGCCAAGCATCCCGGCAACCGGTATGCCTGCTAATCCCCCAAACGCTTTCCCATAGACTTCACTGTTTGAGCGTATCTCTGGGAGCATAGTTCGCGGTATGCCCATCACGTCAAGGATGCTGTCGTTCCAGTCTAGCGTCTGAAGGTTCATCAGCATGGTACGACTAGCATTGGTGACATCGGTGATGTGCAACCCACCTTTTGTGCCGCCGGTGAGGTTCCAAAGCAGAAAGGTGTCTATGGTGCCAAAGAGAACATCGCCCCGTTCGGCAGCTTCGCGTAGCCCATCAGCATGCCGCAGGAGCCACATGAGTTTGGGACCAGAAAAGTAGGTTGCCAATGGTAAGCCGGTAGCGGCACGGAAGCGGTCTATCCCCCCTTCGCGCATGAGTTCTTTACAGATGTGGTCAGTACGGGTATCTTGCCACACAAGCGCATTGTGGTAGGGCTGTCCGGTGTTGCGATCCCACACGACCACAGTTTCGCGCTGGTTGGCAATGCCTACGGCAGCGATTTGGTCAGGGGTAATCTTTGCCTGATGCAACGTAGCGCGTATGACGCTTTGGGTGCGCTCCCATATTTCGTAGGGGTCATGCTCGACCCAACCCGGACGGGGGTAGATTTGCTCGTGCTCTTTCTGGTCTGAGCAGACAATATCGCCCTCATGGTCAAAGATAATAAAGCGGGTACTGGTTGTCCCCTGGTCTATTGCTGCTACGTATTCTGCGGTCATGATGGGTGTTGCTCCTTTCGTTACGATGCACAGTAGGTTATCCATGAGGGGGTGCCAAGCGGCACAAGCGATTTGTCGCCGCTGAGGATGGCATGTTGGACTCTCTCCCCCGCCTCATATGCCCATGCAGTGTAGCTTCCCTCTTCAGTCTCAACGGTACAGGTTATCCGTTCATAGTGATTGTCGCTCCCTCCTTCTCTATACTCTTCAAGCCTATCTACTGCGGCTAGGGTTTGGGCATAGTTTGCTGGCTTAATCCAGACTAACACTCCCACTACATAGTCACCTGGTTGGACAAGCTCGGCTGCCCGCACGAGGTAGGGGTAGGGACCGTGGGTATAGAGCACTGCCCCATTGAGAGTAGCCGGCAGGGTGCGCTCATCCTGCCCGGCGAGGTAGCGGGGGTAGTTTGACTCGCCGGGGATGAGCGTACCGTAGACGAAGAGGGGGAGGACGTTATCGTGTGTCATTAAAAGTACCCCAATTCAAGTACATCTTGCTCTTTTGGTCCATCTTGGCGAAGTAATCCGCGTATATGGGCAATAAAACGCTTGAACATACTGGTTTGCAAAGCATTTTTGGTAAGATAATCAACATAGGTTTCACGCATAGCGCATCGTCCTTTGTAGCTACTGAATTTCCCCCGGACAGTTGCCCGAAGCCGTCGGGCTTTTCGCAACACAATCACCTCATCTATATCTGTTGGCGCAGTGCTTAATGGGGTCATATCCAACCATTCACAGATGAGGTAATACTTTGCCCCTGGCATAGCCATCTTGACATCATGAGCCGTAGCTGTTGCCTCTTGAAACATGGTCTTATCCAGATTGGTTTTGCACTCTGCGACAACAAAAGCTAGGTTGGTTTCCTGATATGATGCAGGCTTAAAGTCTATTGTGTGGGAAGCCTGCAAATACAAGCGTTTGCTGATAGCAAAATCTTGGTTTTTGGTTCGTATCTTCAAGCCAGCATCAGCAGCAAGTTCTCCCAAACTCGTTGTAAAGTAGGTCGCCGAAAAGGTTTGCATTGGACCTACAGCGACATCCATTCCTGATAATTCGGGTACAAGAATGGGGGTTATCAACCGTGGCAAAAACTCTTCTATAACGGAATTGTCCAGTTTTAGCTGTCCCTTTTGGCGATAGAGAAAATCCTCTGGGTTATCATAAATGAGATCAACATCGAGAAACTGTCTATACTCATTTAAAAGATGTACCATTGTCTCAAGTATGCTATCAGGTTGTTCCCCTACCGTCAAAACCTCATCCAAACGGGCAATCCATCTATGGTAACGCTCAATTGCATCTGTAATAGCTGGTTTATTTGCAGCAGGCAACTTCTCGTTGTTCAGTAATGCATGGAGTTTTTCAAGGTGTGGTGTAGCGGACATCCTTTGGTATTCCTGTCTTGGGCAAAAAGAGTTCTTCACTCAATGGCAACGAAGATGGCGCAGTGAACAAAGACGAAGGTGCTACTGATGGTGCCTGTTGCACCGCTGCCATTACCTCATCGAAGATAGGAGAATCAACAGATTGTGCTGATTGTTGCAAGAAAGCTATGGCTAGGGTTCTGGCATCTTCCATCGAAGCCATCGAAGCCATAGGATCATTGGAATAGTCTGATGGATGAGTTGGGTGAAAATAGAGCAAGTCTTCATAGATAGGTGTGCCAAACTTGTTAATAAACCACCGTTCTTGTCGATTGTCCAACACCATACCTGCCTGACTCCCCAGTGCCGCGACCAGTTGGGCATTGTGAAACGGCACTCCCCGTATGCGTGACTCGCGCCCAACAATGAGGATTACTCGACCTTTAGGACGTACCAATCGCTTGAGGTGTTCAAATACCATGTGCATATCCAGCGCATACTGAATAACCGTCAAGAAGCGATTTTGCCGGTGTTTCCGATTTGCCCCTATCTCTGATCTGGCAACGTCGAGCATATCCCACCCGACAGTCTCCATTGTTTGCCGGTAGTTTTGATGGTAGTTAAAGACGTTAAGGTAAGGGGGCGATCCAATAACTAGGTCAATGCTCTGCTCTGGGAGCGGTATAGTCCGGGCATCCCCTAGCATTGCTTGGCATGGCACAGCGGTATAGGGAAGTCGCCGTACTATTTGGCTATGCTCTTCAAACGCTTGGAGCAGTGTTGCTGGTGTGGGGTGCTTGGTGATTGTTGTTGCCCGTATGAGCGTATTGATCAGCAGGCTAGAGATGTATGTATCGTAGGAGAGGGTATCGGGTTGGATAGGCAAAAGCGCATCTAAGGCAAACCTGCTTGTCATGCTCCGATTGCCATAGCCCCCACCATTTCTATGTTCCTGTTGACAAAAGAGATCAAGTTGTTGGGGGATGGTCGGGTGTGCTAGGTATGGTTGTGCTGCTTGGATGATCTCCTCGCGTTGAATGGGGGCAACATAGGCAAAGTGACTGGTACTCGCCATAGCAAAGGCAGCCGGGTGTATTTCCCCCCCATAGCATGCCCGTTGCTTTCTTGCTGCCTCAAACAACGTTGTACCGCTGCCAACAAAGGGGTCAAGAATGACACTCTCGATGGTACTATACGTCTTCAGGAGCAAGGCGATCAATTCAGGGGAAAACTGCCCACGCCACGGGAAGAGGCTCGAACGAGCTTTATTGGCAAGATTAAGCTGTTCTTGGGTGAACGTCTGGTTATCCAGCGGTATAGCATCAAACGTTCGCAGGTTATCTTGTGGGGTTTTGGCTTGTGCTACCACAAATGCCCCTTCACCATTCTTCTGGTTAGCTCCACAACAACAATGTCACCCATCTACTGCTGCCCGCAACGCCCGCATATTCCCCCACGGGGCTACTGTTGGCACAACGCAGCCTGTCGCCAAGCCCATGCGTGTTGCTTGCGTAGACTCGACTGCATCCTTTGCCAGCCGGGTAATCTCCGCCGGGGTCGCCTCGACAATCTCCTGCTGGCTAATGCCCCCCATCACCATACCGGCAAACTGCTTTTTGCCCTCTTCCAGCGATGGTCCCGTCTCGCGGTCATGCCAATTGAGCGCGTGTATGGGATAGTCTGCTACAAGGTCAAAGTAGGTATGTTTGCCGTGTAGGTGAAACATATTGAACGATGCCCCCTGCGCCGCTTCTAGTATCTTGAGGTCCAATGGACGGCACACCTGGGTGTATTCTTCACGGCTCATCACCGCAGCAGTCGCATACTGCGTGGCGTAGAAAATACCATCTGCCCCCGCGTCTATAACCGTTTTAACAAAATCAATGGTGATTTCTGTAAGCATCTCCAGCACGGCTTGCATCTGCTCTGGATAGCGGCGCATATGGGCAATCTCCATCCCCCGCCCTATCAGGTGACGCGCTTGGTCCATTGGGCTAAAGATGGTCTCAATGAAGGGAACCTCATTCCCCACCAGTTCCCGCAACCGGCGCACACAGACGAGTTGCTCTCCATACATCCCCTTGTGTATATCCAGTGGCTTGAGCCGTCCCCAATCGGCTACTTCTTTGATGGGAAAGGTAATGTAGTCGCTGGTGCCGTGGGGGTGTCCAAAATAGGCAACCTCTGTCCCCCAACCGTCAACCGAATAGTGGCTCGATGGGGTGAGCTTGATAAAGTCCCAGTCATACTGCCGCTGAAATGCTGCCGCCGACTGTGCCAGCTCTTCCGGGTTTACATCATCCACAGGGAAGTGCCGCCACAATGCCACAGGCACTCGATCTACTGTTTGTCCAGATACCGCCGCCGCTAGTCGTTCACGTTTCGTCATCGTCATAGGTTATATCTGCTACTTTCTTTGTGTTCAAATGTACTCGAAAGTACGCTTTGTCCAGTTCCAAAATTCCTGCTTCCCCCTGCATCGCCTTCTCACTTGAAGGGCTTACCCGCAGTCCACAAGCGTCTTTATACGTCCCGACGTAGCCACTACTGAGGACGATTGGTTTAGCCGACACCAACGAGCCGCATGCCTTCGTCTCGAATGTTTTGTGCGGCATGGCGATCACGATCCAGGATCGCCCCGCACGATGGGCATGTCCAGGTGCGGTCTGCCAACGTGAGTTCACGGTTGAGGTATCCACACCCATTGCACGTCTTACTTGACGGATAGAACGGGGGTATCCGTACCACCTGCTGCGCCTTGTACCCCAACTGGCGAACTATCTCCGCAAATTGTCGTCGGTTGCTTGGGGTACGGAGGGGAATGAGGTTTCCTTCCCGATCCCACTGCTGGAGGGTCTTTACCAAAACGCCGATCTGCTCTGAAAACTGTCGAATAGTAGACATACCCATAAAGCGTAGTATAACACACTTCTGAACACTTTTCAAGAGCTAGAAATCATCTCCCCTGGTGGTATTGTACATAGGTGAGGGTTAGGCTGCTTCACGGAGTCACCCCCAACTCGCGCAGTTGGTTCTCTGCTTCTTGCCGCAAGGATTCATTATCGCCCAATTCTAGGTATTTGCGAAAATCAGCAATAGCTTTGTCTCGTTCACCTTTTGTTTTGTAGGCAAAACCCCGATTGTAGTAGGGATTCGCATAGTTCTCATCCAGGGCAATAGCTTGGGTATAGTCTTCAATGGCAAGGTCATACTCCCCTTTCTGGAAATATGCCCATCCACGACTGTTGTAGGCAAGAACATAGTTCGCATCCAACTCAATGGCTTGGGTATAGTCTTTAATGGCTTGGTCATACTCTCCTTTTTGGTAATAGGTATCTCCACGTCCCAAGTAAGCATATTTGTAGTTCTTATCCAGGGCAATAGCTTGGTCGTAGTCTTGGATAGCGCGGTCATACTCCCTTTTTTTCAGGTAGGCATTGCCCCGATTGTTGTAGGCATCTTTGTAGTTCTCATCCAGGGCAATGGCTTGGTCGTAGTCTTGGATAGCGCGGTCATACTCCTCTTTTTCATAGTATGCCCATCCCCGACTATTGTAAGCATATTTGTAGTTCTTATCCAGAGCAATAGCTTGGTCGTAGTCTTGGATAGCGCGGTCATACTCCCTTTTTTTCAGGT
>CAYPHM010000092.1:0-1844 GCA_964410555.1 uncultured Chloroflexaceae bacterium | reverse complement strand
AGGCATTTCCCCGATTGTTGTAGGCTTCTTTGTAGGTATCATCCAGGGCAATGGCTTGCGTGTAGTCTTGGATAGCGCGGTCATATTCCCCTTTGTCTTTGTAGGCAAGTCCCCGATTGTTGTAGGCTGTTGCATATTCAGGGTTAAGCGTAATAGCTTGGGTAAACTGCTCGATAGCCGCATCATAGTCGCCTTCGTTATATAGTTGTTTGCCTTGTTCGTAATATTCAACAGCAGTTTGCAAAGATGGGGCATCTGGATTGGGTATGGGATTAGCGGTACTTGTGGGTATGGGATTAGCAGTGCTCGTGGGTGTGGGATTAGCAGTGCTGGTATGCGCGAGTATTTGTGGAGAACTTCCAGTTTGTTCACTAGGTGAGGTCACTAATCCCCATACACTACCTACGATAACCAGCACGACTATGATGGCTATGGCTATCCACTTCCACTGGTAAGGTGTGCTACTACTATGAATAGGTGTGGCTGACACTTGCCCAACTGTACCACCCGCGACAGCATCCCAATTGATATGGGGGCGTTCTTCCTTGAGCGTTGTTATGAGTACCGGCAGCTTGCCACGCCGCTGCATATACTCAATAAGGTTTTGTACCTTGTAGGGTAAAGTTTCGCCTGGGAGACGATCATATTTCACACCGAGGTCGGTGCAGAGAAGTTCTAGCTCTTCTTTGCTGTAGGTGGTAACAATACCTTCCCGCAAATTGGGGGGAGTATATGTTGTGTTTTGCATAGCTACACTATTTCACCAAGCACCATATGGTCAACACCCTATAGGTTATGCCATATGACCATTCAACTCGACAACCCGCGTATGCTAGGGATATTGTACCAGACTTCTCCAAACGGGATAATCTTCTGCATAATGCGATAGATTATGTATTGAAGAAAAGCAACGACCTCATATCATAAGGTTAGCATAATGTGCTACATTTGCCCGTCAGGTCTTGTTTTTCCTGTGCCTTTAACCACAACGCATCAGCACAGAACTCTATATCATCAGACCAAGTGATGTATCTTCCGCGTTCACCTATCTTGACCTGGGCAAAAAAAGATGGATCTTGTAGTGGAGCAAAGACTCCCCCTTGTTTCATATACGGGGTAAAGTCTATAACTACGGTTTCTCCTTGAGCAAAGGCTAGGCGAACATGGGTAGGTGTTTCAGCTGTCGCGTTTATGATAGTGTGCATGGATTCATCCTCGGATATTCTACCTTAATGGTGCTATAGATACTAAAGGTGTATTACTTTTACTTCGTTCCCAATTTTCCATCAGTTCTTCTTGGTGTAACATAGCCCATTTAAGTACCATTGATTGTATTCTGGTTGGGGCTTTACCTACAAGAATAGTGACTGGTGAGATCCCAACATCTAGTTCATATTCTCCATAGATTGCATGAAAATGTGGTGGCATATGGTCGTCATAGAACATACGTATGATAACCCCATTAAAACGAGAAATAGTTGGCATAGTATCAATCAATCTTTGCAATAATCATATAGCTGAGAGGCTAATCTTTTTTAGTAACATTCTTCATTTACAAGGTATTATGAACTTTTTTATCCTATACGTCAAGTTCTTTGTAGATTCATACCTACCAAATTACCTCTCTCCCCTACCCCTCGCCCCCTCAAAGGAGCCGCGAGGGTCAACGAGCGGTTGTATGGGCAGCCCCCATCCCCTACCCCATTCCCCCACCGGGGGGAGAAGGGGAACCGCGGCAGGTGTTCCCCCTCGCCCTTTATGGGAGAGGGGGCAGGGGGAGAGGGTTGTGTTCGGTTCCCCCTCGCCCTTTATGGGAGAGGGGGCTAGGGGGAGAGGGGGCAGGG
>CAYPHM010000091.1:0-20138 GCA_964410555.1 uncultured Chloroflexaceae bacterium | reverse complement strand
GGGCAGGGGGAGAGGGTGTCGGGCATCCCCCATCCCCTAGCCCCGCGTCCCACCGCGGGGGGAAGGGGTACCGGGCAGGGGGCAAATTGGACTTTGCATCCAAACCACAAATTGTTTGGCACTCCTAGTAGTCTATGGTATACTAGAAACGCCTAGCAAAGAACCAATACACCACAATACATCGTGGAAACAGAAAGCCCTACCGCCGCAAGAGCATCAAGAGAAAAAACGTAGGAAAGGTATATGCTACCAAAAAACCTCTCACCATTTCGCCGCAAACAAGCCCCATTGGGAATCATAGAAGAAGACTATGAAGCACGAGCAAGAACCATCATCCATAGTTATGCTACTGCCGCAAGCATCTGGGAAAGTAAAGTATCCAAAATTCCCCTTGTTGGCAATTTTGGTGTAATGTTTGGCTCAGACCTCCAGCCGGTTTCTATCATTACTGCCGCTATGATTGTAGACCTGGGCAAGATGTTTGACCACGGATCTGCCCGTGAGATTGTGTTGGCAACCACAACCCACTTTGTTGGCACCTATCTTGGTATTGCGTTTGCCCGTTCACTTGTGAGCTTTGTCCCCTTTGTGGGAAATGTGGTAAACGCTGGTCTCGTCTTGCATGTCACCGAGGCAGTAGGTTGGGCATGTTACCTGATGTACAGGGATGATGCTGACATTGCCGACATTGAAGATGAAAAGAGTTTCAAACCCTACATTATGCGGGGGCTAGAGCGTGCCGAACGGGAAATAGGCATCCGCAAAGAGACAATGGAACGGTTGACTCAAGAACAGCGTGATGAGCATGATGCTCTTGTGAAGAAACTCTACAAGAATATTGCCGGCAGCAGTCGCCGCAATATCCTTGATGAAATTGAGCGGGTGGTAGGGTATTGGGGTAAGAGCAAAGAGACCCCTATCCCTATTAAATCTAGTGATACCAAATAACCCTCGGTCTTTGGTGTGGAAGCGTCTGTAGCCACAAAAACCAAGACCGAGGTGCTCCCTCTACTTACTCTCCCTTACACCAGTAACGACCTGCGAGATCATCTGGTGGTATGCCCATTAAATACTGCACAATTAGCCATACATTGGACAGGTGATTTTCTAACACCCCATCGCGCTCATACTTGCGGGCAGAGGATGTGACCACCGCAGGGAAGGAGTGGACCTTTGTGCGAAAGCGGGCTTCTTCCAACAACCGTACATCTTCAAACAACCGCCAATTCGGGAACCCCCCAAGCCGATCAAAAAACCATCGTCTCACCGCAATACCCTGGTCGCCAAAGCGGGTAAAGACGGTATCTGCCTGCGTCACAAGCGGCGCAGGGTCAAGCAACCAATGGCGTTTATCAAACTGGAGCCGAAAGGTGCCAATCCATACATACGGGTCAGCAAAACAGGTTTCCAACACCTCATGGGCATTGGTTGGTAGCATGGTGTCGGCATACAGGAACAGCAACACCTCACCCATCGCCGCTGCCGCCCCCGCGTTGCACTGCATACCCCGCCCCCGCTGCGAGGTACACACCCTCGCGCCATACTGTCGCGCTATCTCCAGGGTAGCATCTTCGCTGCCGCCATCGGCAACAATAAGCTCATCCTGCCCTGGTTCATCAACAGCAAAAAGCTGCCGAACGCGCTCTAGGCACGTTGGCAGCTTGGTCGCTTCGTTGAGCGTAGGTATAATGACCGAAAAGCGCGTTGCGTGTAGTGGTTGTAACGGTTGAGAACGCTGCGTCATTATTCCTCAGCGATAGCCCCTCCACAACTTGAGCCTGCCCCGGCGGTACAGCCAAAACAATGCTCACCTAGCATAATAGCCCGCTCGTTGAGCTTGGCGAGATCAGCCTCAAAGATCGTTTGTGGCAGTGCCATATCCAGCATCTGGTTAAAATCGCAATCGTACAATTTGCCATCCCAACCCACCGATAGCGTATACCGACACATCACACAACCTACCGCCATTGGGTTGAAGGCGTTGACGAGTTTTTCCATATAGGCTTCAAGATTGCCCGTCTCAACCAGGAAATCGAGAAAGCGGCTAATTGGCATATTGGTGATGGTAAACAGATTGTTGAAGGTGACATCGTAGCGGCGTTTAAGTTCACGCTTCCACTCCTGCTCCAGCGATTTTTGGCTGGCAGGCAAAAACGCCCCAACCGGGTTTGTCACCAGGTTAATCTCCAGACCGCTACCCTCTTGTCCATACCCTAGCGCATTAAACTCGCGCAACGCCTCGATAGACTCCTCAAATACCCCCTCACCCCGTTGGGTATCTGTCTGTTTGGGGGCAAAGGCGGGTAGGGAGGCTATCACCTCTGCCTGGTGATCTGCCAAGAACTTGGGAACATCGCTATAGTTGGGTAAGCGGGTGATGGTCAGGTTGCAGCGGTGCATCACATGCCGCCCTAGCCCCCGCGCCCGCTGGATGAGCTCGCGCCATTGGGGGTGCATTTCTGGCGCACCGCCGGTAATGTCTACGGTGGGGATGTCGCTCTTTTCCAAGAGCTGCATACAGGCTTCCATCACCTCTGCCGACATCACCTCCGTGCGGTCTGGACCGGCATCTACGTGGCAATGCTTGCACGTCAGGTTGCATCGTTTGCCAACGTTCATTTGCAGCACCGTCACACCCGTTGCCCGTAGCGGCTCATGCCCCGCTGAAGTGGTCGCTTCAGCAAAGGTGAGACGCAAGGGCAGATCAGCCAAGAGCTTGCGCTGGCTCTCTGATGTAGAAAGGGTGTGGTCGCGCTTTTGCAACGTGGGGATAATTCGGTTTGACATCCTGCCCCCTTCTACATAGAAACTTTCTCTACGTGTGTTCGCATCTGTACGCCGTGGACTACCGTAGAAGCAGCTCGCACTGCCGCCGCCACATTGACGGCTTCAGTCATCTGCTCAAGGTCTGCCCCCTTCTCCAAGCACTTACTGGAGTATTCCTCTATGCAATAGGGACACTGGGTGGTGTGGGCAACAGCTAGGGCAATGAGGGCTTTTTCCCGTTCGGTGAGTGCCCCATCTTCATACACTGCGCCATACCACGCCATAAACTTCTTCCAGAGTTCCGGTGCGTCATTGCCCATTTCGCCAAAACGGGCAAGGTCTTTGGGATCATAATACGTTTCCACGTATGAAACTCCTCTCGTGATTTATGAATGATGAATCGTAAAGACTACCTACCAGGGCTATTATACCAGTAAGTGGAAAGAAGCGGGAGTTATTGTCCTAGCAAAAATGCTGGTGTCAACCACTTTTGTTGCATTTGCTCTTCCCGTGGTAGGTAGATTGCTACAGGTATAGGGAGTTGGGAGAGATACCGGACCATCAATGGTCCTACGTCACGCCACGAGAGATTACCTAGCCCACAACCAAGCGCAGGCAGGGCTAGGGATGTAATAGTTAGGGATTGGTAGTGTGTTTGTATCCAGCGTAGCCCCTGTTCAATGCCGTTGATGTCTGAGTTTTCTCGCCAATGCCGTTTGGTGGGGAAGAGCAAAAACCATGTGTTTTCCATTGGGTCGGGGAGCGTTGCGGTATCGTTGAATACATCCTCAAAGGATTCCCGTTGGTAGAGATAGGGTTTGCCCATTTGCAATGTTTTGTTGCGGCAGACATCTTGATAGACGACATACACATCTGGGAATTGATATTTGGTACGTGAAGCAAGCCCCTTGCCCATAACCCCCACGGTATTGACGCTAATCGTCACCGTTTGCATTTCAGAGAAGAACATATCCCCATCAATGATGGAGAGATTCGGTGTGATGCGTGATTTGTAATGTGGTTGAGCAACCATTTTGCTAGTCTTTCACAAAATTATAAGGTTATGCGATAAGATGACCTTTGCTGAGAAGTGTTGGTATCCAACACCACAATAGCTCCCCCTATTATACCAGGAGTGTGGCAAATAGTTTTCCCGACTTCTGTCAACCCCCCTCCCCGTACCTTTCCCTCACCACCGAGCAACCCCCCCATCCCCCTAGCCCCTTACCCCCGCTACGCGGGAGAAGGGGAACCAGGCAACTCCCCCACCACCGAGCAACCCCCCCATCCCCTAGCCCCTTACCCCCGCTACGCGGGAGAAGGGGAACCGCTCATCCCCCACCACCGAGCAACCCCCCCATCCCCTAGCCCCTGCCCCCTCGCCCTGGGATGGGAGAGGGGGCAGGGGGGAGAGGGTTGTCGCATCCCCCCCACCAAACGAGCCGCAAGGGTCAACGAACGGATGGTACGGGAGCGGGTCAAAAGGCGAGCTAATGTGTTATCATTGCACCCACACGCGCAAAGGCGTATAATAGCATGCAGAGACACGAAACAAGACGAGTATAACCTGAAATTACCCTAAATGGACTATAGCCACCTAAACCAACACATTGCCCCAAATGACGCATTGTATAGTGATGCGTGGCGGCGTACCCTCAACCGTCTAGGCGAATATACCGCAACCATCCTCCGTTCACTCAAGATATTTCCCACCAATATTGAACTGCTTGACCGTACCGCGACCTGCATCCTCATCCGTGTGCATATGCCGCAAGAGTATGTTGTCCTACGAATAGCCCCTGAACACGACCTCTTTAGCGCAATCTACTTTGCCCGGATGATGGCACGGCACCAATTACCAGCAGTACGTCTGCTCCACTATGACACAAGCCGCGCATTGGTCCCCTTTGCCTACATGATCGAAGGGTATATTGGTGGGCTTAGTGGCACCAGTCTTGATACCCCCCATATGCTGCAAGGACTAGCGCGGCAGGTCGGGCGAACGCTTCGCCGTATCCACCGGGTAGAAGCGGACGGTTGGGGCTACCCTAGCTCATCGGGACGCTGGCAGCACCCTGATTGGCAATCGGTATTGCAAGAATTGCACCAAGCCCAAGCCCCATCAGGGGTCGAATCGTTGCTGTTTGGTGAGACAGAACGGGCAACTATGCTGCAAACTATCGCCTATCTTGGTAACACATGCCAACATCCCTACCTTATGCACGGCAATATGCATCCCCGCCATGTGCGCTGTACCATAGCAGGAGAGCAAGTGCGTTTGGAAGCCTTAATAGATCCAGGTGGTATTGTTGGCGGTGATGGGTTACTTGAACTCGCCCGTGGGCTAGATACCGACTACCCAAAGGAGTGGTGCAATGGGCTCTTTGAGGGCTATGGCTCATTAATACCGTTGGGCGTACATGATCTCAGCCGTCTACGATTGCTCCAATTACTCAGCAGCTATTGGAAGACATGCCAACAGTATCTCCATGCAGAGATGTACAAACCAACGCTTGACCAGACCTTGCTGCTCTTGGCAGAGGTCGCAGCAGAAATGCACCCAGAGGAAACCAAATAGCAGCAGGAGAGAAAACCTATGCAACAATCACCCTTACCGCCATCACCGACAGTCATGGTCGTTGACGACTTGGCAGCACTACAACAAGCCGCAGCAGAACGGGTCGTCTCCTGGTGCCAGGAAGCCATAGCGATATGGGGAATGTGCAGCATAGCCCTTGCCGGCGGCACAACCCCCGCGGGTCTATATCGGCTCTTGGCAACCGAGCCATACCGGAGCCAGATAGCTTGGGAGCATGTCTATTGTTTGTGGGGGGATGAGCGGTATGTTGCGCCAGACGACCCGGCGAGCAACGGGAGGATGGTACGCTCGCTGTTGTTGGATCATGTCCCTATACCCACCGACCACATCATCGCTGTGCCAACGCCAGCAAACACCGCAAGCGCAACGGACGCAGCCGGTAGGTATGCCACAGCTGTAGGGAAGGTGTTAGAGCATTGTGGGGGAATGTTGCCCATAGCTTTGCAAGGGATGGGAGAAGATGGGCATACCGCTTCGCTCTTCCCCCACAACACAGCACTAGATACCCCGGCTGATGTGTGGGCTGTGGCAGTAACCGATGCCCCAAAGCCCCCCTCACAGCGTATCACCCTGACCATCCCTGCCCTCAACCGCGCTCGCCATATCCTCTTCATGGTCGCCGGTGCAGACAAAGCCCCGGCATTACAGACAGTGTTGTCTAACGCAAATACCCCCTACCTTGACCCGTATGCGGCACGGGAGTTGCCAGCACAGCTTCTCCGCCCACCGCGTGGGGATGTGACGTGGGTTGTGGACCGGGCGGCTTATGCATCAGGGTGACTACGCCCTATTTCTCCATATCTGGCTCATAGCTAACAAACAGGATGTCATCCCGGTGCGTATAGCGTGGGATACGATAGAGATCGCCTTCGGGGTATCGCTGGCGAACAACCTCAAGCTCGCCTTCCCGCTCTGGGAGAAAAACAAAGATAGGGCGTTTGCCATAGGGAAGCGGCGAGAGTTGTTCTGGCACAACCAGCGGGTCATGGATGTCTTCCCCATCCACATCACGGGACAAAAACTTCGTGGTACCAAAGCCATAGTACATCCGTGGTGGGCCAAAGAAATAGACATACACCTCCTCGGAATCTGGCTGATTGGCAAGATAGTACCCCAACTCTGTACCCACTTCAACATTAATCCAGCCAAAGATATTGCGTGGCGTATAGTCATTGAAATAAAAATTGATATTCCACACTGCCAACACCACCACAACAGCACCCGCAACTCCATGCACGACCCAGCGCGACATGGGCAACAACTGCGGTAGGAGCTTGGCAAGCTCTGCCAGAGCCACCGCCGCCACCAAACAGAAAATGGGAGCCGTGGTGACATACCGTGGACTTACTGGCGCGTTGGCAAGCAATACCCCCCCTAGCGTCGATGTCCCTATGAGCCATGCCAGCAACAACACCGACTCCCCCCTGCGCCAGCGCATGATAAGCAGCGCAATGCCAAGCACAAACAAGATAGACGTATACGGGTCAAGCAGCGCAATGCCGGGGTCATACTGAGCACTGCGATCTGGCATGAAGGTATATGCCCCAAATCCCCCAATAATCTGATTTTGCCATACCTGTTGGATGGTTAATCCATGAAACTCAATCTGCGAGCGCAACCAATCGCTCTGGTACACCCCGACCAGTTCTAGCCGTGCATTGAAGTCACTCGGATGCGATAGGAAAAACCAAAGCAATGGACCAATACCCAAGAGAAAGCCAATCGCCACGAGTCCCCAATGCCAACGCACCCGCACAAAACGCATAGGGTGAATTATCACCTCGTAGCAAAGCAGCAGCACCACCAACAATGGCAACAATCGCGCCCCCATGTAGAAGTGTTGCGCTACCCCAAAAGCCACCCCTGCCAGCGCAAATGGCAAGAGCTTGCGGCTATGTATCCCCCGCAACAGCGCAGCAAAGCCAAGCACCCCAAGCAAGGGGTCGGCTATGTTGTTGAGCGCATTTCGGCTGTAGTGGATGTGAAAGTGATTGCTGGCAAGCAGGGCAGCCCCAAACAGCGCAGCCGCTCGCCCAAAGAAGGGACGGGCGAACAGATAAAGGGCAGGGATAGTCGCCGTGCCAAACAGCACCGACAGCATCCGCAGCCCGGCTACATCGTTACCAAAGAGCCACAATGAGAACGCTTGCAAAAAAAACCAAAGATTTGGGTGAGAAAGCCATCCTGTGGCAAACGGGTCTGGCATAATGCCATGCAATATCTTGCGGGCAGCCAAGCCCATCTCTCCCTCGTCACCACTCAAGTTGTGCGGTACCTCGGCTAGGAAAACCTGTCGCAGGAAGAAGCCCACCAGCGTTATCGTGAAGATGAGCAGGATTTCCCAGGCAGGGTAGGGCTGTGCCAAATTATTTCCCCCATTCCCCTGCCCTTCGCCCTTTATGCGGGAGCAGGGGGGGGGTGGTTCCCCCTCGCCATTTATGGGAGCGGGGGCAGGGGGAGCGGGTAAACAAGAAGAGTCAGATGGAGATGATGGGTTTGGTTGCTCTGGTGCATCTGCTGAATGTTGGTCTATGCTCCAAGCCCCAAGCAAAAAGACCACTATGCTGCCAATCCACGAGGCAAGCATAGTCCACACGAGTACATCCTTTTGTGTATGTAGCCAGTAGGTAGTGGCTCCCCCGCCAATACCGATAAGCAACAGGATGATCCCCAACGTGCGATAGGAGTACAAGCGGGGGATAGCAGACAATGACAACGATGCGCTAGGTTTTTGCTGCTGCTTTACCCAACGCAACATCAGCAGCATCAGCACGATAGCAAGACCAAAGAACGTCAGTCCATACCGTATATCAGGTGGTCTTTGGAGCAGCAACGTTTGCCCCATCCATCCAAAGCGAAAGATGAGACCAACAAGCAGCAGTATGCCGGTGTATCGTGCTATCAACCGTAAATCCATATGTTAGCTTAGGTTCCCACTCTCCACACCCCCACCCATCGCCTGCTCATAGTGATACTGGTAGCGGGTGAAAAACTGCTCCAGCAGCACCCGCGCCTCGGCTATGCTGCGGGAGTGATGAACATTTGCCCGCAATGCGGCACAGCCCGGTAGCCCAATGATGAAATGGCTAATAAACTGCTTGAGCTTATTGAGGGCTAACCGTTCTGGCACCTCGTCGAGATACTGGTCAATGAACTGTTGGAGCAGCGCATAGCGGTCCATTGGCGTAGGCACAAATGGCTGCTCGTTCTGGCGCACCTGCGCTATCTGCTGAAATATCCAGGGATTGCTCAGAGCCGCACGGCCTATCATTATACCATCTATCCTGCTCCATGCCAGCTTTTCAAGCGCATCATCAGCACTGGCAATGTCCCCATTGCCTATCACGGGAATAGCTACATGGGCTTTTACCGCCGCTATCCGCTCCCAGTCTGCCGTCCCCGTGTAGCGTTGTTCACGGGTGCGCGGGTGCAAGGTGAGCGCGTCCATCCCCGCTTCCTCGGCTATGCGTGCCGTCTCCAAATAGTTGAGGCTCTGGTCATCCCACCCTGCCCGTAGCTTGACTGTCACGGGGATAGCCGAAGCCTCCCGCACCGCGTGTAATACGCTGGCATAGCGGGGCAGATCGCGCAGCAGCGAAGCCCCATGCCCGCCGCCAGTCACCTTTGGCGAAGGACAACCACAGTTTATATCAACAATATCAGCACCGAGGGCTTGAACCTTGCGGACAGCTTCAGCCATCAATGCCGGGTCATTCCCGCTTATCTGCATAGCAAAGGGGCGTTCTTCTGGCTGATACTCCAGTAGTTTGTGCTTTTTGAGGGCTTTTGGCGACATACTCGCCGCATTGGTCATCTCGCTACACACCAAGCCACAGCCGCCCAACCCCCGGATAATGCGGCGAAATACGGTGTCTGTCACGCCTGCCATTGGTGCCAACAGCGTATTAGGGGCAATCGTTAGCTCACGAAGCGTATAGGCTGGTGTGTCTTGGGTGTTGATGCTGATTGTTGTCTGGGTCATAAACTCGTATCCCTTATGATAGGGCTGAGATGCGCGGGTGTACCCCATTGATAACATCTTTGAGTAACGCTTCAAAGGCTTCTGTCGAAAGAGCCGGTGAAAAGAGATTCCCCTGCGCCCCATTGCAGCCGGCATCACGAATAAACTGAAATTGGGCTTCCGTTTCTATCCCCTCTGCCACGACCCCTAAGCCCAAGCTATACGCCAAAAAGGTAACGGCTCCAATGATCGCACTATCATTGTACCGAACAATAGCGTGTGTGCCAATATTTTGAATGAAGACCTGATCAATCTTGAGTGTATTGATAGGCAACCGTTGCAAACTGAGCATAGAAGAGTAGCCCGTGCCAAAGTCATCTATCGCAATACGCACCCCCAACTTTTGCAACAGGGAGAGTTTTTGGGCTACATCGTGATGGTCCATAATGAGCACGCTCTCGGTAATCTCTATTTCTAGGTGGGGCAGGGTCATCTTGTTGTGCTGGAGGGCTTCTGCCAATAGCGAGACAAAATCTGGTTGGGCAAACTGGAGTGCCGAAACATTGATGGCAATTTTGAAGGTAGGAAAACCAGCTTGTCTCCAGGCATTGTGCTGGCGGCAAACTTCGTTCAATGCCCACGTCCCAATGGGAATAATTAAGCCGTTTTCTTCTGCTAATGGGATAAAATTACCTGGGGAGATCATTCCTAGTTGGGGATGATTCCAGCGCATCAAGGCTTCTGCCCCGGTGAACCTGCCCTCTTGGTCTACCTGGGGTTGGTAGTACATCAGCAGTTCGTTGCGCTCAATAGCCCGGCGAAGATGGCTCTCCAATTTGAGCCGATCTTTATCTGGTTTCTGCATAGAGGGAGAATAGTAGCTATACCTATTGCCCCCGCAATGCTTGGCGTGATACATGGCAATATCAGCACTGCGCTGGAGGGCACTGCTATTGTAGGCGGTGCTGGTAGAAATGCTAATGCCTATGCTTGCCGAAACATACAGTTCGTGCTCTTCAATGATAAATGGCTCATGCAGGGTAGAAAGCAGTTGGCGGGCAGTTGAAGAAACCTGCTGTTTTTGGTGTATCTCTGGCATCATCAGCATAAACTCGTCCCCCCCCATACGTGCCAGGAGGTCTTGGGAACGAATAACCTGCGAAAACCGCTCGGCTACCTGCTGGAGCAGCCTGTCCCCAACAGCGTGTCCAAGCGTATCATTCACCTGCTTAAAGTGGTCTAGGTCTATGAAAAAGACGGCAAGGTGTTGGTCTTTGCCACTTTTGGCAATTTCTTGTTGGAGCCGTTCTTCAAAGTAGCTCCGGTTAGGTAGTCCAGTGAGGGTGTCGTGGTAAGCATGGTAGGTGAGCTTGCGGGTGAGGGTGCGTTGTTTGATGGCAATAGTCGCAAGGTGGGCAGCAACACGGGCGATATTTTTCAGCGTGTTGGTGAGGTCGCTCCGATGGGGGAGATAGAGCACCAGCACCCCTGCGACCTCTTCCCGCTGCGTAACCAACGGCAGCGAGTAGCATGCGTGAACGGTGGTCGGCAAAAATTGCATACAAGAGGATGGGCAAAGGTTTTCGCTGTTGAGCATACTTATGGGATGCTTGTTGACCATCGCTTGGTGACATGGGCAGGAGTTGCTCTCAATAGTAATGCGCTGCACCGCTTCGATGTAATCGGCAGGCATTTGAGTGCCAGCTTTGAAGACAAACCGCCCTTCTTGTTGCATAAGGATCGCACACCAGATATGGGGATAGTGGCGGGCTATCATCCGCACCACTTGGTTGAGAATGATACCTAGCGGCTTATTGCGAACAATAAGCTCTAGTATCTTGCTACGGTCTCGCTCCAGTATTTCTATCTGTTTGCGTTGGGTTATATCACGTAGGGAAGCCAAAAACGCCAACTCGCCATCCCACTCAATAGCGACCACGCGCATTTCCACAATGGCTGAGGGGAGGTCTTTACGCAAGATACACAGTTCGGTTTTGTCGCCTTTGACAATGGGATACCCAAACGTCACACCAAGCAATTCTTGGGTGGTCTGTTGGAAGAGGGCAGCGGCAGCAGGGTTAGCAAAACGAATAATGCCTTGCTGGTCTACAATGATAGTCGCATCAGCATTTCGGTTGATGATATTGCGAAACCGCGCTTCGCTGGCAGCTAATTGTTGTTTGTAGGTGTCGTCAGATTCGCTCATGATAGCCATGCGAGAGGTGATAGCCGATATAGTCGCAAAAAAGAGACCGGTAAAGGGTGTGGTGATAGGATTTCACCACACCCTACCGGGATCACTTCTCGTCTCCTCACTCCCAGAGGGGTTATTGAAGACCCTCTTGGAACAACCCGCTGATGCGGTCTATCTCATTTGGTGTGGCATAACTGAAATTACCAGAGAGGATACCACTAATACCACGGAACGGCTTACCGATATGCATACCCTTGCCGTCAATATCAAACTCACGGATTTCTTTCTCGTGCATAGAGCCACGCATTTTGAGGACGGTCAATCCCCGCCGCATTTCGCCATAGATTTCTACATAGCGCAGCAGAATAATGGAGTCGGTGATGGTCGAGATGTGCGCTTCCGTGATAGAAGTGCCCCCAAGCAATGTGGGAGTGGTAGAGGTGTAGAGTCCTGCCGTCTCTTTGTGCTTGATAAACGAGGTTAGCCCAATAACAAACTCTCGAAACCCTCGGACCGTAGACACCCGTTCAAGGGCAGAGAGACTGTCTATAGCCACCCGTTTTGGCTCGAACTCCTCAATAGCCGTTTTCATTGCAATGAGTTGGTCTTCTAGCCCGGCGGATTCCGGGTAGTTACAGACCACGTGCAGCATCCCATCACGCTCCATCTGCTCAAAGTCTACCCCCCAACCGGTGGCATTGCGGAACAGCTGATCGCGGCTTTCTTCAAAGGCAAACAGCAAACTGCGCTCGCCCTGGTTTGCCCCTGCCGACATAAAAGAGGTAGACATAAGCGTTTTACCGGTACCCGTTGCTCCAGAGACCAGCAGCACAGAATCGCGGAAGAAGCCCCCCCCACACATGCGGTCTAGTTCCTCGATACCAGAGGTGATACGGACATCAGAAGAACGCTGCTCCAAGCCAATAGCGGAAAGGGGAATAACGACAATGCCCTGCTTGGGAATGACGGTAAAGGGAAACTCCCCTTTTTGGTGGTTTGTTCCGCGAAACTTGAGGATTTCTACGGTACGGCGGCGTTTTTCCTCTTCTAGCACGTTTCGCAAGATGATCACATTGTCTGCGACAAATTCTTCCACCCCAAAGCGGGCAACCTCGCCATACTCTTCGGAGCGTTCAGAGGTCATCACCGCCGTTACGCCGATACGTCTCAGGGCAGAAGCAATGCGGAAGAGTTCGTTGCGGACAGTGGCACTGTCTGAAAGCTGGCTAAAGATAGCCCCAAGCGAATCCATAGAAACCCGTTTGGCATTGACCTGCTGCACCGCATTTTCAATCCGGGCGAGCAGTGCGCCAAGGTCATAATCACCGGAAACAATTGGGTCTTCGCCCGGTTGACGGGAAGCATCAACAAATATCCATTTCCCTTCCTCTTCCCAGGATTCAATATCCCAAGAGAAACCATACATATTTTGGCGAATAGCATCAGGGGTTTCTTCAAAGGTAACAAATACTCCATTTTCATCACGTTTAATGCCTTCAATAAGAAACTCTGCGGCAAAGACTGTCTTTGCACTCCCCGCAGTTCCTGCTACCAGCGTTGTCCGATATTTTGGCAACCCGCCATTTGAAATATGGTCAAATCCAGGAATACCCGTTTCTAATTTCTCGATTAAAAATCGCTTTTGATCTTTACTCACTGTCCCTCTCCTTGACTTTCATTGGTCAATTGTAGATTTAATCCAAGTAACACTCTTGCCGTATCTGTTAGGTCTCCAATAATACGCCGCCGTGGGGTGGGAAGCTCCCGTACCAGCGTTGGCGTAACCATGATTTTTTCTTCCTCCGCTTGTTGTGGATTTTCTAGGACATCTACGATGATGAGTTCGTATTGCCCGTGTAATTCGCGTTCACATATCTGGCGCAGATTTGAGATGGCACGTTCGGCGCGTGGCGTGTCTCCAGTGACATATAACTTGAGCAAAAATTTATTCATACCCCTGCTTCTTTCTGCTAAAAACCGTAATCTCTTCTTATGTTGTTTGGGGAATAGATGTTTTACTTACCCCTAGCGAATAGTTCCGATAGTAAGAAACTAGATACCCCATGAGTTCTAGGACCAAGAGTCGCCCTTCTTCGGTATAGGCTTGCATCTTGCGGGGATGTGCGCCACTACTCTTGTTTTGAAGGACCGTACTATGAATTTCCACGACATCGCGTGGACCAGCACGGAGGAACCCAAGTCGCTCTGCCATTGTTCGCAATTCATCAGATAGTCCGTAATCCACCTTGTAGGCACGTTGCTCCATGGCTTTTTCTATTATATCTCCATATCGTCGAGTGAGTTCGGTAAATACGAGAGGAGTACTTTCCCGGAGTTGCTGCACTCCAAATAGCTCTGAGGTAACATTGGTCGGGGTTTTGGTCAGCTGGAGCAACCCGCGGATTTCTCGCTCTTGCTCTTTGATACGGGTTGCATTGGACTTTGCTTCAGCCTCTGCCCAAGCAACTCGTTTGCGTTCGGTAATGTCATTGAGGGAAATAACGACATGATTACCGGTGTTGCCAGCAAGAGGGAGAGCGCGGATATGAAACCAACTGTCTTGTTCATTATCAACCGCATACCGATATTCCATGCTGAAAATAGCCTGCGTATTCTCAAGAACCGCTTGTATTCCTTCTATGATTTGTGGGGTTTCACCAAATATCAATCTATGAGTAGCAAAGAAGTTTTCTCCAACCGTAAAATTCTGAAAAATACGATTATTGGGCATCTCATTACTCGAATTAAATGAAATAATAACCCCCTTCTTATCTATAACCATAATATTTTCTTCAATAGATTCTAGGACAAGACGGTTGAAGGCTTCTGCTTGACGGAGAGATTCTTGGAGTTTCTTATGATAAGTAATATCACGCAGGGATATAAGGTAGGCAAACGTTCGATCCCACTCAATTTCTACCACGCGCATCTCTGCTATCCCCGGTTCTCTGGTTCCCTTTTTGAAGACCTCAAGCTCCGTTGTTTTACCGGCGACAATGGGAAATCCAAACATCTCTCCGCGTATCTCTTGGGCAGGGTGTCCAAAAAGTTCTTCAGCAGCAGGGTTGACAAAACAGACAATCCCATTGGTATCTACCACAACCACTCCATCAGGATTGTGGATAATCAATGATTGAAAATGATTTTCACGGTTTTGTATTTGTTGGGTAAAGTATTGCACTTGATTCCAGATAGTATAACGTTCAATACTACAGAGAACAACATGTTTTACCGTTTGGCTTGTGATATTGTCTCTCAGAAGATAGTTTTGAGATCCATTTTGTAGTACTTGGGTAATGATTTCTTTGTTCTGTTCGATTAAGGCAATGATAGGGGTTTTTGGTACGTATTGATGTATGTCAATAAGTCCTTGCAATGGTTGACCTTGAACCATATCCAGTATCAATATGTCGTAGGGTAATTGGTCCAGGTGGTGTTTGGCTTCTGGCACACCAGCTACCCACACAACCTCTAGGTTGAGGAAATCCTTTTTGAGGTCCTCCAACGATTCTTTCAAGGCAGGTAAGTATGCCGTGGCTTCTTGCACCAGCAGGATTTTGATGGGATCATCACTCATTATACATCCTTAATGCATCCTTTGCTTTTGTCTTCTCCCTACTTGTCACAAATGACTTTTTGCTCAGTATACCACATCTCACCTCAAGAAAAGCGTCGTTTTTGTCCAATTTGACCATATGGGGGCAAATAATGGAGTACATCCCATCTTGCGCTTTCCTTGCGACGGGATGATGACTACTCCCTCATGGTACAAGGTTTTGGCTGTCTTGACAATAGGGATAGGGGATGAATGCAGGGCATATTAACCTTACTCCATTGCTTCCTCTTCCCCTATCCCCTCGCTCAGCCATCCGCTCGTTGACCTTCGCGGCTCGTTTGGTGGGAGAGGGGCTAGGGATAAGCGCAGACCGGACTTTGCCATGACCCTGACCTCATCCACTTTTTTGTTTTTTTGTTGACGATTGTGCAAGAGGTAGGTACAATAAGCACTACTGAGTAAGCAGGAAATACAGCACTGTGGCGTTACCTGATACCGAACAAGAAACTAACAAGAAACCAACCAAAAACGAGCTCATACAACGGGCAGGAGCAGCAGGCTTGCTGGTACTGGCACTTGTACTGGCATGGATAGGTCAGGGCAAGCTGCGTCAACAATCGCCTGACAGCGGCGTAGGGTGGGTTATCATCCTCCTTGCAGTCCTCATCCTTGTGAGCCTCAACGGATGGACTCGTTACAACGAAGATAGCTCCTACCAGATGAGCATGAAAAAGCTGATCGTCTGGTGTTCTCCAACTGGTGCCGCCCTCTTCGTTGCTGGCATAGTTGTCAGCCTGCTCGCCTTCTGGCTCCAGCTTTTGCCAGGATTGCTGTCGTGGGTTGCCCTAGTCGTATGGTTAGCAGGGATGGCATTAGCCGTGGCAGGAGCCGTTCGTTTTGGTGCCATTCAGCACCTACGCCCCCCACCTGTTGAGTCAAAACGGCCTAGCCCTAGCCCCTCTACCACCGGCAGTCGTTCTATCCCCTTTTCGCGTGGCAAGAAGCCTGATGATGAGCCAGCAGAAGTAGCAGATGAGACAACCCGTACCACGAGACTAGCAGGACGTGGGGGGAGTGTAGGCATCTCGCGCCCCCGCGAATCAGCTACCATTTCGCTTTCCTCGCGCCCCCGTGAATCATCGCTCCGAGAAACTCCTCGCCAAGTCCCCTCCACGTATAGGCAAGATGAACCGGCGGCAGAGGGCGATGTCCCTGAAACCGAATCCCCAAAACCAAGCAGCATATGGCAAAAAATGCAACCCTATCAAGCGTATGCTTGGCTGATAGGCAGTACGTTATTTGGACTCGTATTGCGGCTCTGGCAGATAGGGGAAAATCCTCTGTCTAACCATGAGCAACAGGTTATGCAAGCGGCACAGCAGGTGATACGGGGGGAGATAGTCCAGCCATTTGGGGCAGACTCCGCGTTTGTCCCTAACCTCTGGCTCTTTGTTCAAACGCTTGGGATGCATCTTGCGGGTGGCAGCCACCTCGGTATGCGGGTACTTTCGGCACTTGTTGGCACCCTGACTATCCCCGCCCTCTACTCCTTGGTACGCAAGCTCTTTAGCCATTCTACTGCCCTAGCAACAGCAATCGTATTGGCGACATCCCCGCTACACATCCTCGCAAGCAGTCAGGCGGATGGGAATGTGGCTCTACAGCCTGTGATGCTGCTTGTTTTTGCCGTGTTGCTCTCTGGTTGGGCAAATCGTGCATCATGGAGCTTTCTCTTGGCAGGTATCCTGTGTGGACTAACCTGGCACCTAGCCGTAGGGGGATGGCTCATTATAGCTATGCTCTTGGTTGCTCTGCTACATCAGTGGCTTGTCAATCAGGCTTATGTTATCAGCCTCAAGGGGCATCTTGCTTTGCTCATCGCTGGGGTGGTGATGGGCATTGGTCCATTGTTGCTCTCGGTTGGTAAGGTAGCGCAGCGGGCTATGACCCCCGCCAGTCTCCCGGTGGTCAGTTTGGCAAAGGGAAGCAGCAGCATCCTTATGCAGTTCATCACTATATTGGCAGTGTTTGGTATGGCACTGGTGCTGATGCGCTGGCAAAAAATCGAGTCAGTGTTGCTCTTGGCATGGGGAATAGTTGTCGTGGAGATAGGGAGTATGCTAGACATTGCCCCAACACCGGGGGTAATTGGCTATAGCCTGATTGTACCGCTAGTTTGCCTCCTCGTTGTGCTGGCGATAGAGTATCTCGCTGGCATCATTCGCTGGATTATTGCAATACCACCAGAGCGGCAACAGGTTGTGGTTTGGGTGCTTATTGGTAACATCGCATTGTGGAGTATGACGGCATTTTTGGGGTAGGGATTCTCTTCTGATAACTGGCATCAGTATAATGGTACCAGAGTGAGTACGCAGTGAAGTTTTACTAATGTTAGGAGAGAAACCAAATGCATAGTATCAAACCTTGTGAACGGGTAACTGATGTTACGCTTACTGAAGACACCTTAATTGTAGACATACAGGACGGCAGCATTATTGCCCTCCCATTGGAGTGGTACCCCCAATTGCTCTATGCCAATGTGGAGCAGCGCGAAAGTTGGCGTATTGCCGCAGATGGTGCTAGTATTTGTTGGTCATCCCTCAATACCACCCTTAACCTTGATGATATACAGGGGGCATCGTCTTTTCCGTGTATGGGGTGCTCAACCGGTAGTCCAGGTGATGACTAGGATTGGGCTCCCCCCTGCCGCCTCTCCCATTCCGTCCCCTCTCCCCCTGCCCCCTCTCCCCCTGCCCCCGCTCCCATTCCAGGGCGAGGGGGGGACACCTGCCGCGGTGCCCCTTCTCCCGTGTAGTGGGGGAAGAGGGTAGGGGATGGGGGGGCTGCCCGAAGCAACCCTCTCCCCCTGCCCCCTCTCCCATTCCAGGGCGAGGGGGAACACCTGCCGCGGTTCCCCTTCTCCCGCGTAGTGGGGGAAGGGGGTAGGGGATGGGGGGGCTGCCCGGAATGTCCGGTTCCCCTTCTCCCGCGTAGTGGGGGAAGGGGCTAGGGGATGGGGGGGATACATCCGCCCCCCAACGCCTCCGCATACGCCGCTTCCACGCGGTCTACCACCGCTGACCAAACAAACTGCCGCGCCCACCCCGGTGCCGCCGCCGCCATCGCCGCTCGCCCCCCCGGCTCACCAAGCAGTTGCCGCACTGCTGCCGCCATTGCCGCCCCCTCACGCGGCGGCACCAACACCCCCGTGCGCCCCTCGTCTATCACCTCTGGGAACCCCCCAAAGCGACTCGCCACCACAGGCAACCCACACGCCTGCGCCTCAACCAAACTAATCCCAAACGTCTCGCTCGCAAAACTTGGCGCAAGCAGCACATCTACCGAACTGTACAACCGTGGTAACATCTCCCGTGGCACTACCCCCAAGAAACGCACCCGCTCCCCCACACCCGTAGCCATCGCCATCTGTTGCAACCGCTCACGCTCCTCGCCATCACCTGCCACCAGCAACGTTGCTTCTGGCAACAACCCTAACGCCTCAATTGCCGTGTCAACCCCCTTCCAGGGCATCAACCGACCTACATACAGCAACAACCAACGACTCCCACTTGCAAGCATCGTTTGGCGCAGCGACTGGTCTGGCTCCTGGGGGCGAAAAAGCGTAGCATCAAAACCATTGTAAATAACGCGAATAGGGCAAGCGGTATAGCGTGCGCCAACCGTTTGCGCGTTGTAGCGACTACACGAAACAACCCCATCCATATGACGTGCCAGCAGCGAATCGCCCCGGTAAAAATCCTCACCGTGGCAGCCAAGCACCACCCGCGGTCCCCCTAGCCAGCGGGATACCAGCGCAGGTGCCATATCATACGGTTTCTGAATATGGACAACATCAAATCCCCCTCGTGCCAACAACGGCACTGCCGACACCGCCATACTCAACCGTTCGAGCAACTTCGTCTCAGCATACGCCCGGCGCAGCAGTGGCAACGATTGCCAGAATCGCCGGCTAATAAACGGGTAAGCAACCACGCGCACCCCATCAATAGGTTCGCGCCGCTCCCCCACGCCCCCGATAATCGTCACCCGATGCCCCCGTTGCGTCAGTTCACGGCTCAAGTCCCAAACAAAACTCTCTACCCCCCCCACCTTCGTGGTGGTCGTCAGGTTGTAGAGCGCAATAGCGAGCGAGCGTCTTCCCAACATTGACATACCTACTTACTTAATCCTAGCTCAAACATCCCCATAGCCCACTGGCGATGAATGCGATAGGCTGCCCGTTCTAGCCCCACCCGATGCAATATCCCCCGTACCATTCGGCGGCTCCAGCGGCGACTCTGCATTGTCCCCATACGCAGCTGCTCCTCGCGCATATCGCGCACGGTAAACCCATACCGTCTAGCCAGTTTCACAAACGCCCCATAGGAAAAGTAGTGCATATCGCTGAGACGCTGCATATCCCCAAAAGGGCTACCATCCTTGCTACGCCCACGCCGCGCTATAACCCACTCTGCCAATGGCATCGGCAGCCAATTGATACCCGCTAGGTGATAGTGGGGGTCTTTCCATGCCCAACGGTTGATGACGGTCAGCAGCACATGCCCGCCCGGACGCAGCACCCGCGCCATCTCTGCCAACATAGCCGTTGGCGATTGCACATGCTCGATAACATCCCAACTGACCACAAGGTCAACCTGCTGTGATGGCAGCGGGATAAACTCACCTGCCGCTTGCAAAACAGGCAATCGCAACCCATGCCGCTCGCCACGCCGCCGGATAATGTCGCAGTAGGCAGTATTATATTCACAAGCGACCACGCGAGCACCGCGCAATGCTGCCGCCACCGCAAACCCACCCATACCTGCGCCCAAATCCAGTAGGGAAGTACCATCAAGCGACCCCGCCAACTGTTGCAGCATAGCGAGCCGATCTTCTTGGTAGTGCTCTTGGTTAATACGCCGCTCGCGCCATTGAGCAAAATCCTGTCGCCAGCGCATATGCTGGAGCCAGGGGTCAATGCATTGTTCTAATGTTTTGTCGCTCATACCCTTTGCTTTAATTTGGTTATTTCCCCTCTCCCCCTAACCCCCTCTCCCCCTTG
>CAYPHM010000090.1:20289-20419 GCA_964410555.1 uncultured Chloroflexaceae bacterium | reverse complement strand
GGAAGCGGAAGCGAGGGTCTGCCCATCGGGACTGAACGCCACGCTAGTGACATCAGACGTATGTTTGGCGAGGGTAGCTTTGATAACGGGCGGGTCGTTCGTCATGTTCCACAGCCTGATGGTGGTGTCA
>CAYPHM010000090.1:0-20189 GCA_964410555.1 uncultured Chloroflexaceae bacterium | reverse complement strand
TTGGAAGCGGAAGCGAGGGTCTGCCCATCGGGACTGAACGCCACGCTAGTGACAGCGTATTCGTGGGCATCGAGAGTGGCACGAAGGTTGGGCGGGTCGCTGGTCACATCCCACAGCCTGATGGTGGTGTCATTGGAAGCGGAAGCGAGGGTCTGCCCATCGGGACTGAACGCCACGCTAGTGACAGTATCCGTGTGGTCGGCGAGGGTGGCACGCAGTGTGGGCGGGTCGCTGGTCATATCCCACAGATTGATGGTATTGTACCAATAAGAAGAGGAAGCGAGGGTCTGCCCATCGGGACTGAACGTGACGATTAAGACATCGAATGCATGGTTGGCGAGGGTAGGGCGGAGTGTGTACGGATCGCTGGTCATATCCCACAGCATCATGGAGTCGTACCTGGGCGCGGAGGCGAGAGTCTGTCCATCGGGACTGAACGCGATGCTAGTGACAGATTTAGTGTGGATAATTAGATTATCCGTGTGGTTGTGCAATGTGGTGCTGAGATGAGGGGAAGTCTGCCACACTCTAATGATAGCTTGTTGGCTCTCCACGGTACTCGTCACAATATCCGCCTGCACAGCCAACAGCAGCGACAAGTCAAGGTTGTCTTCTCTCACACTTTCTGCTTGCGCGGCAAGCTGGCGCGAGAGGGCAATAGTGGCTTGTTGGTCAGCGCGATCCTGTTCCGCAATGGCGGTTTGCTCACTTTTATACGATTGCCACCCCAACCACACCGCAATCAGTGCAAACGCAAGTACACCAACAATGCCATACATTAATCGATTGCGTAATTTTCGTTCTTGGGCTAATTCCCGTTGCTGTTCCGCATCTCGTTGTTGCACACTCGCCTGCAAAAACGTCCGTGCGTCATCGTTTCGTAGTGCCACATCGTTGTGCTGCGCTAATTCTTGCGCTTCAGAGAGCCGCACACCTGTCAACAGATACTCGTGTTGCTTGTGGGTATCTGCCCCTTTCCAATCGTTTAATGCCTGTTCAAAGCGTGCCCGCTGTTGCAATGCTTGCCGTTCCGCTTCAATGGCTTGGCGCAACCGCTCCCACTTGGCAATCAACGTCTCATGGATGATGTCTACCACCTCAACGGCTTTGCCCTCGCGGGTTTCGGTGGTGGTGCTCAACAACCTAGCACTGCTCAGTTCATCTACCAGTGTGATGATGGTTCTATCCCCCTGCGTCAAAGCCTGTTTGGTGCGGCGTTGGCGCACGTCGCGGTGGGCTTTCTCATCAAACGATACGTCAACGAGCGCAAGCAACACTGCCATCATCTGGTGTTGGTTGTCCTGGCTCCGCTCCTGGGTGCGAGTATCATAATCCACATAGTGGTAAATGGCTTCGGCACGGTGGCTAATCGCATCGGTTAATGTGCCATAGGCTTCCCGTACCAGTTTTCCTTGTCGCCACAGGTCTTCGAGTGTCACCTGGAGCAACGGCAGATAGGTCACATCGTGCGCGGCATCCTGTACCAGTTGCGTCAGCAAGGCTGGCTCAAACTGTTTGCTCTCATGGGGGTAGCGGTGCTGGAGCGGTGTCTGTATCGCTTTTTCGATTTCTTCTACAATCATCACCCGGAGGTCAATACCCTGTTTGCTCATCTCATAGAGTAGCTGGTAATTAAACAATTCGGGCAGATAATCCGAGCGCAAGGTGATAATGATGTGGGTACGCAATTCGGTGAAGGGTGGGCATTGTTCTAGGAGAACAAACAAGGCATCCCGTTGGGCATAATCCGATTGGGTAAACAGCTCTTCAAACTGGTCTATCACCAGTAGATTGATACTGTTATTGGGCGTGGTATGGGCAAGAAAGCGATACAAGCGAGCGGGTTGTGCTTGGATCGCCTGGGTAACGGGCGGGTCTGTGATACCCAATTGGTTTAGCGCATCTGCCAGCCGTTCCAGCGGGTATTTGGATGGGCTAAAATCGCCATGGCGCGGTGTTTTGTTGCGGGTTTGGTAGTGTTGCTCTAGGGCTGGTATGATGCCCGCTTTCACCAACGAAGATTTGCCGCTGCCGCTGGCACCGGTAACGAACAGCACCACGCGCTGCTCGCCTGGCGTGGTGAGCAACGCGACTGCCCGTGCAATCACGTTGTCGCGTCCAGCATAGATGTCGCGGTGTTCATACGCAAACGCCTGCAAGCCGAGGTAGGGGCTGACGAGACCACTCACATCATATTTTTCATCAGCGGTATGATAGTGTGCATCGCCTGCCAAATGCCCAATCGCCTGCCCTACTTTCCCTCCGGACACATTGACTGTTCCTTGCTGATGTCCTTTACCCGATGTATTGCTCATTCCATGATCTCCTCGCCCCCCGCTATACAAGCATTAGTCGGTATCTTTCTCACCTTGATAGGTTATGGTACTCCGAGAACCAACAACACCAATCGCCTGACCTACTTTCCCCTGTCCAGATACATTGACGGTGCCTACCACACCACCACTGGTTTCAACATTCACCTGTCCTGCCATTGCTTGCAATTGTTGAGCAACAGCGGGGTGTTTCTTTGCCAACGCTACAAGTTTTTGCTCAAAGTCTTTCACGAGCAAATCATTATCTGGTTCATCTTGAATACTTGCCAACGCACGTTGGTCTTTCGCATCGCCATGCTCTGTCACCACTGCGGCAATAGTTTCTGCCACCTGTTTGCCTTCTTCAGCTTCTTTAGGTTTTTCTGGTGCAGATTTGCCATCCTTTTCAGCCTCACGCTTCTTCACATCATAATCGAGCCACAATTTCATCAAGCCAATCAACCCACCGATAACTTCAACCATCTGTTTCCTCATGATCCATCAAAACAATACACTGGTTATGCAACATGCATAACGTGATGTTATTATACCACCATAAAGGTTTTTTTTGCGCTGTTCGCGCCTGAAGGTAGAAGTAGACGCTGGATGGAAGGTGGGTTTCGTCAAGCGGCGGCTCAAACGGAAACAATTGTTCGTCCTTTACCGCTTTGCCAAGTTCCCACAAACAGCGGCACATTTGTTGTGGAGAAGCGGGCGCACCCAACGGGTCAGCAGCGTTGGGCGCAACCTTGCCTGTTTTCCAGAGGATAACATGGTCAGGTACATCACGATCCTTTTTCCATGCCATCGGGAAACACCCTTTGCCGCCAATGTCGTAGAGCGCAAGGTAGAGCGCATCGCGGAAGGCGTGTTGCAGGTCGTGGTTGATGCGTTGGGTGTCGACGGATTTGTTACCCGTAACCATCTTTTTCACCCCATCGCTCACTAAATTCCCCAGGGCATTGGAAACGACATCGGTCATACCAATACCGGTTGTATTTTTAAGGGTAGTATTCAGCGTACTAGCAATAGTTGTGAAAGCAAATACTGCTTCAAGTATACCAGTCATAGTGGGTTTTTATCCTTTACTCCTAAGTACCCGATAAGGCAAATTTTTTCATTGACGATGTACCTGAATGGGTTACGAAGTGGGTGACATCACGGCGGTGCAGTCCAATTTCTAACTCGGCATAATCAGACATAGGTAGAGTCCCTTTACCAAGAACAACAGGTACAAGAGCGACAAGAGCGCGTTAGATTATGGGACTATTATAGCATATCCAGCGATTGCTCCCATGTATAGCTTACAATGGCAGCGGGGGGGGGCAGCGGGGGGCGTTACGGTGTCCTACGGTGGGGGTATTTGGGGCATCAGAAGGGGGAGCAAGGAGTGACTATCTTGGTGTTCCCCGCGGTTCTGCGAAAAAACCAGAACAGGATGCTCCTGCCTCACCCTCACTCATCCCTCACCCATCCCCCACCCCATTCCCCATACCACAGGGAACCCATAGCAATGATCCAACGATGAGGAGTCCTTGACTCTGCCATGCGGGAGCGGGGAAGGAGCAACGCGGGATCAGGAACTCTGCTATGCGGGAGATGAGCTTTGCGATAGATACACGTAACATGTGGAGCGTAGCTCTAGGAGCAGTCGGTACAGGTATGCCCGTGTCCCTACGGGTGTGGAGCATGTCCCCCTAGCGTTTGTCGGTAGTTGGCAAGGGTACGGGTACGCCCGTGTCCCTACGGGTGTGGAGCATGTCCTCATTGCCCTCATAGCGTTTGTCGGTAGTTGGCAAGGGTACGGGTACGCCCGTGTCCCTACGGGTGTGGAGCATGTCCCCATTGCCTATGCCAATCGCACAGGGGGAAAATGGGGAGCGTCTCTCTGTACCTGGGCGACACTACTCGTTGAGGGCAAACAACCATCTAATAGTTGGCGGCTGTCCGAACCTATTCCCATATTTTGACATGAATCCACCATAGCAGAGCTATTTCGTCAATGTGTGGTTATCGTGCTGCAAGTTGGGTATCAGAGCTTGTTTAGCATGGTCATTTTTTTCCATATAGCATGGTCATTTTTTCCATATGCATGGTCATTTTTTCCCATATAGCATGGTCATTTTTAGGGTTGTGATACGATAACTGAAGGTATATACTCTATGTAGGAGATATTGATTACCCACCATATTATGGATGGGAAAAGAAAAGGATCACCTTATGCATGCGCTTACGATATACCGCCCATTCACGCTATCGAGGCGATAATAAAGCCATCCGTAGAGCGTTTATTGGCATTGTCGCTGTTGTTATCTGTAGTTTCTTGTTGTCCCTTGCCAACTGGAATGGCAACCCCAAAACCAATGCTTCATTCCCCGCTTCATTGCTTACCCCCTTCACACATCGGCATATCGTCTTTGCCCAATCACGCACTCAACAACAGGGCATGCTCGACACCACCGCTGACTTTGTGTATGGGCAAGCAGATTTTACCAGTAACACGGTCATTGGTACGCACGTTTTCACCACCCCCCACGACCTTTACGTGCATGGGTCGGGGGTCATGTTCGTCTCTGACACGGCTAATAACCGTGTTCTCGGTTGGCAAAGCATTACCAACTATCAGAACGGTACTCCCCCCGATTTGGTAATTGGTCAGCCAGATTTTGCCAGCACTACTGCCGCCAATCCCCCTACCAGTGCCAGCCTCAACCACCCGACTGGCATCACGATAGATAATGCGGGGAACCTCTATGTTGCGGACACGGGCAACAACCGCATACTGATCTTTGTGCCAACAATAGACGAAAACTATTTCCCCATCTTTACCAATGGTATGGCGGCAGAGGTGGTGGTTGGACAAACAGATTTTGGCAGCAATGCCGCCGCCGATCCTCCTACTGCCAATAGCCTCAACCACCCTCAGGGCGTAGCCCTTGATAGCCGCCAAAATCTCGTCGTCGCTGACACCGGTAACAACCGCGTGCTCATTTTCTCAGGTCAGCTAGACATGGCTGTTCCTATTGAGACTGGAGCCTATGCCAACTATGTTGTTGGTCAACCTGCTGAAACCCTGGGAGAAATGGGCAATTTCACAACGAAAGATGCCCCCAATCCCCCAACGGCACTTTCTCTCAATACGCCTACGGATGTAGCGGTAGGGGCAGTGGCAGATACGCTCTACATTGCCGATACGGGCAACAACCGCGTCTTGGTCTACACAAAAACTATTCCCCCAAATAGTATTGCTGATTACGTCATTGGGCAACCTGATATGGTCAGCAATACGGCTAATAATGGCGGTATCGGCAAAAACAGCTTGCATACCCCAAGCGGACTCGCTGTGGATTGTAGTAATCGCCTCTACATTGCCGACACCGGGAATAACCGCGTCCTTGCCTTTTTCACGCCCGAAACCGCAGCTCCCCAAGCCAACACCGTGTTTGGGCAGGCGGGCAACTTTACCACAGGCAATGCCAACAATGGGGGACTTAGTGCTGACAGTTTGCATGCCCCTATGGGTATAGCTACAGACTATGCTACTATGAATGTCGTTATCGCCGACTCTGCTAACAAGCGGGCGTTGGAATATCGCCATCCGCTGAACAATGCTGTTCCAGTCATTACCGAGCTATGGCCCGGGACAATAGAAGTTGGTAGTGCTGAAACCCAAATTGAAGTGTGGGGACTTGGCATTGTGGGCAATTCATGGGATAGTACTGGCACAATCGTTCCCGGTTCAACGATCCAAGTGAATGGCGTAACACGCGCCAACGAACACGCCTTCACCACCGGCGGTTTTGCCCTCGTGACGCTCTTTGCCAACGAACTTGCCCAAACTGGCACCCTCAGTATTACCGTCACCACGCCCACGCCTGGTGGGGGGATTTCTGCTGTGGCAACCATAGCCATTTTCAAGCCTACCACTGGCGACACACAGGCAGATGTTGTACTTGGACAACCTGGGTTTAACACGAACGCAGGCAACTTTATTCCGGTGAGTGAAGAGACCCTCTTCTACCCCAACCGCATAGCGCGAGACCCCCAGAGCGGGCGGGTCTTCGTAGCCGATTCAAATAATAGCCGTATTCTCAGTTGGGCTTCATTGGCAAATCTCAAGAGTGGCGCAGCAGCAGATATGGTCATTGGACAAACAAACTTCACGAACAGTACCCCTGGTACCCCCGATTGGGGCGGGAGTGTCAGTGCGGCAACACTTGCCTATCCGCAAGGGGTAGCGATAGATACGCAGGGCAATCTGTATGTTTCTGATAGCAATAACCATCGGGTACTGGTCTATCGTGCGCCCCTCAGTACCGGGATGCAAGCCAGCGTGGTATTGGGACAACCCGATTTCACCACTGGCACAGAAACCGAAGACCCCACCGCTGCTACGATGACCTACCCACAAGGTTTAGATGTTGACGCACAGGGCAATCTCTATGTAATGGATGCTGAAAATCATCGGGTACTCGTTTATCGTGCGCCCCTTAGCAATGGGATGGATGCTCGTCAAATCTTGGGGCAACCAAATGCTACATCCAAAGAGCCAAGCGTGAGTGCTACAGGGCTAAACTATCCTGCTGATGTGGCTATAGATAGCCAGGGCAATCTCTATGTGGCAGATGCTCACAATAATCGGGTGGTGCTTTTCCCCCCCAACGCGACCACTGCTAGTATGGTCTTTGGGCAGCAAAACGATTTTACAACGGCTATTGCCAACAAAGGTGGGATAAGTGCGGATAGCCTTGCTAAACCCATGGGGGTAGCGGTGGATGCCCACGACAATCTCTACCTAGCAGACCGTGGCAATGAGCGGGTGTTGTTCTTTGCAACACCGCTGAACCACGACACGACTGCCGACAAGGTGTTGGGGCAACCCTCGACAACCACTTTGCAAACCACGCTTGCCCCAGATGCCAAATCATTCAGTGGGCCATTGGATATGGTGATAGATGGCAACAACCAATTAGCGGTGATAGACAACAACAATAACCGGGTGCTCATTTTCGACGATCCCTATACGAACAATCAAGGGGCAGAGTACCATGTCTATCTTCCAGTTATCATACGTCAGTAATGATTAGTGAAAGGAACACACCGATGACAACCCTAGCACACTTCCAACAGGAACTTCACCACGACCCCGCCCTAGAGCGACAATTTGCGGCGTGTACCAGTAGCGAGCAGGCAGTCGCGTTGGCTATGGCAGTGGCGAGCGAGCGTGGCTATACCCTGGACGCGGGCGAGGTAGCCCACCTGTTTGACGCGCCCCTCACCCCCCTCACCGACGAGGAATTGGCAAGCGTGGGGGGGGGAAGTCACCTTAATGGTAGTTACTCACCATCACGAGGAGATTTGTTGCATAGTGTTAATATGATGCAGACACAGGCGAGGCGGCGCAGCACACGAAAGTAACACGAAAGGAGAATGCAACCGATGACAACCCTAGCACAGTTCCAACGGGAACTCTACAACGACCCCGCCTTAGAGCGACAATTTGCGGCGTGTACCAGTAGTGAGCAGGCAGTCGCGTTGGCTATGGCAATGGCGAGCGAGCGTGGCTATACCCTGGACGCGGGCGAGGTAGCCCACCTGTTTGACGCGCCCCTCACCCCCCTCACCGACGAGGAATTGGCAAGCGTGGGGGGGGGAACAGGTTGGGTTTGTGGCGATAATGGAATGGGACTTGTGCAGAAACAACCAAGTCGGCGCAGCACACGAAAGTAACACGAAAGGAGAATGCAACCGATGACAACCCTAGCACAGTTCCAACGGGAACTCTACAACGACCCCGCCTTAGAGCGACAATTTGCGGCGTGTACCAGTAGTGAGCAGGCAGTCGCGTTGGCTATGGCAATGGCGAGCGAGCGTGGCTATACCCTGGACGCGGGCGAGGTAGCCCACCTGTTTGACGCGCCCCTCACCCCCCTCACCGACGAGGAATTGGCAAGCGTGGGCGGGGGGTCAATGAATGAATGTGCTATGAGTATAGTAGGTAATGCACAGGTACAGAAACAACCAAGTCGGCGCAGCACACGAAAGTAACCTATGTATCGTTACCACATCCTAGACCAACCTACCGCAAAGCTCTATGCGCCGCTTTTACAAGCCGAAGACCGCTCCCTGCTAGACAAGCTGGCACCAACAGCCGCCTCAACCCCACCCGATGGGAGCGAAGTTGTGGCGGTGGGGGCAGCCTTCTTGGGCAAGCCACGGGGTCTAGCCCTCGCCGCCTACCACCACGAGACCCACACGGCATACGTGCTTGACCTCGTAGTAGCCAAGCCCTACCGCAAGCTAGGGGTAGGTACCCACCTCTTGCACCACCTGGAAACATCATTGCACAGCCAGGGTTGCGAGCGGCTTTTCGTTTCCTATCGCAAAGATGATCATACCCCGGCTTTAGAGCGTGTTTTGCACAAAACGGGTTGGCAACCCCCACAGACAGATAGGCTGTTATTCTGGGCAAGTAAAGCTATTATTGAAGCCCCCTGGATGAATCTGCCCTTGCCCTCTGGGTATTCCTTTTTTCCGTGGGAAGAGCTTACTGCCAGCGAACGGGAAGCCCTAGCACAACGCCACGCTACCCAAACGGGCGGTTGGTGGACTGAAGGGCTATCGCCTTTTAGCTATCCCCTAGAAACTCTTGATACTACAACCAGCCTGGGGTTACGGCGTGGCAATGAGGTAGTCGGTTGGATGCTCAATCGTCCCCTAGCAGCTGGCATCCTAGAATATAGTATCCTGTTTGTCAGCCAACCATTGCAACGGCGCGGCTATGGTATTCGCCTGCTCGCAGAATCTATCAAACGCCAATATGCTCAGTATGGCGAAGAGGGCGGGTGGGGCGTGTCCCCCAATAATGCGGCTATGGTGCGCTTTGTTGAGCGGCGTATGGGGCAATGGCTAATAGACCGTAGCGAAGAGCGACATGCAGAAAAAGCACTCACTGCCCCCTAAGCGTCAGCTACCACGACCTGTCCATACTCCCTTGCGCGTGTAAATGTCTGCCTTTGAATGTGGCGCAGTCGCGCTCGGCATCATCCTTGCCTACTATGGACGTTGGCTCCCGATGAGTGTACTCCGTGAAGCCTGTGGAGTCTCAACTCGTGGGGTCACTGCGGCAGGTATGCTCAAGGCAGCCCGCCACTATGGACTTTATGCACAAGGCTACCGAGTAAACAATAGTTCCCAACTGGTTGACGTTGCGCTGCCTTTCATTAGCTATTGGAACGTCAATCATTTTGTGGTTGTCGAAGGCTTTACCAAAACTACTATCTTATTGAATGACCCTGCCCAGGGCAAACGGCGCGTTACCTATGCCACCTTTGACCAAGATATGAGTGGGGTCGTGCTTACCTTTGCCCCTAGCCCCACGTTCCAGCGCGGCGGTTCTCCCCCCACATTATGGCATACGCTCGTTGCCCACTTGCGCGAATTTGGGGGGATGAGTATTGTTGTGGGTATGCTTATACTGTGTTTAGCAGGAGCAGCATTAGCAGTACCGTTGGTAGTCCAACATATGCTCGATAATGGGGCTAATCTAGCTCCCTGGCTGCTCGTTGGCATTGCGCTTCTTAGTGGTGTGCTGGTGTGGGGGCAACAACACCTCCTTGCCCAGATAGAAGCCAACGTTGCGTGGCGAGAGGCGCAGCACTATGTGCGCCATCTGTTGCAACTGCCCCGGAGCTTCCTTGCCTTGCGCTACGCCAGCGATCTTGCCTATCGCATGACCCATACTGCAACTATCGCCATGCTGCTTAGTGGGCAGGTTGCTGCTACGCTGCTGCACATGGGTATGGCAAGTGTGTTTATTATCGTGTTGTTTGGCTACGACCCGCTGTTGGGGGGGATAGGTGCAGGTGCGGCATTGGTGCTGGCATTGTGCATCGCCTGGCTTGAACATGCCCTCTCCCAACGGCATGATTACCAGCAGAGCGTCACAGAAAAACACAAGCTCTACACTATCCTAGAAGATGGACTCCATGCGCGAGAATCCCTGCGAGCATTGGGAGGGGAAAAGGCGTTGCTGCGCCGCCTACACAACCAGCACAACCGCCTACTTCAAGCAACCCAACCTCTCACGAGCCACACGAGCCATATTCTCCGCCTCCCCATGATTTTTACCGCTATCGTTCCCGTCTGCTTGTTGGGAATGGGAGTATGGCGCATCCAGGAGGGGGGGGGAGAACTTACCCCTGGCGAGCTTGGGGCAATCTACCTACTGACGCTAGGGTTGGTAGTGCCGTTGCGTATGCTTACATCCCTGACATTGGAGCTTCGTGCTGCCAATGATGCTGCCCAACGGCTTGATGATGTGGTACAAACACCAGTCGCCCCCTCACCCATTGCAAGCGCGAACCAAGCGGGGAATAGCCCCCTGCTCTTGGCATTGCACAAGATAACGATTGGCTATAGCCGCTATGATCCCCCATTGCTAACCAACATCAACTTGAAGGTAGCCCAGGGGCAAATCATTGCGTTGGTGGGCAAGAGTGGGAGTGGCAAATCTACCCTGGCAGCCCTTGCCGCTGGCTTAGAAGAGCCGTGGTCGGGTGAGGTATATCGTGCGGCAGGGGTAGTGTTGGTAGAGCAAAACGCTATCCTGTTTGATGGCACCATCCGTGATAACCTAACGCTATGGGATACAACTATTGCTGATGATGTGATCATAGCTGCCACACAGGATGCCTGTATCCACGAGATCATCCTTGCCCTGCCGCAAGGCTACGATACGGTTATCAGCAACAATGGTGTGGGTATGGTCAGCGGAGGAGAACGCCAACGGCTTATCCTAGCACGAGCGTTCGTCTTGAACCCAACACTTTTGCTCCTCGACGAGGCAATCAGTGCCATAGACGACACAACCTGCCAACACATTATCGCCAATATCCGTTGTCGCCAGTGTGCTGCGTTGGTTATCAGCCACAATACTGCGATAACGCGGCTGTGCGATGAGACTATCGTATTGCCTACCCTGTCCCCTGCTCCCCCCTCTGTCCAAACCACTATACAGTTCCCATCGCCTACCCCATCGCCTACCTGCGCCTCGCCCCCAGAGCAGTATACTGCGCCCCTAGCCACCCCTGCGCCTCTGCCCCCACCACCCCTAACCCTGGGGCAAGTGCTGCGGTTTAGTCTCCACGGCACCATCCCCCACCTGGTACTCATAATCAGCACAACATTGACTATTGGTCTAGCACTCCTAGCCCTTCCCCTTGCTATGCCCCGCCTGATAGATTCACCATTGGGACAACCTACATCCTTCTGGGTAGTTCTTCTTCTGGGTGGTATGGCACTAGCGGCGGTGGTAGCACAGGGCATACATCATCGTGCTAGGCAGCACATAGAGCAAACGAGCGATAGTCGACTTTTGCTGGCGTTGTGGCAACGGGTGTTTGCCGTACCTGTTGTGGTACTCAACCGCTTTTCCCCCAACGATCTGATTACCAATCTGTATGCCTTCACCCTGGCTTGCCAGGAGGTGATACACGCGGGAATACAGCTTGGGCAAATGGGCATCCTCGTAGGGTTGCCGTTGGGTGCGCTCCTGCTCCTTAGCCCACCCGTAGGAAAAGCTGTGCTTGTGTTTGTCTTCATATGGGGGGGTATGACTATCCTGCTCGCCCGCCCGCTGGTTTTGGCTGAAGAGCAGGTAGCAACGAGTGAACAGCAAGAACAGCATAGGTTGTTGCAGTACCTCGCAGGGCATGCGACAATTCGCACAGGCAACGCTGAGGATCGTGCCTATAATCAGTGGGTAGTGAGCTATCAGTCCAAGAGTACCCAACTAGCACAATATCAACGCTACTATGCTACCCAAGAACTTATGACCATGCTCTTCCATCCGTTGCTCTTTGCTGTCGGGTTGGCGGCAGTTGGTTTTTCAACCCCTGCTCTGTCCATAGGCTACCAGTTGGCAATAGTCAGTCTGTTGGCACAGACTCATGCTGCCCTCACGCCTATGCCATCGCTTATCTCCACTTGCTTTGCCATTGTCCCCTCATTTGAGCGGGTACATTCACTGCTTGTTGCGCCGTTGGAGCGCACCGATACCCAACTTGTGCCTCGTCTTGTGCGGGGGGAAATACGGCTTGTTGGGGTCTCGTATCAGTATGATAGCGATAGCGATAATGGGCATGCAAAGCAGGCAACGGGGTTGACGGTGTTGGATAACCTATCGTTGACTATCCAACCCGGTGAATGTGTCGCATTGATGGGTAGCTCTGGCTCTGGCAAAACCACCTTGCTGCGCTTGTTACTCGGCTTCCTCAAACCCCAACAGGGAACAATTTTCTATGATGGGCAAGAGCTAGAACAGCTTGACCCCCAAGCCATACGTCAACATATGGGCGTAGTCTTACAAGATCAGCATATTCTACCAGGCAATATTTGGTTTAACCTTGTAGGGGAACGTGATATACCTTTGTCCCAGGTAGCCCAGGCGATAGCTGTTGTGGGACTAGATACATGGCTTTGCCAATTGCCAATGGGGGTGAAAACGCCGTTGACTGAGGGAGGAATTACGTTGTCTGGTGGGCAGCAACAACAGGTCTTTCTAGCGCGGGCGTTGGCAGCACAACCCAAGATCGTGCTGTTGGATGAGACATTCAAGAGCCTAGATAAACCCATTTGCCAACGTATTCTTGCCTATATACGTGAGAACCAAGCGACATGTGTATTCATTACCCACAATCCCCACCTAGCAGCATTGGCAGATCGAGTACTGGTATTGGAGCAAGGGGTATGCCATACGGTTGCCCATATGGGCGGGTTTCCCCAACAAGAGACAACCTTATGATCAAACAACAGGTATCAAAACCCAATTCCAAGTTAGACCAGAGCAAACAACCCATCAGCACCCGTTTGGTTCAACAGCAGATTGCCACCCACGAACCAACGATATTCCCTAGTGGGTTTCGTTGGGGTGTAATTCGTTGGCTATGGTTGTGCAGTTTGGCTTGCCTTGTGGGGGGGGGTGTGTTGTGGGTTATGGCGCTTTAGCAGATAGAGGGTGCAAGGATGGCACAACGATTTGTAGCTTGGTTTCGGCGGCGAGTGCCTGTCGTCTTGCAAATGACCCAAGCCGATTGTGGAGCAGCTTGCCTCTGCATGATCTTGCGCTATTGGGGAGCGCATAGCACATTGGCACAGTGCCGTGATGCTATTGGCGGTGGGCGTGATGGCATCACCGCGTTGATGCTTGCCAATGCTGCACGGTCATGGGGGCTAGAGGTTGTTGCCTATCGCGTTGCCCCTGCTCATTTCACAACGGTTCCCTTACCGGCTATTGCCCATTGGCAAAATAACCATTTTGTGGTAGTGGAAGCATGGGAAAAGCAGGTTGTGCGTATCATAGACCCCGCAGTAGGTAGGCTGCGCCTCACATTGGATGAGTGGCAGGATGGGTTTAGTGGGGTTGTGCTTACCTGTTCCCCTACCCCAGCGTTCTCGCCTTCTATACCCACTGTGCGCGAGCGAGTGATGCAGTCTCCTGGGTATGAATTTTTCCACCGCCTTTGGCATATTCCAGCTATCCCTGCATTGTTGGGGCAATTGCTCCTCGCCTCGCTGTTGTTGCACTTGCTTGGGCTTGCCATGCCATTGTTCACGCAGCAAATCGTTGATCGGATACTGCCGCAAGGGGTGTCTGACCAGATGACCCTACTTGGTATGGGAATGGTGTTGTTTGTCGTAGCTCATGTGGTGATGGACTACCTCCGCGAACTGCTTGCACTCCGTTTGCAAACACGTATAGATGCCCATATGATGTTGGGGTTTTTTGCCCATTTGACCACACTACCCTACTCGTTTTTCCAAGAGCGCACAAGTGGCGACCTGTTGATGCGCTTGGAAAGTACAACGCATTTGCGAGAAACTCTCACCGGCAAATTGGTAGCCAGTATCCTAGACGGCATACTTGTTATTGGGTATATTGCCCTCTTGTTGCTCTTGGCACCGCCATTTGGAGTGTTGGTTCTAGCTGTTGCCCTTCTCCAAACTGCCTTGTTGCTTATCACCTCCCGTCCATTGCATTACCTGAGCCAACGCATAATGATAGCCCGCACTGATGAGGAAAGTTATCTCATCGAAGTGTTGCGGGGGATGATGACGGTAAAGACAAGTGGCGCAGACGTGCATGTACTCCATGCATGGAGCCAACGGTTTTTTGCCAGTACGCGCCTTGCGCTCCAACGTAGCCAACTGGCAACGCTGACCCAAGCGGGTGTGTCATTGTTGGCTTTGTTGCTCCCGCTTATCTTGCTTTGGGTCGGGACGCAGGCGGTGTTGCAAGGGATGATGACGGTGGGGACTATGCTAGGGTTGACGTTGTTGGCGGCAGCCTGTTTAGCTCCATTATCTGCGCTTATCTCAACGATACCGCAATTTCAGATGGTTCGTGCTCAATTGGAGCGTCTGATGGATGTACTCCAGACGACGAGTGAACAACCACATCCTCCTCCTACGAACGAACTTGCCCCCTTGCAAGGACAGCTTGACGTATACAACGTATCCTTTGGCTATACCCCCCATTGCCCCCCATTGCTCCACGACATCACCTTTTCGGTAGCCCCTGGACAAAAGGTCGTTATTGTTGGGCGTACTGGGTCGGGCAAAACAACCCTCATCCAGGTGTTGCTTGGGCTGCTTGTCCCCACCAGTGGCGAGGTTAGGTATGATGGTATCCGCCTACAAGAGCTAGATTATCGCTGGGTACGGCAGCACATCGGGGTTGTTTCCCAAGAGACGTGGTTGGTTACGGGGTCTATCCGAGAAAATATTGCCTTTGCGACACCAGGCGTGTCGTTAGCGGATGTTGAGGCTGCGGCAAGGGTGGCGGCACTGCATGATGTGGTAGCACAATTACCAATGGGCTATGCAACACCGGTTGTTGAAGGAGGCGGTGGGGTGTCTGGGGGGATGCGCCAACGTATCGCTATAGCACGGGCAGTTGTCCATCGTCCCCGCTTGCTCATCCTGGACGAGGCGACAAACCACTTGGACAATGAGACCGCAGCATATATTGACAGCCAACTGCACCAACTGGGGTGTACCCAATTGGTAATTACCCATCGCCTCAGTACTGCTCGTACCGCTGATCTCATCCTCGTGCTACAAGATGGGGGTATCGTTGAGCAAGGAACACACGAAATATTGTTGCAGCAAGGGGGGGTATATGCGCGAATGGTGTCGTAAATGTCTACGGATGAACAGCACCCTTGAACAATACACTACTACATTTTGACATATACCATACGGGCTGTTTCGTCAAGACGTGTTGACGTTTTTTTGTACAAACCAGCGCAGGGGGACGAGGTGAGGTAGGCTATGCGCGGGATACCTTAGTTAAGATACGGTAATGGTGCTCCCCTTTGAGAAGTCACCATATTATGGATACATTTCATCCCCCCACGACCTCTTCCCACACGAGCCGCTCGTAGCCCAACGCCACCACGCTAAAGCACCGCAGCTTCAACCGCTCGCCATACGTGGCTGCCAACCCCGCTCGATACTCCCGTACCTGCTCCCGCGCATCCGCTTGCATCTGCGCCACCGCAGGCAACGCCGCCAACTCGCTCCGCTCCATAGCTTGTACGTCCTTCCCTGCCATGTCCAGATCGCGTAACCCAAGATACTTACACTCAATCAAGAGATCGTACAATTCATACTGTCGCATATCGGGGCGCAACAGCAACAACAAATCTGCATACCGGCGCTGTAACGCTGGCTCGGAAACCATCATATAATAGTGGTCATTGAACAGCAACGAGACAAACAGCATCTTGATGGTTAGTTCGTTTGCCCCCCGATAATCCCGGTTGTCCAAAACCGAGAAATACGTCTGCTCGATAAACTCACACACAGCACCGAAATCCCCTTGACTATAGCAGTTTTTGGCTACCTGAAGCGCATCATTGTGTGTGCCGGGGGGAAGCAACAATTCTTGAATTTGTTCGGCATACAGTTGCCGAGTCACTTGGTTGGGTATCGTGAGGATGCGTTCCCCTAATGGAGTCGTATCCCCCAAAGTCAGCACCCCCAGATAATAGAGCAACGAAGTCATAAACGGGTCAGTCTTTTCCCCATACAAGATGTGGTGGACCCCAAACCGTTGGGAGAGGGTGGATACGGTTACGGGTTCCGTCTCATCGAGAACCGCTAGAATGACGTGATCCCCGTGCGGCATACGGGACACATAGTGCAGTTTCTGGCGGTCAGTAGCCAGGTTGACATCGAGCATCTCTTGGGGGTAACGACAATAGGTTTGAAAATACTTCAAGAAATAAAAGACCAACGTGGGGTTATAGAGCCGAATATCCTCATACAACGAGAAACGATAGCCGTTGTAGAAGGTTCGCAACATCATCATCGCCTCGTCCCTTTGGGCATCCGTTAGCTGACAGACCGCCGCTACGTGGGTGAGCATATCGGTGACTTCCGCCTCGGTAAAGCCACACATCATATGCAGGTCTGGCTCCAGGGTAATATTTTCCACAATATTGAACCCGCTGGTCAGGTCATTGGCAAGCACCGGGGACACGCCAGTCATAAAGACCCGCTCCAACCCCCGCCCGCCCAGGGCTGACTTCACCAGCTTAAATATGGTCTTGATGATGCCTTCGCCCTCAACGAGATGCTGGTACCGTTCGGTACTACCCGATTGCTGTGCCATGAAAACCTCATTGGCGAAGTTGTCGTACTCATCAATCAACAAGTAGAGGGCATAGGGGGTGGTTTGTACCGCTGCCAGCAGCGATTGGAAGGTGCGTAACGCATTTGTGGAGTGGAGCATAATATCGTGGTGCAAGAGCTTGGTATAGTGCATTTTGAAGGTCTCTATACTGCCGTTGATGTGGTCATAGAGCGATTGACGTATGGTATCACTGGTGCCGTGGGGGTCTACCGCCGAGAAATCCCAGCGCAAGATGAGGTACTGGTTGTGATGTGGGGTGGGATTTTTGCCGATGTCCAGATGACCAAAGAGCCGAGCGAAGTCGTCCGCTTTGTTTACATCATAGTAGTTTTCTAGCATCGAGAGCAGCAAACTTTTGCCAAATCGACGGGGACGGAGGAACAGCAGGGTATCGCCTTGTTCTTCTAGTAAACGAATATACGCTGTGCGGTCTACGTAGTAGTTTCCATCGGTTATCAAGCGGTAGAAATCCGCCCGTCCATAGGGAAAGCGGAGTTTATCCATACGAGTCTCCTTGTGTAGCTTGTTCTTGGGGGTAGTATAGCATGCATCATTGGTTTTGCGGACAAAGACCTATTGGGTGGCAGAGCTAGGTCAACGTTTGGACACTGCCATTTGGGTTAAGGAAAAAGGAATGGTGCCTCTGCCTATGAGGATAGGCAAAAAAAGCCTTTTGGGATTATACGCCTGGGGAACGAGCGCAGGGAACGTTGCGCTTGTATGGGACAGGCTTCGTGCTACTGCTGGTTTGCGGCAGTAGCTGGTAAACAACCCTATACAGGGGCATAATCGCTATGGGGGCGTTACGGTAGTCGCTACAGGGTCGCTATGGGGGCGTTACGGTGTCCTACGGTGGGGGGATTTGGGGCATCAGAAGGGGGAGCAGGGAGTGACTATCTTGGTGCTCCCCGCTGTTCTGCGAAAAAACAGAACAGGATGCTCCTGCCTCTCCCCTCACCCATCCCTCACCCATCCCTCACCCATCCCTCACCTATTCCTCACCCATCCCTCACGCATCCCCCATACCAAAGGGATACCCATAGCAATGATCCAACGATGAGGAGTCCAAGATTCTGCAACGAGTGAGCGGGGCTTTGCGAAGGCGATGGATACACGTAACAAGTGGAGCGTAGCGGGTACGCCCGTGTCCCTACGGGTGTGGGGCATTTCCCCACTAGCTCTAGGGGCAGTCGGCGGGTATCGGATCGCTCTCCTGTGGGGGTGTTGGGGATATGGGGACAGCGGGGGGGATGGCGACACGAGCGGGTATCAGGTCGCGTGGCACGGACACGCCCGTGTCCGGGCTACCCCCACAGGAGACGGCGCACGGGTTAAGTCTTGGTTTGGGAACTTAGTAAGTTCCCAACACCAGTCTTAGACTTTCCCCACCCTAGCGGGTATCGGATCGCTCTCCTGTGGGGGTGTTGGGGATATGGGGGGCTGTTGGGGACAGCGGGGGGGTTGGCGACACGAGCAGGTATCAGGTCGCGTGGCCCGGACACGCCCGTGTCCGGGCTACCCCCATGGAGACAGCGCACGGCGTAAGTCTTGGTTTGGGAACTTAGTAAGTTCCCAACACCAGGCTTAGACTTTCCCCACCCTAGCGGGTATCGGGTGCGCGGGTCGCGGACACGCCCGTCTCCGGGCTATCCCCACAGGAGACGGCGCACGGGTTAAGTCTTGGTTTGGGAACTTAGTAAGTTCCCAACACCAGGCTTAGACTTTCCCCACCCTAGCGGGGGTCGTGATAGGTCTGGGGTCGCTCTTGACCGGGCTGTGGTATCACCGGCGGGGCTGTTGGGGCAGTCGGTGGCGTTGTTTCCGATCATCAACCGACAGGTGGGGGGTTATCTGTCATTGTCTCATACTCTACGTCTACACCCGAATTTGGTATAAGACCCTCGAAGGGTTGAGGGTCTTGTCGCATGGCCTCTTTGATTTTTTGGTCAATAGGGGGATAGATACCCGATAGTTTCCCGAATAGCATGGCGTTACCCCTCACCGTCCTCGCCGTCCCATTGACGATCCCCTAGATACCCGTCGAGAAGATCATCCCCATTGCCCTTGGGGGTATCGAGCGGCAGCTTGCCTGCCAAGTGTTCTTGGTACAGATAGTCACCACGCTTGTACGCTTTGCTGCTCCCGCGGGTGCAGTCCCAAGCTATCTCAATACTCTTGGCTTTGCCGTGTCCATCGGCTATCAATTCTACGACTTTGCGAGTCCGTTCTATCTCTTCGTTAGTCGCTTTTGGTGTGCTATTTTCGTTCGTGCTATCGCCTTTTCCACTTTCACCCTTAGACTTTTCTTTCCCATTCGCAAGCCCTAAAACGCTAGAACATGCTCCAGAACATGCTCCCCTGTTCTTAGAACGTTCTGGAGGTTGTTCTGTACCCAAGAGCAGGTTGTTCAGTAGGTTTTGCTTGTCCTGTTCTGTCAATACTGTAGACGTTGTTACATCCCGTAAGTCAAGCGCATAATCCTTTTGCTGATTGACATTGACGGCGAAGGCGAGTGCGGGTATGTCGCCATGCTCTGTGGGTATCAATGGTATCTCCATAGTTGACGGGAGCCGTTGTGTTGCAAAGGCACCTGTGTACACGATCCAGTCGAAGGAGTTCATAAAGCTGTCTTTATCTCCCTTGCACCCCAACGAGCTAACGGTATCGTTGTGACTAGCAGCCAGGACACACAGACGCACCTTACGCCCCTCGGTGATCACCGAGGCGAACACCCCGCCTGCCCCATCGACTTTCTGTGTGATGCTACGCCACTCGTCCCCACAGATGGTCAATCTGTGAAATTGTCGTTTTCCCTTTGCCATTTCCCGATACCGTGCTGACAGACTCTTTTCCACATCCCCCAAGAACGTTGCGATGGATTCATAATCCCGACCTGCCCCCACTACCCTAGCCCCTTGCCATGATCCTGGGGAATGATGCGGGTCTATAACAACCGTTGTCCCATCTCGTAGTTTGACCAGGGCATCGAGCAGGGTAGACTTACCACTGCCTTTGTTGCCAACAAGCAGGATGTTATCCCCACGGGCGATCTGGTCAATGGTGACGGTAGGGAGCGCGGGAGTCTTGTTGGTCTTGGATGCAAAACGAGGAGAGGGTGACAAGTCAGGGCAATTGCATTACTCAAAACCCCAAGACTGCCCGTAGGTAGGTATCATCCC
>CAYPHM010000089.1:11185-20475 GCA_964410555.1 uncultured Chloroflexaceae bacterium | reverse complement strand
GGGAGAAGGGGAACCGGGCAGGTGCTCCTCCCCCTCGCCCTTTATGGGAGCGGGGACAGGGGAGAGGGTGTCGCCCTTTATGGGAGAGGGGGCAGGGGGAGAGGGTGTCGCCCTTTATGGGAGAGGGGGGAGAGGGTGTCGCCCTTTATGGGAGAGCGGGCAGGGAGGAGTGGGTTGTCGCCCTACAATGGGAATGGGTAGGCAAGTAGACATCGTGAAATAAGCCAGTGTTGGTGATGAACGTGGGAAGGGCAGGGGGTTCTGTTGCCATGCAACAGTCCATTACTCTGCTTGGGCTTTCCCCTGGGTTTTTGCCCGTTGCTCCTCACGTTTTGCCTGTTGCGTCAGCTTTGTAGTGATGCTAGTCGCAAAGACCGTCATAGACTCAAACTCGTTATCCCACATTGGCACCCCTTCGATAATCGCCATATCCTCTGGATTACGAAGGGCATCACGCACCCTGCGCCATTGTTTTTGTCCAATGTAGACAATGTAGCTTGTTTGCGTGGGGGTAGGTTGGGGTATGCCCTTTGGCAGGCTGTCTACCTTCGGAGTATGCTGCATCATAGTCAGCGTGAACCCCTTTTTCTCTACCGTCTTGCCGAGCGGGCCTATCAGGGTAATTTTCACAATAGTTGCCTCATTTCGCCGTTTCTTGGCAATAGCGATCCATTCTTTCCGGTCTGCCCAATTTGCAGGCGGGACAGATGGTTGTTCAGTCCCATCCTCGTTTTCTTTGCCTTTTTTGTTTTTGGGAAAAGCATAGACAATGCGCTGCTGGTCTGGGGTGAGTTTATTGTAGGCAAGGTAAAAGTAGACCCCGCCCGGTGTGCGGCGACGGCTACCGTTGGGCAACATCATGCCGCCATTAGCCTCAACTTCCTGTACCTCTTTGAGCAATGCCAACGCAGCTTCCTCGCCGATAAATTCAACGATGGAACGAAGTTGCCCCCACGGACGAGGTTTTCTTTCGCCGAGAGCATGGGCAATAGAGATAAATGTTGGTCTGGTTTTTTTTGTTGGTTCGTCAGTCATCAAATGACATCCTTAAAAACATGGTTCGATTGTATCGGTGCTTACTGTACCATGCAGTGGCGATTGTGGCAAACGGACGCACACGGGTGCGTAGCAACAGTACCTCACATCATTGACGTATGCTTATACATGGTGTTTACTACTACATAAGAGTAGGTGTTAGAAGCAAGAAGGAGTAACAACCAAATGATGGGTATAAGAGGAGAGGAACGATGAAATGGCTACCAATGCTTGTCCTACTGTGTATCTGTACTATCCTGAGTGGGTGTGGTGATTTCCAACATACCTTTGACAGAGACCTAACAGTCGCCAGTGAACGCTACTGTCAACCAAGCCGCTACATCACCTTCACCAACAACAGTAAGGTGGCAGGTACGCTAGAAGGTTGGACTATCGGTGAATTTAATAGTTCACCTTCATTGCCGGATATTGTCCTAGAGCCAGGCGAGAGTCTCAAGGTGTGGAGTGGCAAGGGAACACATGACGAGGGGAATTACTACATGATGCGCGAATGGGATACATGGGCATTACCTCCACGCCCAACAGAGCCGTATATGCCGAATGAACATTTTATCTTCATTACCAAAGAGGTAGAGCGCGGTCCATTTTGGGCAAGATATACAACATACATCTTTGCCAATTCATCCGTCTGTCTTTAGTCAAGTAATCAAGTGCAAGATGAGAAAAGGAACGACCACAATGAAAATGAAATTGTTACCGGTATCAATGGGTATACTGCTCCTCACCCTCACCATCTTGAGTGGGTGTGGCAACAACCCACAGAAAATCCAACATGCATTTGATACAAACATTATCGTCACGAGTGAGCACTACTGTCAACCAACGAGCCGCTATCTTACCTTCACCAACACCAGCGATGTGACAGGCACGTTGCAAGATTGGTTTGTCGTGAAGTCCAATATGTATACCCCCATATCCTTGCCAGATATTGTCCTGGGTCCAGGCGAAAGTATCAAACTATGGAGCGGTAAGGGGACAAACGATGAGGAGAATTTCTACATGATGCGCGAAAGGGATACATGGGCAGTCTCAAATTTTCCGGTGGACCGCTTCGTTGTTGGCAAATGGGTTGAGGGGGGACCATTTTGGAATAGGCAACAATACTTGATTGGACCAAAAAATGAGCTTTGTCCCGCAGAACGGTTCTGGTAAAGCCTGCACTTTTGAGGTAGGATAGAAGAAGATAAAACAAGCCTTTGCTTGTAGAAAGTCCAAGTAAGGAGTGCCTTATGGATACTATCCACCATCAGCCACCCTATGACCCGAAAGGTGATGGTGATACTTTGGGGAAACCCCGCCCATACATTGCCTATCCTAAATTGGCGTTGTTTGTTGGGGCTGTCTTGTGTGCTATCATGTTGTCGCTTGGTCTTGGTATGGTTTGGTTGCTTGCTCTGGTAGGGGGAGTGTATATTGGTTGGATGAGAGTATGGGTATTGTTGCCAGCGATGGCTTGGATGTATGTTATAGCCTTTTTGGTTAGCAATATCATGGGAAAACTCAGCATAATCAAGTTTGTGAAGAGCAAACGTCCACTCCTACGTTGGACCTATAGCCAAGCGGATTGGCAACGATACAAGCGGGAACAGTGGGACGACCAGCTAGAACAAGTCTCCTTTTTCCCAGGGCAACTCATCTTCATATTTGCATTTTTTGGCATGTTTATTGGAATGCTCGTAGGAGTAGAGCAACGGGAGCAGGAAGCTGTCCTCGTATTGCTGATAATTGGCACATGTATTGGTTTGGCAATGGGGGCGTTATTTGGGGGCATTATTCTGGTAAGTAAATACTTCGAAGCCTGGTGGAACTACCATCGGGCAAAGCGGGCAATGGTTGTAATAGGGGATTGTGAGATACTGTATGGTCCCAACTACTTCAAGAGCACTGGTATGAGTCTGTATATTCACAGCGTAACGCTTACGGAAGAGCCAGAACCCATACTCACGCTCGTGACCCATAAACGTGTGGGTTCAACCCCCTCTTCTATCAGAAAAAAGGTATGGACTATTCCTGTTCCCTCACATCTCGTTGAAGAAGTGCGCTTGGTAATTGCACAGATGAAGCTAGGTGAATATCGGTATCAGGCGATTATTGAGCAAGGGCAACGGTTTTTGCGGTATGTCATTCCACAGTTCCCACAGTTCCTACAGGATACAGAAAGGGATTTACCTATGCATTATACAGATGAGAAACCAATAGAGGAGCATCTCGCTAATTTCCCCTATATAGATGGACTTTTTAATATGGGGGCTATTATCGTGGGTATTGCGTTGATAGCCGGTGCAGTCGGGGCAGCGGTCTATGTCGGCTTTTTGGACACCGTATGGCTGATTATCATGGGAGTTGTGCTGATTTTTTGGTGTGGGTTCTTTATCATTATTCTGTTGATCGGGATTGTCGGGTTTGCCCACATATCCCCATTTCTCAATAGTGATCGCCCGCTCATTCGTTGGCAATATAACGAACAAGACTGGCAAAAGTACAAGCAAAACCGTTGGGATGACAGTACAGAAGGGATAGAGATAATACCGTGGTTTATGGGGGGGCTATTTGCCGTTGTTGGTGTTCTATCTGGAGCCATGATTGGTATTGGAGAATATGGTATAGAATATATGTTTATTGGCATCTTTATTGGTATTTTCGCTGGAGGCGCACTAGGGGCTTTTTTTGGCGGATTGATAACAATTAGCTACTATCTGTCAGCAAAACGTGAGATGAAGGAGACCACTTTTACCGTGGCTATCGGCGAGCGCGAGGTGCTGTTTAATAAAGAGTACTTTCGCTGTAATCGCATTAACAAAAGCATGGAAGTCCATACCCTGGTGAAGCATCCAGAGCCTGTGCTCTGGGTGGGATTGCGGGGACCGAAGTGGAAAAATAAGAATTACGCCGTTCGGAGCTACAAATGGAAAATACCAATACCTGCTCATCTTGTAGAGCGGGTAGAAGCGATCTTACCCAAAATGGAAGGATCATACCAAATCAAAGACTCTGCAAAAGATGAAGAGCTAGAAAACGAAGAGTGACGAACCACAATGAACCAAGAGACTCAACCTACCCAAATACCCCATACTGATGATCTGCTGGCACTGCTCCAACAGTTGCATAGCCACATCCGCGATTCTGTTGTGGCAGCCTGCGAGCAGAGCGCGGTTGAGGAGCTATCGGGCATTGCGGCAGAGGATGCTACGGGTGATACCATCTATACTGTAGACCGGGTAAGCGAAGAATTGCTCATGACCTTCTTTGCCAACGAGATAGCCCCGCGTTGGTCGCTGGTCTTGATTGCCGAGGGGGTGCATGGGGGGCATGTGGTGTTACCAGCGGGTACGCGGGCAGAAGATGCGGCTATACGGGTGATTGTCGACCCGATAGACGGTACCCGTGGGCTAATGTACCAGAAACGCAGCGGGTGGATACTCACGGGCGTTGCCCCCAACCGTGGCGAGCATACCCGGCTGTCTGCTATTCAGCTTGCCTTACAAACGGAGATACCGCTGGTCAAGCAGCATGCCAGTGATATGCTCTGGGCAACCAGCGACTCGCCCCTCACCGCCACCCGCTACAATCGCATCACCGGCGAGACGACCCCCATTCACCTACACCCCTCACGCGCAACAACGGTTGCCCACGGCTTCGCAATGATTAGCCGCTTTTTCCCCGGCGCACGCGAGGAACTCGCATCGATTGACGATGCCGTTATCAAAGCGGTGCTAGGACCGCCACAGCGCGGCAAAGCGCACTGCTTTGAGGATCAGTATATTTGCACTGGTGGGCAGTTGTATGAGCTTATCGCGGGGCATGACCGCTTTGTGGCAGACCTTCGCCCCCTGATGGACCGCTGGTTGGCAGAGCGGGGGCAGGAGATGGGCATTTGCTGCCACCCCTACGATTTGGCAAGTATGCTGCTTGCCCAACGTGCGGGGGTGATCCTAACCGGCGAGGATGGTGGAACGCTCGATGCCCCGATGACGGTTGAGGCTGAGGTGGGGTGGATAGGCTATGCCAATGAGCATATCCAGCGGCAAATTGAGCCGGTGTTGTTGGCGGAGTTGCGGCGGCGTGGGGTTGCATCGTGCAGGCAGCATCGGGTATGATGGACAGACTATTGCTTCTGGTATTGGAGCAAGCTAAAGGAGCAGCATATTTATGAAGCGTACCAACCCCATAGGGGTATTCGTTGTGGCATCAATTACCGCCGCCACCGTTGCCACCGCCACACTCATTGCCTTGACCCTACGCCGTATTCGCCTACGCAACAACCTACACCGGGACTGGCGCAATCTACAGCCAACAACCCCTGCCACAACACCATTTTCGCCGGCTATGGTTGCCCATCTCCCCGAACCTGTGCAACGCTATTTCACCCATGCCATAGCTCCAGGTACTCCATTGGTCTCATCCGTTACGCTCAAGATGCACGGGGAGATTAAACTTGGGGAACAGTGGGTACCATACACCGCCAATCAGATACTCTCCCCCTTCCGTGGCTTCATCTGGTCAACACGGGCAACTATGGGGCGACTCTGGATAGAAGGTGCGGACAGCTATACTCAAGAGCAAGCCTGTATGTCCTTTGCCCTCTTTGGACTAATTCCCATTATCTCTGTTTGCAATGATGATGTGCGCCGTTCAGGAGCAGGACGGCTGGCTGGCGAAAGTTGCTGGCTACCAGCGGCTCTCCTGCCAGAGCGGGAGGTAGCGTGGGCGGCTCTGGACGATACCCATATTCAAGCGACCATACCGCTTGAAAACGAGCCTATTACCCTGAATTTCACGATAGATGAAAATGGGCGCGTACAAGAAATTGTGCTTCATCGTTGGCACACTGATGAACGCTGCCATGTGCCATTTGGGTTTGTCCCCACCGCGGAACGCACCTTTGGCGGCTATACTATCCCTTCGCAAGCGCATGCCGGGTGGTGGTATGGCACAGAACGGTATGAGCAAGAAGGCAAGTTTTTTGCCTGTACCCTTACAGATGCAACCTATGGTGCTGACCCACCGACAAGGGTAGCATAATTCTACGTCTCTCCCCCCTTGCCCTGGCATAGGAGAGGATGTTAGGGGGAGCGAGTGTTCGGGCATCCCCCTATCCCCTGCCCCACGTCCCACCGAGGGGAGAAGGGGAACCGGGCAGGTAGCGGCTCCCCCTCGCCCTTTTATGGGAGAGGGGGCGGGGGGAGAGGGTTGTTGCCCTTTATGGGAGAGGGGACAGGGGGAGAGTGAGCGGATGTCCTGCAAGCGGTCTATACCCATTGTGGTATAATGGGCTAACAATAGGCGTAACATTTGCAACGTGCAGGTTAGTATTGTAAAGAACGGAGTCAGGATGCGTCTCATTCTCTATCTTGGTAAAGGTGGTGTTGGGAAAACGACCACAGCTGCTGCCACCGCCGTGCGAGCAACGGAGTTGGGTTATCGCACGCTAGTCGTCAGTACGGATGTGGCTCATAGCCTCGCCGATGCCCTCGATGTCCCCCTAGGACCCATGCCCACGCAACTTTCCGATCTCTTGTGGGGACAGGAAATCAACGTGTTAGACGAGGTGCGTCAGCATTGGGGAGAACTACGCACATACCTGGCAACGCTGCTGCGCCGCCGGGGTATGGATGAAGTAGTAGCCGATGAAATGGCGATCATTCCCGGTATGGAAGAGGTAGTCAGTTTGCTGCATATTCGCCAGCAAGCAAAAGAAAAGAACTTTGATGTCGTGATTGTAGATGCAGCCCCAACCGGCGAGACGGTGCGGTTGCTCACGATGCCAGATACGTTCAAGTGGTATGCTGGTCGTATTATGGATTGGGAACCAGATACCCTCAAAGCTGCTCGCCCCCTCGTGAAAACGCTCATCCCCGCAACCGATGTGTTCGCATCCATTGAGCGATTGTCCAAAGGGGTCGAAGCCCTGCAACAAACCTTGACCGACCCGGAAGTGAGCTCCTACCGCCTCGTGGTCAACCCTGAGCGTATGGTGCTCAAAGAAGCGCAGCGTGCCTCAACCTATCTCGCCCTGTTTGGCTACCCTATAGATGGGGTCGTGCTCAATCGAGTGTTACCCACCGATTCTATCGAAGGGGCATTTATGCAAAACTTGGCAAATATCCAAAAAGGGTATCGGAGCCAGATTTACGATCTTTTTACGCCCCTCCCCATTTGGGAAGCTCCCCACTATGCGCGGGATATTAGTGGGCTAAAAGATTTGTCGGATATAGGTAATGCGTTGTTCAAAAACATAGACCCGATAAAAGTCCAATTCCGTGGTTCAACCCAGGAAATTGTTAAGGAAGGCGAAGACTATGTAATGCGTATGCCCCTTCCCCACGTTGAGCTAGGCAAGGTCTCATTGACGAAGCGCGGTGATGAACTCTTCATTGAAATAGGCAACTTCCGCCGGGATATGATTTTGCCTATGTCGCTCGCAGAACGTCCAGCAGAGCGGGCTTCATTCCGTAACGGGATTCTGGAAGTACGCTTTGGTGCGCCCGAACACTCTACTGATGTAGAGAAGATTTCCGCCCAGGGCTAAAATGGCTATTTAGCAAGGCTATGTGACGGTTTTTTGTGGCTAGAAAAAGCCGTCACATAGCCACTAGAGGTATTATGGTTGTTTCTCTTATACCGCCCGACCAGTATAATAGCCAGCTTATCGCCAATGTTCATCCGCAGGATTGGCGCAATCCTACCCCCGCACCTCACTACAACCTTGTGGTTATTGGGGCAGGCACGGCTGGACTGGTTACAGCAGCAGGAGCAGCAGGACTAGGGGCAAAGGTAGCGTTGGTTGAGCAGCACTTGCTCGGCGGCGACTGCCTCAATGTTGGTTGTGTTCCCTCAAAAGCCCTCATCCGCTCTGCCCATGCTGCCTACGATGTACAGGATGCTGCCCGCTTTGGACTCTCCCCCGCTGCTCCATCCATAGAAGACGTTGATTTTGCGGCAGTGATGGAACGTATGCGGCACATACGGGCAGAAATTAGCCACAACGACTCTGCCCATCGGTTTCAGGAACTTGGTATAGATGTCTTTCTAGGGAAGGGGCAGTTTCGTGCTGCTGACCAGATCACCGTTGGCGATTCTCTCCTGCGCTTCAAGAAAGCCGTCATCGCCACTGGTGCTCGCGCTTTTGTGCCACCAATCCCTGGGCTAGAAGCGGCAGGCTTTTTGACCAACGAAACGGTCTTCTCCCTAACAGAACGCCCCGAACGGATCGCTATTGTAGGCGGCGGTCCCATTGGCTGCGAGTTGGCGCAGACGTTTCGGCGGCTTGGTAGCGAGGTCATCCTCTTACACAATGCCAGTCATCTGCTCAACCGTGAAGATGCCGATGCAGCCGAACGGGTGCAACAGGGCTTCTTGCGCGAGGGTATCTGTCTTATCTTCAATGCCAAGATTACCAAAGTGACCCAGCAGGATGGCAAGAAGCTGCTGCACTATACCCGCCCGGATGGGGACGGCGCAGTGGCGGTGGATGAGCTATTGCTAGGGGCAGGGCGCGTCCCCAATGTAGATACGCTCAACCTAGAGACAGCACAGGTGGCGTATGATACCCGCAAGGGGGTTGTGGTCAATGACCAGTTGCAGACAACCAACCCGCATATCTATGCCGCTGGTGATTGCTGTATGGCACACAAGTTTACCCACGCTGCCGATGCTGCCGCTCGTATCGTCATTCGCAATGCACTGTTTAAGGGGCGCGACAAGCTCAGTGACTTGACCATTCCCTGGTGTACCTATACCGACCCGGAAATTGCCCATGTAGGGCTGTATGAGCAAGAAGCCCAAGAGCAGGGCCTAGCGGTAGACCAGTTTCAGGTGGATATGCGCGATGTTGATCGGGCATTGACAGACGGGGAAGAAAACGGCTTTGTCAAAGTATTGGTCAAGCGGGGAACAGACCAAATTGTCGGGGCAACGATTGTCGCTCGCCATGCAGGAGATATGATCAGCGAGATCACGCTGGCAATGGTGGGCAAGGTGGGGCTAAAGACACTGGCAACGGTGATACACCCTTACCCCACGCAGGCAGAGGCGATAAAGAAGGTTGCCGATGCCTACAACCGCACCCGTTTGACGGCACGGGTCAAACAGGCAATGATGTTGTGGCTCAAGTGGACGCGGTGAGAAACCAGGGTTGGGTCATGTCAAAGTTGCACTAAGGATTCCTTTTTTGCTCCCGTTCCCCATGCCCCCGCTCCCATAACAGGCAAGAGGGAGCCGATTCCCCTTCTCCC
>CAYPHM010000089.1:0-11085 GCA_964410555.1 uncultured Chloroflexaceae bacterium | reverse complement strand
TTCCCCATGCCCCCGCTCCCATAACAGGCAAGAGGGAGCCGATTCCCCTTCTCCCGCTTGCGGGGGTAGGGGGTACTTACAATTGATACCTATTGGTACCTATCTCAATCGGACATTTTGTGCTCCCCGCACTGCTACCCCGCATAAAGCTGCAACAACCGTGGGACAATCGCTTGCCAATCGTAGTAATCACGTACTAACGCACCGCCCGCTTCCCCCAACTGTTGTCGATAGGCAGGCGTATTGAGCAACAGCAACACCGCCGCTGCAAAGCTGCGGGGAGTATCCGCAAGCAGCAAGTGGGAACCATGGCGAAGTTCTGGCACCCCCTCCGCCCCCATCGTGGTACTGACTACCCCCCGCTCCATTGCCAACGCTTCTAGCAACTTGAGCCGTATGCCGCCCCCCATACGCATGGGCACAATATACACTGCCGCCGATGCCATCATTGGGCGTACATCGTCTACTTCCCCAATAATCTGCACCCTATCGCCAGTATGCAAGGCTTGCACCGCTGGCGTAGGTCTGCGTCCCACCACAATAACCTGCACATCAGAACGATGGGTGGTGATGATTGGCAACACCTGTTGCACAAACCAGGTTATCGCGTCAATATTTGGGCGAAAATCCAGCGTACCGGTAAAGACCAACGTTGCGTTAGGAGAAGCTGTATCTGTGGGATACGGGGATGTGGGGGAATAGCCTAAATCGTGAGTCGGGGGGGCAAAGTATTGGGTATCTACCCCATTGGGGATAATGCTCAAAGTTGCCTTGCGCTGCAAGCGCAACAACGCTTGGCGGTCATCTTCAGAGACAACTACCACATGGTCGTAAGTACGGAGCAATGAACGCTCATAGGCTGCCAGTTTGAGCGACTGGACGAGGGAATAGGGCGCACCAACGAGCAAGCGTATTGGTAGTCGTGCAGGGGGCAGCAGGCAGGTTAGCCAAGCGCGAAGATAGGCAAAATCGGTCATAGCTGCCCGCCATTGCAACACATACTCGGCGTTAAACTCATCCAATATCCATAGGGGTATGTTGGGCAATGCTGCTGCCCCCGCTCCCATGGTCATTGCCAGTTTGCGATAGCCTGCCATCTCGATACTTTCTACTTGCACTACATCAAAGTGGTGCTGTTGGAGCAATTGTTGTACCGCTTGAACATAGGCAGGTGAAGCGTTGCGGAGTGCCATGTCGGGCAGCGGCGAGGTGAGCGTGGTTATACCGCGCTGGAGCAGGCTGCGTTGTGGCACCTCATCTACTGTCACGACCCTGCACACTTGATGAAGCAGTTCTAGCTCATGTGTCGCTTGGATATTGGGGGTAAAGGTTAGCAACCAGACTTCATGCTGACGGGCTAACCCTTGCAACAGGTGGTAGATACGGATAGCTCCTCCGCTGCGTGGGGGGTAGGGGGGGTAGGGGCAGAGCATGAGGATACGCATACAAGACCTTTCTAGCATTTGGGTATGATATGAGAACGGTAGGTTTTTTTCGGTTTCCCTCTAACAAGCAACAATTTTACCACAGAGAAACCTATGCTATGTACCCACAACACCCAGTGAAAAGAGCCACTACTCATGGTTCCCTTCTGCATCCTCGCCCTCTGGGAGCGGGGGCAAGGGGAGCGGGGAATAAACATAAGTAGACTTTGCCCTTGCCCTGCCCGGTTGTTTTTGCTCTTTGACAAGAAATACTCTGTACGCTATAATACCGTTTACTGTATCCTTAGAAAAGTTGTAGACTTTCGTTTGTAGCCTGATAGCAACCTATTGTAATGGTAAAGAAAACGCTTACACCGATGTAAGAACCATGGGGAAGAAGTTTTTTGTAAAATTGTGCGACATATACCCCCTCTGATAGTTTTCCGTATAGCTCAATTCATGAAAACAGTGGTTCCACGTATGAGCCTACCTAGTGAGCAGGGTAGCTTTTTTTTTGCAGGTTACACTTGTGGGACAGGTACTTTGCGCTTTCAAAAGCGGTTAGCAACAATGGTATGCGTATACGCAGACTATTGCAGTTGCTCCTTTCCTAATATACAAAATTCACTATCAGGAGGTTTGAACCAATGGCTTTGGAAACTGAACAGATTGAACACAAGGAATATGAGCTAGAAGATGGGCATGAAGATGGGCATGAAGATGGGCATGAAGATGGACACTGGTCCCATCTGCTCGATGAGTATGACTATTCCCGCCCTCAGCGTGGTGAGCTACGCGATGGATTGATCATGCAGATTGAAGAAAATGGTATTCTCGTCTCGATAGGCACCAAGCGCGAAGGGGTTATCCCCTGGCAAGATGTCAAACAAATGGGGGAAGACTATAAAGACACCTTAAAATCCGGTGACTCTATTCAAGTGTATGTACAAGACCCCGAAAATAAAGAAGGTGATTTGGTATTATCTCTGACCATGGTGCAGGTAGCCAAAGACTGGGAAACCGCTCTGCGGCTTTATGAAGAAGGGGATATTGTCCGTTGTAAGGTAGTTGGCTTTAATAAAGGTGGTCTGCTTGTACAGTTTAACCGTATCCGTGGCTTCGTCCCGGCTTCCCAAGTAGCTCAGCTCCATGGACGCACCGCCGCCGAAGAGCGACAACAAGCCCTCCAACGTATGGTTAATCAGGAAATTCCCCTCAAAGTTATTGAAGTAGATCGTGACCGCAACCGCCTCGTCTTCTCTGAACGCAGTGCAACCCAAGAATGGCGCAAAGCCCAGAAACAGCGACTGCTTACCGAACTTCAGCCGGGTGACATCCTCACCGGGCGAGTCAATCAATTGACCAACTTTGGCGCATTTATTGATCTTGGAGGTGCCGATGGTCTCGCCCACATCAGTGAGCTTTCGTGGCAGCGAGTCAATCATCCGCGAGAAGTGCTTGCCCCGGGGCAAGAAGTCAAGGTTATTGTGGTTGAGATAGACCGTGACCGTGAGCGCATTGGCTTGAGTTTGCGAAAACTGCAAGACAACCCCTGGGATACCATAGATCAGCGATACAGCCTGGGCCAACTTGTGACGGGTCCCGTCACCAATGTGACCCCTTTTGGGGCGTTTGTGCAGGTTGAAGAGGCTGTCGAGGGGCTTATTCACGCCAGTGAGCTAGACGTAGACCCCCAAACGCAGCCTTCTGATGTGCTTCAGCCGGGGCAGAGCGTGACGGCAAAGGTCATTAGCCTAGACCGCCAGCGTCAACGTATGGGGCTATCGCTGCGGCGCGTGACGGAAGAGCAAGAGCAAGCTGCCGATGAAGCTGAATCTCCTAGCGAAGTTACCGAATCTGCGGAGACAACCCCGGAAGCGGTTACTCCAGAAACCCCGGAAGTAACCGAAGAAACCTCCCCTGAAGTAACCGTCACTGCTACTACTTCATCTGCTACTACTTCATCTGCTAAGGAAGCAAGTAATCCAGAACCAGAAACCCCCCCTGTTGATACCCCGGCTCCCTCTGGTGATGACATCACTTTGCCAAATCTTGAAGAAGATGAAGGTGGTGCGCCAGCGAAGGAAAAAGAGGTAGCAGCAACAGAAACAACGGGTAAATTGGAAGCAGCCTAGGGACAAGGTTATCAACATCTCTAGGGAGAAGTGAGTTGGAACCACCAGTATCAGTATGCATGGGGGGTGTGGGAACGTGGTATACTACGTTCCTACACCCCCACGGTGTGTCTCGTGGCTAGTACCTGTTGTCTGATAGCTAGAGGTCATGGGGTATTCATCATACCCAGGAAGGAGATAATCTTTTGAGGAATATTTGTGTTGTTGGGACAGGATACGTTGGATTGGTAACGGGGGTATGTTTTGCCGATTTGGGAAATCACGTTGTTTGTGTGGATATAGACCCCCACAAAGTTGATACGCTCAATTCTGGCAAATCTACCATCTATGAGCCGGGATTGGAAGAGTTGTTAGCCCGTAATTTGCACAGTGGTCGGTTGACCTTCACGGGCAGCTATACCGCTGGTTTGGAGCATGCCGATTTTGTGTTTATCACCGTAGATACGCCAATGGGTGATGATGGGGCTGCCGATTTGCGGAGTGTGAAGGCAGCAGCACAGAGCATTGGCGAAAATATGAACCGTTCCATTATCATCATTGACAAAAGCACCGTGCCGGTGGGGACGGGTGATGTGGTCAGTGAGATTGTGGCAACCCATGCCCCGGAAAACATGAACTTTTCGGTGGTCTCAAACCCGGAGTTTTTGCGTGAGGGGAGTGCCGTTAGTGATTTCTTCAATCCAGACCGTATTGTGCTTGGGTCTATGAACCAAGCAGCCGCCGAACAGGTGGCAGAATTGCATGCACCGCTGAATGCTAAGGTGATCATTACCGACCTTCGCACGGCAGAGATGATTAAATATGCTTCCAATGCATTCTTGGCAGCTCGTATTTCTTTTATCAATGAGATTGCCCAAATCTGTGAACGGTTGGATGCTGATGTGAAAGAGGTAGCCCGTGGGATGGGGGCAGACAAGCGGATAGGCCCACACTTTCTGGACGCGGGTGTCGGCTATGGCGGCTCCTGTTTTCCCAAAGATGTGCTTGCCCTCTACCATATGGCGGCAAGTGCTGGCTGCCACCCGCAGTTGCTTCAGGCGGTGATGGACATCAACCGTGATGCCCGCAATAATTTTGTCAACAAGGTGCTTTCGTTGCTTGGTAGTATGGAAGATCGCATTATCGGTGTGCTAGGGTTGTCGTTCAAGCCCAATACTGACGATATGCGAGAAGCCCCATCAGTGGAGATTATCCACGCGCTCAAGCAACTGGGGGCACATGTGAAAGCCTACGACCCGGTGGCAATGGACCGTGCGGCAGAACTTATGCCACGGGTAACGTTTTGTGCAACAGCGTATGATGCGGCAAAGGATGCAGACGCGCTGCTCATTATTACCGAGTGGAACGAGTTTAAGCAACTTGATTGGCAAAAGCTCAAGGAGTTTATGAAGCAGCCTATCATCATAGATGGGCGCAACGTCTATGATCCGTCTGAAATTGCGGGACGGGGATTTACCTACTGTGGCGTGGGACGGGGGATGCCACCCAAGCTGCAAGGAGAGTAGCCATGCATGGTTAGCTCCCCTCCTGCTCCCTTAGCCTATAATCACCCGTAGAGGTGTACGAACGTGCGCCCCCGACCCCAGACCCATTCCAGGACAAGGAGAAGAACACTTGCCCAATCCTCTTCTCCCCACGGTGGAACGCGAGACATGGGATATGCCAGGTGAGACGATAACGGCACTACAACCGTACCCTCCCCCGTAAGATGGGGGCAATAGTATCACCAGTTATCAACGAGCAAAACAACCGGGTTATATAAAATAAAAGGGTTATTATGCGTACTTTTCTTCTCCTTATACTTATGCTTATGCTGCTTGCAGCATGCACCAACACCACCGCCCAAAATGCTGATGAACCAGCACAGGCTACCACGACAGCCAAGCATACCGACACAAGCCAAACGGAACAACACGGGTCACAGCCTCCGCTCCAACAACCAGGTACGCTCTCTGCCACAACGCAAGGGTTGACTGACACCGCTGTCATATCCCCAACCAAGCAGGCAGGCAACCAAGCGACTACTACCCCCACCCCTAAGCCTGCTCCTTCCCCCACCCCCACGATGCATCCTAGGGCTATACGGGAAGCGCGAGTAGTGACGATGACCGAGGTGTTCTACCCTGGAGACATCCCAACCCACACCCCCACACCACAACCAGCAATCCCCCGTGCAGCCGTTTATCCTGGCAGCATCCCCCAACTAGAACAGTCTACTGATGCTGAGTCTGGGGCAGATACCGGTATTTTTCCAGAAGCAGGAGCACTGGCAACCGGGGCGGAACCCATTGGTGAATTAGCCCAAATAGCGGCAGCCCATCGCGTCCCCCATGACCGGGTGATGTTGGCAAAAGCCCTCGGCAATAAAGCGCATATCCAAGAAGTCGCCCGTATCTTGCCATTGCAAGTACAGGTTGGTGATGTTGAGTCCTTTTGGGTTAGCAATCTCGCCCTAGACAAAAATCATGTGGTGACAGCAGAACTGCGCTATGCAGGTCCGGTAGTGCTGATGTACGTTGAGCAGGGATTGCAACAAGATCAAGCGACCCTTGAGGAAACCGCAAAAACCTTTGAAGAGGAAATATATCCCTTCACCCGCTACCTGTTTGGTTCAGAATGGCAGCCAGGGGTAGATGGCGATTCACGTATTACTATCCTGAATGTCAGCAATCAGGGGGACAGTGCCATTGGCTACTTTTCTGCCCGCGACTCGACCCCAAAGCGGGTCAATCGCTATAGCAATGAGCGCGAAATGTTCTATATGAAGATACCGCCGGGCAACCCTATCTACCTTCCCACGCTTGCCCACGAGTTTCAGCATATGATCCACTGGAATGAACAACGCGGCTCGGCGACCTGGTTTCAGGAGGGGTGCGCTAAACTTTCAGAAGACCTCAACGGCTATGGCAATGACTCATTTGTCGGTATCTACCTCCGCAATCCCGACACCCAACTCAACGCATGGTCGCAGGATTCGCCGACATCACACGCCCACTATGGCGCGGCAAATTTGTTTATGCGCTACATGTATGCCCATTACACGGGGCAGCAAGGTCTGGCGCAGCTTGTGCGTGAGGATGCCAGCAACAACCTCGATGCGTTTGTGCGTATGGCTGCACGAGTGCGCCCCGATATAACCTCGTTTAGTACGCTCTTTGGTGATTGGACCGTGGCAAATCTCCTCAATGACTTGGCTATTGCAGATGGTCGCTATACCTACGATTTGCAAGCGGGTATGCGCCGATTGCCCGGTGGGTTGGCGTTGCTTTCCAGTACCGTTATCACATCCTCCGTTTCCCCAGGCAATTTTTCGGATACCGTGGCACAATTTGGGGCAGATTACCTGATGCTACCGCAAGGTCCCCAGACTATCACCTTTACGGGCAACTTGACTGTAGATTTGATAGGCACAAAGCCAAAGGGCAAATATGCGTGGTGGAGTGGTCGTGGGGATAACAATATGGCAATGCTGACCCATCCGATAGATTTACGTGGCATCAGTGAGGATGAGCAGATCACGCTCCAGTTTGCTACATGGTTTGAGATGGAGACAGAGTATGACTATGCCTTTGTGACCGTTTCTGCTGATGGGGGGGAAACCTGGGAAACGCTCCCAGGAACATTTACGCGGGAGGATGACCCACAGGGAGCAAATTATGGGCATGGCTTGACAGGAGTTAGCGGTTCGCCCCAAGCCCAGACCAAAACGGGTAGCAATGTCCGTGGGGAATGGGTGACGGAGGAGATGAACCTCTCAGCCTATGCGGGGAAGGAGATTTTGCTGCGCTTCTGGCAGGTGAATGACGAAGCCTATCACGCGCCCGGTATGCTCCTGGACAATATCCGTGTTTGCCCTGCCGATGCGGGGGATAGCGTAGATGGTGATGACAAGGGAGATACGGCAAAGACGGAAGGCGAGGGAAAACCAGCGGACAACAATCGCTCTTGCTTCTTTACTGACGATGGAGAAGCAGGCGATACTCATTGGCAAGCTGAGGGGTTTGTGCGCGTAGATGGCGATTTGCCGCAACAATGGGAGTTACGCCTTGTCCGCACAAACGTGCATGGCACCACGAGTGTCGTTTCCCTACCGGTAGATGCTGCAACGGGGATGGCTCAGGCGAGCCTAGCCGAAGGGGAGCAAGCAGTGCTCATTGTGGCAGGGACAACCCCCCACACCACGGAAAAAGCCTCCTACCAGTTGCACGTTCAGCCAATAGAATAGGTAGGCTAGGCTATGCACAAGAGCGATTTTCCCATACATCAGGTGATGGGGGTGCTGGAGCAGGCTATGTCCGCCTTTCCGCAGCCCATCGTAGACGTGATGGGGGATGAGCATCAATCCCCCTTTCGTATCCTTATTGCCACTGTCTTGAGTTTACGCACAAAAGACTCTATGACGGCGCAGGTGGCTGCACGGCTCTTTGCAGTGGCAGATACCCCCCAGGCGATGCTCACCCTGCCGGCAGATGAACTCGCCACCCTGATCTACCCTGTAGGGTTCTATCGAAACAAAGCCCGTTCTATCTTAGCGATAAGCCACATCTTGATTGAGCAACATATGGGTAAGGTACCATCGGATATGGAGACGCTGCTGTCATTGCCGGGCGTGGGCAGAAAAACGGCAAATCTCGTTATCACAAAGGGCTACAACCTACCGGGTATCTGCGTGGATACACATGTTCACCGCATCTGTAACCGTTGGGGATATGTGCAGACGAAAACTCCAGAGGCGACAGAGGTTGCGCTACGGGAGCAGTTGCCAGCAGGGTATTGGATACCTATTAACGGCTTACTGGTAACGCTTGGGCAGCATATCTGCCACCCCATCTCACCACGTTGTAGCCAGTGTATGATGGCCGACTATTGTCGGCAGGTGGGGGTAATACGAAGCCGCTAAAGAGGCAGGGGGATGGGGGGGATAACAACCCGCTCCCCCTGCCCCCGCTCCGCTTGTAGAGACGTAGCATGCTACGTCTCTACGGTTCCCCTTCTCCCCTCGGTGGGGGAAAGGGCTAGGGAGCGGGGGGGTTGCCTGAACTTTGCAATCGCTCTAACACCTTACTACCTTACACCGCACACTTCCCTAATTATGGTACAATAACGCTAAGAAAAGTCCAGAAGCAACGTGGTACAACAATAGCATACGTGCTCATCTATAATAAGCATCGCTCGTTATAAACCAAAGTGAGGAAGTACATGGCTTATACCGCAAGTGGCATGCCGCCATTTATCAATGTTGGACTCTCTATTGCAGAGTGGAAATCCTATGTCGCCTCGTATGACTTCGGTCCTATCCCTCCAACAAAACTCGTTTTACATCATACGTGGAAACCTACCGTAGCGGATTGGCGCGGTCTTGCATCTATGAAAGGGATGCAAAATTACTATCGTGGGCTTGGCTGGACGGCAGCACCGCATATCTACGTTGGTCCAGACAAAATTTGGCTGGCTACCCCCATGTCCGAGGTCGGTATCCATGCGGGCAGTGGCAACTCCGGCACGACCAATGGCGTATGGTGGTATTCTATCGGGCTAGAACTCGTGGGAAACTACGATTCCCAACGACCTAGTGGCATATTGTGGGAACAAGCAAAAGCCGTGATGGGCGAATTGTCCAAGCGGGTAGGCGTTCCTCCACAACAGTTTATTTCCTTCCACCGCGACTACTCATCCAAGAGCTGCCCCGGCTGGGCAATCACCAAAGAGTGGGTATGGGGTGAGGTGACAGCCTACACCAACAACACCAAACCGCCATCCCCCCCAGCTATAGGCGAGATTGGTACCCCCACACCAGACGAAGAGCAACTGATAGAACGACTCCTCGACGAGAGCTATGGTCGCCGTGCGGAAGGCTACAGTAGTGAATGGGCATTTCATCAGTATGCCGTAGAAAATGGTATGGGCATGCCGATGGCAAAGAGCACCCGCATAACCGTAGATGGCAAAGAGTACAACTATCAACCCTTTGCCAAAGATACCCTCTTCTGTGAAATACCCAAATGGGGCGATGTGCAACGATTGAGCGAACTACTCGGTGGCAGCATCCCCCCTGGCGGCGTGGGACGGGCGTTGCTAGAAGCTACCTACAAAGCTGGTGGGGCAACGTTCCATGCAGGCTGGGCATTTCACCAATTCGCCATGAAAGCCACCCTAGGACCACCAATGGCAGAGAGTGGGCGTATCAACGTTGGCGGTACAGAATACTACTACCAAGTCTTTGCGCTAGATGTGCTCTATAGCCCCGTTTCCAATGCCGGCGATGTACGCCAATTGAGCAGTATTAGTCTAGCCAAAGATAAACCAAGTGTAACCATCCGCGAAGCCCTGCTTGGGGTTATGTACCAAGCCGGTGGGGCAACCTACCACCCCGACTGGGCATTTCACCAGATGGCGCACACGTTGGAGCAAGGTGCCGGCATTGGCGCACCGCTCGGTAAGTCATTCAAGGTAACAATGGGCAGCACGACCTACTCTATGCAGGTGTATGCTACCGATGCCCTCTACAATATCGTGCCAAAGTGGAGCGAAGTTAGGCGACTGAAAGACCTTGCCCATACAAAGGGTATGCCATCCTTCAGCTTGCAGCAGGATTGGGGGGTCGTGTCCGAGGATGCTACATGGGAGCCGCCAGAACAGCCTGCCTATGATATTTTGCGCTATTCTCCCGCATCGCCTGCCTTTGATAGCCGCGAAGGAACCGCCGTCTCTCTGGTCATGATACACGGCGATAATACCCCGGCAGAGCAAGCCCTAGAGCGGATGACTACCTTTGGCACTCGCCAATCTACCAACTACTATATCACAACAAACGGCTCTATCTACCTACTGGTAGATGAGGAGTATGCTGCTTGGCATACGGGGATGATGACCTTTGGGGGGTTGTGGTTTGCGATAAATCGCTATAGCATTGGGGTAACGCTAGAGGGGATGCCTGCACGCCTAGATGATGCTGGCAGTGAAGCCTCATCGTCATCCAAGAGCAAGGGTCCGGGGAATACCACGAGTGGTATTGAGCCCCAGGTAGCTGCTTTGCGTTGGTTGTTGCGCGATCTGGTTTCCCGCTACGGGCTAGGTCCAGATGATGTGGTGTTGGCTGATAGCTTGATGTGCAGTATGGATATGCTCCCACAGGAGCTGCTGCTGACAGACATCTTTTCGTAGGCAACCAATGTCGGGCTGAATCCCCCTGCCTTTCAAGGGGAGGTCTTTTCCGCCCCCCCCATATCCCCGCTCCCCCTTCCCCTTCGGGCAGCCCCCCATCCCCTAGCCCCGCGTCCCACCGAGGGGAGAAGGGGAATGAACGGCTCCCCCCATCCCCTAGCCCCGCGTCCCACCGAGGGGAGAAGGGGAATGAACGGCTCCCCCCATCCCCTAGCCCCGCGTCCCACCGAGGGGAGAAGGGGAATGAACGGCTCCCCCCATCCCCTAGCCCCGCGTCCCACCGAGGGGAGAAGGGGAATGAACGGCTCCCCCCATCCCCTAGCCCCGCGTCCCACCGAGGGGAGAAGGGGAATGAACGGCTC
>CAYPHM010000088.1:0-20656 GCA_964410555.1 uncultured Chloroflexaceae bacterium | reverse complement strand
GGGGCGAGGGGATGGGGGGATGCACGGTGGGACGCGGGGCGAGGGGATGGGGGGAAGCACGGTGGGGGAAGGGCAGGGGATGGGGGGAATACAACCCTCTCCCCCTGCCCCCTCTCCCAAAACCCTCTCCCCCTGCCCCCTCTCCCAAAGGGCGAGGGGGAGGAACACCTGCCCGGTTCCCCTTCTCCCCTCGGTGGGGGAAGGGGCTAGGGGATGGGGGGATGCACGGTGGGACGCGGGGCTAGGGGATGGGGGGATCGGTGGGACGCGGGGCGAGGGGATGAGGGCGAGTTGCTTACCCTCTCCCCCTGTCCCCGCTCTCATACAGGGGGAGCCGCACAGTGTTCGTTCCCCTTCTCCCCTCAGTGGGACGCGGGGCAGGGGATGGGGGCTATTTTCAAACTGGCAAAGGGGGCAACATCTGATGTCTCCTCGCCTCCCGCTTGTTGGTCTTGTGCTGATAGCCATAGCCGGGGCAGGCAGCATCCACGACTATTTTACCGTATGGGCAAATCGCCCTGCGCTCTACTACGAGTTTATGGGCTATGCTACCGAAGCAGCACGGGCTATTGCTGCCAGTGATGGAGCTACTGCTATCGTTAATCAAAACCAAGATATATACATCTCAGAAGAATACTACCGCCACCCAACCTACCTCTACCTTGCGCCGCGTTCGGCGGATGCCCGCTGGTTTGATGCCCGATGGGGGTTGCCCCTACCAAATGCCGACAAGCAGAGTCTGTTTATCATCTCCCCCGCTACCCCCACAGACGAACGGGTCAGTCCATTTGTGCGGGGGGCAGTGGGCGAGAATGTGCTCAATGCTGCGGGGCAGTATGCCTATACCCTGCTGCGCCTTGACCCTGCTCCAGAGCAAGCGCAAAGCACAATGCCCACACCAGCAAAGGAGGTAATAGTTGCGCTGGATAGCGTAGACCTCACCGGTCTAACTTTGACACCACAAGATAGTGGTACACTCCAAGTAACGCTCTTTTGGCAAGTGCTGCAACCAGAAGAGCGCGAGTTGCGCGTCTTTCTGCACTTGGTTGATGGTAGTAGTAGCCAAACGGGAGAGATGGTCGCACAGCATGATGTAATGAGCTACCCATCGCGGGAATGGCGAGCGGGGGACAGGTTTATCACACTGCACACGCTAGATATGCCAGCGGGGGAGCAAAATACTCGCCAGTTGGTGCTCAAGATGGGCATGTATGATGTGGTGACGGGGGAGCGACTACAACCGCTGTTAGACGACAGTGTGGGGCAGCAGAATGGGCAGGTGACGGTGCAGGATGGGGCGGTGGTCGTCTTTCTAGGACAGCCACTTTTGCGGTAAAATCACAATACTGATTTCAGCTGTTGTGATGACATTATTGGCAAACAAGGATGTTACCCACGCTGACCCTAATTCTTGCACATGAACTTTGACCAATACACTACTGTCTGCATAATAATCTGCCATTATTGTTGCTCACGTTCCTCGATGATGATTTCTGAGAGCGGTTGTCCTGTTGCTCCTACCCGTTGGGCAAGGGTAGCTCGTTGTTGTGGAGCAAGCGGGTTCTCGGTAGTTAAAACAAGCGATTGCGAACGGCACAACCCCGATGCAATCAACACCTCATCCCCTCTCTGACGAGTAGGGTTTTCTGAGGACAATCGGTATGTTTGGGCAATACTCGTTTCTATAATCTCGGCAAGATTGGTGTGATAGGTTTCAGCCAAAGAACGCAATTGGGCATATAATGTGGTTGGGATTTGGATAGTCACGAGAGTTGTTTGTACCATTTCCATAGAGACCTCATAGAGCGATAGATAGAACGCGACCACTCCATTATATTGTAACAAGGGCAGGGCAAAATGCCAAGCAGTTCTGTATCAGGAAAGACACGCATATGAAAAAACAGTGGATGACTATTGTGCTAGGGGTGATGGTGTTGGTCATTATCACCTTTGCGTTGCTCGTCTGGCAAGCTCACCCCATCCCACCCCACGCTTTCTTTGCCAACACCCAACGCCCACTCGTCATAGCACATCGTGGCGGCATGGGGTTGTACCCTGAAGAGACGCTATATGCATTGCAGCAATCTGCCGATATGGGGGTCGATGTATTGGAGATGGATGTGCATAGCTCGGCAGATGGGGTGTTGGTGTTGATGCATAACGACACGGTAGACGAAACAACCAACGGCACAGGCAACGTCAACGCATTGACGCTTGACGAACTCCAAGCCCTAGACGCTGGCTACCACTGGACAGATGATGGCGGCGAGACCTACCCCTACCGTGGGCAGGATATTACCGTTGCCACACTGGAGGAGGTCTTTACCACGCTACCCACTATGCGGATGAACATTGAGATCAAGCAGCAGGAGCCACCGATAGCCGCTGCGGTATGCGACCTTATCCAGCAGTATGGGATGACAGACCGGGTGCTCATTGCCTCGTTTCACCCTGATGTAATGGCAGCATTTCGGCTGGAATGTCCCCAGGTGGCGGTGTCGGGCGGGGCGGAGGAGATACGCACCTTCTATGTGTTGCATCGGCTCTCGCTTACCAGCACCTTTACCCCCAAATCGCAAGCCTATCAGGTGCCAGAATATCACGATGAACTACACCTACTCACACCAGCGTTTGTGGAGCATGCCCGCTCGCGCAATGTACAGGTGCATGCGTGGACCATCAATGAGCACGAGGATATGCAGCATATAGTCAACCTCGGCGTGGATGGCATTATTACAGATTACCCAGATCGGTTGTTGTCGGTATTGGGGCGTTGATGCCAATTTGGTACCAAATCTGCATCAATGATTGGGTTATGAGCGCAGCACCACCCGCGCCGGCGCACCATCGCTGCCCACCAACTTGAGCGGCAGGCAAAGGAGTTCATAGCGACCTACGGGGACATAGCGCAGGTCTAGCCCCTCTACAATGATCACCCCCGCTTCAAGCAACCGGCAATGGGTATCGGGGCGTGCATCGTGAAATAACTGAATGGAGAGGTAGTCTATGCCGATAAGCTGGATACCCTGCGCGACAACCCACGCTGCTGCTTCGCTGGTCAACGCCACGAAGTCAGGGAAAAACGCATGCTCTGGTTGATACCACAACAGCGAGTTGCGCGTTCTAATGAGCAAGCGGCGAGTATCGGCAGGCAGGGTGAGCCGCTCCAAATGGGCGGGGGTAATCGCGTCTGTATCGGGTATCTCCACCAGCATTGCCTGCCCAATGAGCGTCTCCAACGGCAGCGCATCTATTGCTGCACCATGCTGGATAAAGTGAATCGGGGCATCTATGTGTGTGCCACAATGGGCAGAAAAGGCTAAACGCGAAACATTCGCCTCATCCCCCTGATCCATATCGCTAATGCGCTCTATCCCAACCGGCGGATCGCCGGGCCACGTTGGAAGTCCCTTACTTATCGGAACAGAAATATCCCATATCATGTTGGTTGTATCCTTTCCCAATCACGCACAGGTCCCGTTACTAGCGTAAACAGTGGGTGGGGGTCGGGGTGTGTGAGAGACTCCCATGCCTGAAAGCGTTGTGGGTCACGCTCCTGCAACTTGTGCAAGAGATGCTGCCATTCATACCTCACCTGTCCAGTCGTTTCTTCTATCCTAGCGGCACTAGCTAACCGTTCGTCAGCTATCTTTGTGCTATCAAACGTATACCCACGGGCAGTAGCTTCTGTTGCTATAGCAACGAGGTAGGTAGCAATGGCGGCGGTGGGGGCAGGCTGCGCCCGAAAGCGCACCAACTGCGGATGGTGACGATAGCCCTTCGTCTTGCCTTGCAGCACCTTCTGTGCCAGCAGCCCCTCACGCCAGACAGCGACCAGTCCCTTTGCATCCAGGTATTTGGGGTGTAGAGTCCAAAGGCGCATAATGGGGGTCTACTGCTCCTGTTGCTTTGCTATTACCTTCGCCACCTGTTGGGCAATGCGCCCAATAGTTTGCAACCAACCGGCGGTAGTCGGGTACCAATAGCCCACGCAATAGAGGTGGGGGTTCTTCACAGACCGCCACACCTTATCTACCTTTGGGCGACCCGCTTCGTCTAGCTCGATCTCCTCTGCCACAAACTGCACCGTTGGGCGATAGCCTGTCGCTAGGATAATCGTGTCAAACGTCCCAAGTATGCCATCTTGAAACTGCACCCCGCTGCTGGTAAACCGCTTGATACCCCGATAAACCGTCACGTTGCCTTCCTCTACCGCTTGTGGCAGGTGATAGCCTACCACTGGGTACGTGTCTATGAGTCGGGTGACAGGCGGGAAAATCCCCAAGTGACTAAAGCCACGGCGGGTATGTTGGATGATGGTTTCGGTAATGAAGGGGGGGAGCACCCGCAAAAGCCGGGCATGCAGCCGCATTGCCAGCGGCGATGTAGGGAGAGGTACAAAGGTTGCCCCATTCCGTATGGCAATGGCTACAAATGCTGCCTGTTCTGCCAGTTCAGTTGCTATATCTGCTCCGGTATTACCGCCGCCAATGACCAACACCCGCTGCCCCTTGAACGGCTCTGCATTGCGGTATGCACTGGCATGCATGACAGACCCGGTAAACGTCTCTTGCCCATCAAAGGTAGGCATAAAAGGAGTGCTCCATATACCCGTTGCTGCTACCAATGTCGTAGCTTGTAATTCCCCCTTGCTTGTCTGGATATGCCATACCCCCTTGTCCCATGTAGTCCTGCTTACCTCACAATAGCTCGTCATGTTCAAGTTGAAATGGCGAGCGTATTCTTCCAAATAGGCTTGGACTTGCGCTGCTGAGGGGAAAGACGGATAGTCTTTTGGCATGGGCAAACCCGGCAATGCCGACACCTGCTTGAGCGTGTGCAGATGGAGCCGATCATAGTGGTTGCCCCAGGTGGCACCGGGCGTATGCCGCTCCAATACGTGGTAGTCGAGTCCGCGCCGCTGCAACGCATACGCGGTGGCTAATCCGGCTGCTCCTGCCCCAACAATACAAATCATGCTCACTCATCTTTCACTTCAAACAGGTGCTCCATAGGGAACTGCACCGAAACATGCACTCCTGGCGCATAGCTCGGCGTGGTATGATAGGCGCGTATGCGGCTCGTCTGCCCCGGCAATGTCACCTGATACTCGGTATACTCCCCCTTGTAGAGCACATCGGTTATGGTCGCAGGGAGCGTATTGTCGGCGGGGGTATCGAGCAGGCGCATATGTTCTGGGCGTATGGCAAAAAGCGCAGACGATGCTGGCGGCGATGATAGCCGTGAGTCTGTCGCTATCGTCAGGGTGCCGCTACCCATAACTAGTTGATTGCCCATCACCTGCCCATACAGAAAGGTAGAGATGCCCACAAATCGCGCCGTGCTGCGCGTGGGGGGACGATGAAACAACCGCGAGGGGGTATCGCAGGTGGCGATAGTCCCGTTGAGGAGCAGGGCGATGCGGTCTGACATAGCTATTGCCTCGCTCAAATCGTGCGTGACCATAATCGTCGTGATGCCCATTTCACGTTGGACACGGCGTATCACCTCTTGTAGCGTCTGTCGCACAGCGGTGTCTAGGCTACTGAGCGGCTCATCCAGCATCAACACGCTAGGTTGTATCACCAGCGAACGCGCTAACGCTACCCGCTGCTGCTCTCCCCCCGAAAGCTGCGCCGGATACCGTTTCTCCATACCAGGTAATTCTATTATAGCAAGCATCCGGGCAACTTCGCTACGGATAGTCGCTTTTGGCACCTTCTTGACCTTTAGCCCAAAGCCGATGTTATCGGCAATAGTCAAGAAGGGGAAGAGGTAGGCTTTTTGAAACATCAACGCCGCCCCCCGCCGATTGGCAGGTATGGACAAAATACTCTCGCCATTGAACCGTATATCGCCATCATCCGGCTGGTCAATGCCGGCTATGAGCTTGAGGATAGTAGATTTGCCGCTGCCAGAGGGTCCAAGCAATGCCAGCAGTTCGCCACGCTGTATTGTCAATGAGATGTGGTGAATAGTCGGTTCTGGTTGACGGGGAAATTGCCGAGTCAGGTTTTCTAGGATAACTTCAGTCATGCCAATCTTGCCTTAGCAACGAGAAACTCAACACATCCCAAAACTTTGCCTTAAACCATGCATACTGGCGAAGTGTTCCCTCCCTATAAAATCCAAGCCGTTGGAGCAGGTGAATAGAGCGGGTATTTTCTGGCAGCACCAATGCCTCTATGCGGTTGAGATTGCGAACCATAAAGCCATAACCAATGATACTGTCAAGGGCTTCACCCATAAACCCCTGCCCCCAATAGTCCTGTGCCATATCATAACCGATTTCCCCGCGGTAATTCTGGACGGGGTAGCCCCAATGATTATACCCGCATGTGCCAAGCACCTGTTGACTATGACGCAAGGTGATGACCCATCGGATACCGCGCCCCTTCTCAAAGCGTTCTTTCATAATCTTGATGAAGAACATGGCTTCAATTGGACGTTCCATGGTTGCTATATCGAGGTAGGTAGTCACCGCTTCATTGGAGAACATCGTGAAGATGTCCTCGTGATCGTCAAAGCTCATCTCACGGAGTACCAATCGTGGGGTGGTTAATACGGGAAACGTTGGTTGTTGAGCATTGTCCATCGTGAAAACCTCGCTCAATAGTTCCATGTTAATAGTTCCATGATTGTCCAGGGATCATATGATGCCCTATCATACGGGCTGCCAGCACAATACAGAGGATAGGCGGGGCAATGAACAACAACGAGAGGGCGGCTATGGTTGTAGGGTTGCCGCCGGCAGCAGTAGAAAACAACAGGATAGGCAGCGTGAGCACTTGTCCACTGCCAAGAAACAGCGTGAGCAGATAGTCGCTCCATGAGATGAGGAAGGCAAACAATGCTGCCACTACCAAGCCCGGTAGGATCATGGGTAGCGTGATGGTAAAGAAAATCCGTAGTCTCCCTGCGCCAAGCACAAGGGCTTGGTGTTCGTAGGTAGGATCATAGCGGACAAAGACGCTGGTTAGTGAAAAGACGGTATAGGGGAGCACCGGGATAAGATGCACCAAGACGACCCCGACAATCGTTCCAGCTAACCCTACTTTGAGGAAAAGGATATTTAGCCCCATGCCTGTGGTGATAGGTGGCACGACAGTAGGCAAGAAGAGCAACAGCATGATGAATGATTTTCCCCGGATGGGGTGAGTGCCAAGTGTACGGGCAGCAGGATAGGCTACCAACAGCGACACTCCCGTCACCAATACCGCTATGATAAAACTCAACCAGAGGGCAGAGAGGGTGTTCTTGTTGGTGATGCGGTCAAGAAACGGCTCAACAGTCCAGATCGCCGGGATAATATCTGGATAGAACCAACGTTTGGAGAAGGCGTAGGGGATGAAGATAACCACGGGTAGGATGAGGAACAGCCCAATAGTAAGACGGGCGAGCCACAGGGAGGCAGCAATCCCATACTGTGCTAGGGTGACATGAAACGATTGTTTGTGATTGTTTATCATAGTTATAGTTAATGGGGGGTACGTTTTACGTTTGTTGTTGTCGAGCATTGAGATACCGGGCGACTCCTGCTACTACCAAGACCACTATCGCCATGATAACACTAATTGCCATCCCTTCTGCACGGCTACGCAGATCAGTGTTGAGAAAGAAATCGAGAGCCAAAACTGCCAGCATACGCGGGTGGCGCATGCCTAAGATAGCGGCTACTTCATAGGACGCAAAGGCAAAGGCGAAAATGAGCAATGCCCCGGCAAAGATACCCGGCAAAACGAGGGGATAGGTGACGTACCAAAGCCGCTGCCAACGGGTCGCGCCTAGATTTTGCGCGACATGGTGGTAGCCCTCTGGTTGTGAGCGCAAAATCGCCAAGATGATCAGGGTGAGGAAGGGGATACCTTTACCAGCGTATGCCAAAATAATCCCGATGCCATAGCGATCCCGTATCAGAATGGGAAAGTCTGCTGGACTGTCGATTACCCCGAACATATTGGCAAATCGGGCAAGTATGCCGCTCTGTGACAAGAGCAAGCTTAGCCCAATAGCCCAGACCAAATGGGGCAACGCAAGGTTGATATACAGGGTACTATGGGTACTTTTTTGCTGGCGTGATGGGGGCAACAGCGTAACGAGGAGCAGGGCAACAAAGGCGGCAAGCACCGCAGAAGCTATACTGACCCACAGGGTAAAACCAAGCGATGGGTAAAATTCGCGGGATATGCGGGATGGGCCTATCAAGACCTTATGGTAGGCTTCTAGGCTTAGGGTGGTTTCACCAATAAAGGGCAGGTAGCCGAGACTTTGTGATACCCCATAGATGACGCTGCTACCAAAGAGCAGCACAATGAGGCTGAGGGCAGGCAAAAGCGCGAGGTAGGGCTGGATAGCTCGGATGATACGATGATACGTCATAGGGACACGCTATCTACACGGTGACAACGATTAACGTCAAATCATCGTGCGCTTCCTGCTCTTGCACAAATTGCTGAACCTGCTCGCAGATGTGGTGCAACATTGCATCCGCATTGCTCTGGGGACCATTGAGCACCGTTTCCTCCATACGCTCAAAGCCAAACATCTCGCCCTGTCCATTGTGCGCTTCAATGATGCCATCGCTACACATAACCACCGTATCTCCCGATGCTAGGGGCAGGGTTGCCTCGTGGTAGCCAGTCTTTGCCCCCAACCCAATGCCAAGCGGCATACCGCTAACGTTTACCCATTCCACTGTGCCACTTTGCCGCTGGATGATGGGATGAATACATCCCGCATTAGCTACCGTCATGGTATAGACCGTATTGGCATGATCTGCTTGATTTTCCTGCTGATCATCGGGGAAATAGGCTTCTAAGAGCATATAGACCAAAGCACAGTTGAGGCGAGTAGTACGGGTATAAAAGGCAATAGCTTCGTCGAGGTGGGTCAACAGGATATTGGGGTTGACATTCTGCTTAATAATGGAGTCAAACGAGGCGAGACTGACTGCCATCAGCAGGGCAGCCGGCATACCCTTGCCAGAGACATCCCCCACCGCCATGCCATACTTACCGGGTTCTTGGTTGTGATAGACGTAGAAGTCGCCACCAACAGCACTCATGGGGGTGGTGTAGCAACGGGTGACAGGCCCATTCCACGAAGGTTCGGCGGGGAGCAGCAAACTGCGCTGGATTTTCTGCGCCATGGTGAGTTCACGTTGCAAGCGTTGGTTGAGTTCCATCAGTTGGATGTTTGTCATTTGGAGTTGGGATGTGCGTTGTTGGATTTTGCGTGCCATTGTGGTAAAGGCACTCATCACGTCACCGAGTTCATCGGGGCGGTTGGGGAGCAGGTGAACTATATGGTGTCCATTGTCTTCGCCGGTTGCCAGCAGGTTTTCGTGCAACTTGAGAATAGGCGTAATGGTGGTGATACCCACCGCAAGCATAGCGGCAGCGGTCACAAAGCTGGAAATGATGATAATAAAGCCCATCATGCGCCAGACATAGGCGTTAAGTTCTGCCTTTACTTGGCTGGCATCTAAGCGAACAACGGTATAAAAGCGGGTGTTGAGCGTTTTATGGTCCCAGGCAACATCATAGCGTAGCCCATCAGCACTCAAAACTTGGCGCATGTCGTTCTCATTCATCCCAGAGTAGGAGATAGCAGGGGGTTCGCCAAAGACCCCAAGCGGCTGCCCACCAGGGAGATAGAACGCGCCGCCAAGCACGAGGGTGCCTTCAGCAAGCTGCTCGGCAAGCGGGAGTAGATCGCCCCCTTCGCCATTCACCTGGGCAAGGTTGAGGATGGGGAGGATGGTATTTTTTCCTACCGTTTCTAGTTGAGCAAGCAGTTCTTGTTTGCGTACCTGATAGGAAGGGTACACGATGATGACTTCAATGGTGATGATAGTGATCAATACCCAAAAGGCGATACGCCATGAGAGCCGAGCTTTGAGTATGCGAAACATGGGCATCGAGACCGATGGCTTTCTATGACTGCTCTCATGATGCACATGAGCTTGCCACAAAAGTATGGATAAACAGCGAGTCAGCTTGTCAATGATATGGGCATGATCGCACATTTTTTGGGGAGTGTCAATACGCAACCTAAATGGGGGTACGTCACAACTTCAGACTCTAGCAATATCACTTAGGTATATCTTCTTACCATACTGCATTCCTTTCACCAGAACAATATCATCCCAAAGAGGACGGACAATATCGTTCATCATTCCATGTGGCACAACAATGTGATAATGTTTTTTTGGGGTAACAAGACGAATAGATTGTTCATTCCCGCGAGCATCAGCAAATTTCAAACGACCTTGTATGGTGATAGGTTTCCCTTCATCATCAGGTGATTCATCTGGTGGGGGGGGAAGAGGTTGTATGTCATCTCGTTTTCGAGTGAACCGTACTCGCATCTCTTGGTTCTCATTTCCAGCGGTGAGTCCAACTAGGCGTACTTGTTCTCCATCCGGGGCTATGGTTTTTGCAAGTTGGACAAAGTTACGATAATAGGATTCATCAGGAATATGCTCACGAAGATGCTTTTCTTGTCCAGTATTGACCATCTCAAAAGATTTCACAACATCGGTGATAACTTTCTCAGAAAGATCAATTCCAGGAAGTTGCATTTGACGACCAAGACGCAAAATTACCGCAAAACTGTTTGACCTAGGGGTTGCCATATACAAGCTATATCCCTCTCGCACTGAACTTTTGCTAGAACCTCGCTCTCGAAATGGAATGTTGAGCATGCGTTCTACTGTACGAAAGATAACCTTTTCCATGTTAGTAATGCGTTCAATGAAGACATTGCTCAAAGTCATACCATACGATATGACACTCCCGGCAATACTGAATTGAAATTCACCGGGAGCCAATGTGATACCGCATAGGTCTAGGTGACGATCAAAATGAACTTTCTCTAATAAGTCTCGTAATTCATCAGCAATATCAGGAGGGGGGTCTCCACTCAAGGCAGCAGTAATCAGTTTTTCTGCTTCACGCAGTTTGCCAATATCCATAGCCATTGAAGCAGCACTGCGATACAGGACAGAACGGGTTGGTTCAATTTCTAAGGCATTACTCATCATGTTTGCCGCTGCTGCTTCTAGCTCAAATGCTTGGCGCGACAATACATCGGCACGTTCATTATCGCCGGCACGTTTAGCGATAAAGGCTTCGTCCGATAATTCCATTGCTTGATCATGTAATTCAGTAATACGGCTCATTTTTCTTCCACATGAGATAGAGGATTACTAAATTCAACAACAATAATATAAGCTGGTGTTGCTCTGTCAGTAGGTCTAGTCTGTTCCTTTTTGGTTTTTACTCGTGCAGTAATTGTACTGTTTTTACCTTCAAGGATACCAGAAACTTCAAGACGTGCGCTCTCTTGAAAAGGATACGCTGTATCTTTGAACCCTAACCAATAATCAACCCCTTCCCCTTTTCGTGCTCGGCGTACCACCGTGTAAGGGGTGAGTTTGAGTATAAGGAGAATAGCAACAGCACAAGCCCCATACTCAACCATTTCATCGTCATCCCAAGAAGCAGTAATTTGTTCAGTCAATTCATGATCCCAGTAAACAAGAAATGTCACAGAGGTCATTCCCTTAACCTTGAGCTTTACGCCTCTAGTATGGGACTTACGTTCAAAACATACCACGCCAGCTTCAGCTAAAAGATTGCCCCAACTTACTGATAATCCTGGGAGTCCTGCACTGAGTTGGTTTAATCTGATGGCAAGCCCATCTTGTGTAGGCATCCTGTTTGTCTCGTCCTTTCCATTCCTTTGCCCTTACCTAGGGCTATGGCAAAGTCGCACAATCAAAGAATTTTTGCTCTTCTTGTCCACCCTCTCCCCTGCCCCCCGCTCCCATAACGGGCGACACCCTCTCCCCCTGCCCCCGCTCCCATCCCAGGGCGAGGGGGAGCCGCTACCTGCCCGGTTCCCCTTCTCCCCTCGGTGGGGGAAGGGGCTAGGGGATGGGGGGGATGCGCGGTGGGGGAAGAGGCTAGGGGATGGGGGGACAAACAACCCTCTCCCCCTTGCCCCCTCTCCCATAAAGGGCGAGGGGGAGCCGCTACCTGCCCGGTTCCCCTTCTCCCCTCGGTGGGGGAAGGGGCAGGGGGATGGGATCTGCCCGAAGGGGCAACGGCTATTCTGCTGGCAGGCTCAACAAGAACTCAACCAACAAATCAACCTCATCATCAGACAACTTCTCAGCATAGTTCTTGCTCATCACATCTACACAAGGTCCACGGGGGCATTCTTCAACCAAAAAGAACCCTGGATCGAGAATAGAAGAGCGGACATATGCTTCAGCATCCATATCTGAAACCTGTTCACTGGCTCGATCTTTCAAGCCGTTGAGATTTGGTCCCGGTCCATTTTGATTCCCCCGATCACCAATGACGTGACAGGAAAAGCAGCGCGGGGTGATACTATCTATTAGGGCGAAAGCCTCTTCTTGCAAGGGCAAAGGCGTAGTATTCAAGCCAATAGTCCCATGCATATCAGCAGTGCGTGGCGGTACAAAGTCACCAGTATTCATCACCCGGATATAGGCAACCAAGTTGTCTAGCTCTTCATCAGTGAGGTAGGGCTGCCCACCAAATGGCAGCATCTCAATGCCCGTTTCGTTGAGCGGGTCATCATCTGTCCGCCCAATGCTGAGAAATTCCTTGAGTTCCTCGTCGGTCAAATCTGCCACATACTCACTATCACGAAACCCCTTACCCAACGTGTCTACCCCTTCAGCATTGGGACCGTGACACACTGCACAAAACCGTAGATAGGTTGTCTGACCATCTAGGGCTGCGCCAGAAAGTCCCTCTTTGCCCACTTCTAGCGTTGTCTCAAGTTCCTGCGCCTCCTCGCTCTTGAGCCATTCAAGGTAAGCGGCTACGCGCTCTTCACCAATATCTTGATTGTTGATGCTCTTGAGATAGCCGGCAATATGGAGCATGTCTTGATTGTCCATATCCTCGCGCCCTCCTCTCGGCGGCATGCGTATTTCACTCACATTAAAGGGGTTGTTGATGCTTAACCCACGGATGAGAAACAACGCTAACTCTTCCGGTGTTGCCCCACCGATGAACTTACTGCGCCGTAGATCCAGGTCTATACCTTCAATACCGTGAGCATCCTGTCCGTGGCAGGCGGCGCATGCCCCAATATATTGCTCTTCCCCTAGCGCAAGGTCTATTGAGTCAACGTCCATTGTGGCATACTCAGGGAAGGCAAAATCCCCTTCGGGGACAGTTGGAGTTTCCTTTACCTCGCTCGTTTCATTCTCGCTCGTTTTATCCCCTGAGATGCCATCAGTTTCAGTAACTTGACGCAATGCTACTGGTTGCTGCGTACTGTTGCCACATGCAGCCAATACGCTTATGGTAACTAGACTAATCAATAGAAAGGTAAGGTGTTTCCCCATGTTTATCATAAGATGATCCATCTCCTGACTTTTTCGATTCAAAACAAGACAAAAAAAGAAAGGCTAAAGACAGTGTGTCCCAAAACCTTCCAAACCGTTGAAGTTCCTATAGTTGATGTATTCCAGCAAATGCTGTGGATATGTGCTAGGGGGGAGAGCTATTTCTGACTGGTGTCAATTCAGCAGACTACTTATCGTCATCGTCATCGTCATCGTCATCGTCATCATCGTCATCATCGTCATCATCGTTATCATCGTCATCATCGTCATCATCGTCATCATCGTCATCGTCATCATCGTCATCATAATCAGTGTAGGGTTGTTCTTCATTCAAGGTCAAGAGAAAACTTACCAATTTTTCTACTTCTTCACTACTAATCTTCTCTGCATAGTTTTTGTACATCACATCAACACAATCACCTTTTGGGCAGACCTTTACAATATGCGCTCCTGGGTCAAGGATAGATTGTTTGACATACTCTCGCGCACTCAAACCCTCTACTTGTGATGCTGCTCGATCCTTTAAGCCATTCAAGTTGGGACCCGGTCCATTGCTGTTGCCTTTGGTGCTGATACGATGACAAGCGGTACATTTGGGGGTTACAGAGTCTATGATAGCGAACCCTTCGCTTGAACTGACCTTATACATATAGGCAACCGGGTTAGGACGCTCTGCAACTTGGGTTTGCCGGTTGGTTGAATCGCTGTTAGCCCCCATGGAGCTTGTCCCAACGGCTCCAAGCGTCACATCAGAAGAGGCTGGAGAAGCATGGGACGAACTACACCCACTCAAGAAGAGCACCCCCAACGAGAGGATGAGGATCATCAGAGATAAACCTGTCTTGCGGACTTGAACAATAACCATAGCTCTTCTCGCTTTCCCTAACGAAGTAAATATCTTGGTATCTCTATGTTGTCTGCTGTATGGTTTTGTGCGGTAGACGACCTAAGTGCATGGGTTTGGTTTTTGGGATAGATTTGGCTGTGCTGAAAAAATCAATACTCAGCAAATATAGCTTATATACCTAAAAAGTATACGTTAAGAGTAGGGTCTTGTCAATCCCCCCTGACGAGAAAACGAGAATCCAAAGCCCCCCGCCGGATCATGTTGTAAATACGATGCAGTATTGGGGCAAAAGGTTACAACTCTATGCGTACAAAGAGTCATTATTTTGGTGCCACAACCAACCGAAAACCAAAGATATGTGCGGGAAAATCTGGGCGATACTTGTCTCGCGTGCCGCAGCGCATAAACGTGCGGTAATCCCACCACGACCCACCCCGCACCGGCACATTCCACTCCGCCGGTGTGACATCCCTGCGGAGAAGGTGGGCTTTTTGGGGGTAGTCATGGGCATTGCTACTAGTCCATTCCCACACATTACCCGACATATCCTGCGCCCCACAAGCTGCGGCACCAGCGGGACACGTCCCCACCCGCACCGTATGCCCAAGCTCGCCTTGCTCATAGATAGCCCGTTCAGACGAGGGGTATTCCTCTCCCCAGGGATAGTAGCAGCGTTGTCGCTCATGGTTGTAAGATTGGGCAACTTCCCACTCTGCCTCGGTGGGTAGCCGTATGACATACCCCTTTGGCATATGTTCAGCGAGGAGTTCCGAGAGCCACGCAGCAAAGGCTACCGCTTCATACCAACTAACCCCCACAACAGGTTGTTCTGCATCATTAAACGTGGGATTATCCCATTGCCCTGGGCGGGATCGACTCTTGATTTTCTTCCACGACCAGCCATTGGGAGTCCACCAATGCTGCGCTTGTTCGCCATATCCGCCAGCGTCGAGAAATGCGGCAAACTGAGCTACTGTCACCAAAAACCGTCCAATCCAAAAAAGGGGCAGGGAGATCAGTTCTCGCTGGTCGCCCTTTTCCCATCCGCCGATAAGGTACTCTCCTGGGGGGACATAGCACCAGTAGCCTTTTGCCTTGCCAAACTCTTCCGAGAGGTATTCGATCTCTCTGCGCCATTCCCGATACGCTTTGGGGGTAAAGACCTCGCGTGGCGGAGATTGCATCGCGTTTACATGGGAGGTGATGTAATCTAGCGTGTAGATAGACTCAATGTGTTCAAGCAGTGAGTGATCCTTGATAAGTTGGCGTTCTGCTTCGGTAAAGGGAGAAGGTTCTTGTTCATAGTCCTGTGGATAGCTAATCTGCCCGAATAACTCGCGGCGAAAGGCAGCAATATCCGGCTGGCGTTTGTGCTGAAAGATGTTCATAGCTTTGACAATCGCATTAGAGACTGGTTCGCTAATGTCTGGATTGACCTGCTTTGGGGATGGGAGCGGGTCATCTGTTTCAGAAATACGGTCTGGCACAGAAAGCGGTTGTTTGCCGGTTAGCAAGTGGTAGAGGGTTGCTCCCAGGCTATAAATATCACTCCGTTGGTCGGTATTGCCCCGCCCAAACTGTTCGAACGGTTCATAGATGGGGGTGCCTAGACCGCGTATCGTGCTGCGGGTTTTCTGGGTTCCCTGCTTGAATAAGCCAAAGTCTACCAGTTTGATTAACCCTTCTGGTGTTAGGCGAATGTTGGCGGGTTTGATGTCTCGATGAAAAATAGGCGGGTCTTGATTATGCAAGTAGCTCAAGACATCACACAGTTGGTCTGCATAGAACAGGACTAATTTTTCTCGGACAGGACCGTGTTGTTTCTGTAAAATGTGCTGCAAGTTTTGCCCTGGGATGTACTCCATCACCAGGTAGCCATAGCCTTCAAACACGAACATCTCATGGTAGTGGGGGAGATTATCGTGCATATGGTTTTGCAGGACATGAAACTCACTCTCAAACCCGCTGATGCTCTGAACATCAATGGTTTCTTTGAGGGCAACGGTTCCTTTGTCACCTTTGCTATCTTCTGCCTTATAGACAGCCCCATATCCTCCATATCCAATGGCTCCAATGATACGATAGCGTTTTATCAAGGCTCCGGTATTGTGGAGTCGCTTGGAATGGTAGCGGAGTGCTCCTCCACACTTTCGGCAAAAGTGGGCAATATCACGATTGACAGTACCGCAACTGGTTATTCCATTCGGGTGTGTACAAATCAACATACGTTATTCTCAGTTAAGGAGAGAGAGGTTCTCTCCACAATCCCAAAACTTGTGTAGGTAAAATTATACCATGTCGTAGCAGTTTATGCAGGGGCAATTTCTGTGTGGGACAGATTCTTTTTCCCCTCACTCTCCTTTCCCCCTGCCCCCTCTCCCCCGCTCTCCCATAGGGCAACCCATACTGCCCCGATGCCGCGAGTGCGACCATTGGCACGGGTACAGGCACAGCAGCAGGACATCGTGACCAATCTGTTGCACAATAGGGTGCGGTTGAATGAACAGCAGCGACATTTGCTTGCCTACATGGACGGAACGCGAGATTATGCAGCATTGGAGGCGATCTTGGCAGAGCTATCGCCATTGCCAGATGATTCATCACAAGAGCAGATGGCTATAATGACGCTAGATGACCAGTTGCGGTGGCTAGAACACCATGCATTGCTTATGGAACCCGTTAATCTCCCACACTAGGGGAATAAAGAAAGACCATATGGGAAAACAACAGAAACAACAAAAAAAGAAACTCGGAAGAAACGATAGTTGTTGGTGTGGCAGCGGCAAGAAGTACAAAGAGTGTCACCTGCCGATACAGGATGAGCAGAAAAGCGAACAACGCCGACTGCACGAGGCTGAAGGTCTGCTGATGGCAAAGATTATGGAAGCTGCCCAAGAGGTGCCAGACCAAGTAGCATCAGCAATAGAACTGTATTGGAATGGTGAGTATACTGCTGACCAGATGGCTGAATTGGATGATCTTGAGGAAGAGGGGGCATCCCGTTTTTTGGTGTGGTTTGCCTTTGACTATGTGCCAGAAGGTAGTCCCACGCTGGTTGAGCGTATGGTAGATGCTGCCGAGCGTGGTGAGCTTGAACTTGATAGCTATGAATCCCGCTTGTTGAAACAGTGGGTGGGGGTACGGTTGCGCCCGTATGTCGTGGAAGAGGTAGACAAGGGGTTTGGCATAACCGCCCGCGACCTGCTCGATGATGGGGTGTATGTGGTGAAGGACAAGGCTGCAACCAAGCGTCTTTTGGTGGGCGAGGTGATGGTGGGGCATATTGTGCCGGTGGGGATAAAGGACGCAGGACAACCGCCAGCGTGGGTGCAACAGGGGCTAGACACACCGCCAGAAGATGGCGAGGAGGAGCAGCCTATTCCACTCTTTTCTGTGGCAGGGAGCATGGTGCAACTTACTGAGGACACGCAAGAAAAGTTGGTGGAGTTTGCGGGTCTCTACTTGGCTGATTTGCAGCGCACCCAACCTGATGCTACGTGGACTGACCTGTTGCGCGAGCGTAGCCACATCTTGAACCACTTTGTGATGGCATTACCGGTAGAAGAACCAGACCCAACGGTTATCGAGAAGATGCTGTTTGATGCGCGGGTGGCGTTGGGGATGATGCAGCCGTCACTTGGCGGCAGCAAGGATGAGGGAGATGGGGGTGGGGACATGAAAGACTAATCCGTCTTCCCCTTTTGCTCTTCCCCATTCGATGACTTCTTGCGCCGTTTCTGTCCGCCATCTTCTGGCAAACGCTCTGTTTCTTGCCCATTCCAAAGCATACCCGGACGTGGGATACGGTAGTAGTTTTTCGCATCCTGGGGGTTGCCCAACGGCTTCTCTTGACTAGCATGCTCAAATCGTCCGAGTGCGCCACGGAGATAGTCTTCTTGTAACTCAATACACTGCCAATAACGCGCTAGACGTTCGCATACTTCACCCGTAATACAGCTGCCACCAAAGGGGTCTATTACCATGTCCCCTGAATCTGTCAGCATACGTATGAAGTATTCTGGCAGGTCAGCAGGATAGCGAGCGGGGTGTACCGGCAAATTGTTTTCTTGGCAATAGCGTAGGTAATAACTGTTGCTTTCCGTATTAGGCAGAGCAATGAGATTGGGGGGAATAGCAGCCCCATTGTTGTAAGAAAATTTCTCGCTAATATCGTGTCCTGATGGGCGTTTTTTGGCTTTGTACCCTTTTTCTAGCAAGTCAAGCATACTGGAGCTGTAGGGTTGCAACACCCGATTATTGCTTGCCTTTGGCCACGGGGTTTTGGAAAGCCACCATATGGTATTTACGGCATCTTTAACCCGGATACGGCGTACCGTTACCCACTCAGCCGGTGTTGGCAACTTGGATGGATTCCACCAGTAGAACTCTTCTGCTAAATGAAAACCATACTCCTCACAAAGCATAATCAGCAATTTGAAGTGGTAGAGGTGTCGTGTGGGTTTACCCTGGTTCCATGCGCCGCCTATATCAATGACCAAACTCCCCGTATCACGTAGGACACGATAGCATTGTTCAGCAAAGGGACGAAACCAATCGCAATACTCATCTGCATGGACATTGCCATAGTCCTTCTTACGCACCAGACCAAAGGGAGGGCTAGTCATAATCAGGTCTACCGATGCTTCGTCACGAGCACACAGCACCTCTAGCGAGTCGCCGAGGATGATCTCCCCGTAGCGGGTTTGGTGAAAGGTACAATATGGCGTGTGGGATTGCGGTGTGGTCATTTGTCAAAATCCAGGGTCTTGAGCCGCATGGCATGCTTTGCTTCACGCTCAAATACCTCTACAATACTTGCGGCTCGCTGCGTAATTTTTTCCAAGTCTCCTTTATCCAGCATCACAATAGCAAGATTTGAGTCTTGCATCACTTTATTTGCATAGCGGCGGGCTTCACCGCTGATGTCGCCTGTAGATACCATAACAATAGCATTACTCTTGAGCATATGTGTCAAACCAACTTCCTTAGCCACATCGTCAAGCGACACCCGGCTGGTGTTCTTACACTGCACTTGCCAACGGGAATAGACCAACCGTGATGATTCAAAAATTAAGTCCACTTCAGCCCCACCTGTTGCTCTGCCACGCAATCGTGTAGCGACATAATCCATATCAAGCAATCGCATGAGTTTAAAGCCTAGTGCTTCAAGAGCCAATCCAGCCATATGTCTATCAGGAGACGTGAGTTCAGCCAAAATATCGGTAAGGGATTTTTTCAGTATGTCTCGCAACCGTGGGTCGGTTTGTCGTTCTAGCTGATCAAGTAATGGATTAACCACCTCTGCTTTGAGTTTCGCTGTTGGGGTAACAAGAAATGGTTTTGCTCCCCTCCCACTTGTCGTCTTTTGGGTCGTGATATACCCGGCGGTTTCTAAATCGTTAAGTACAAGACTAGGCAAACTCTTTTCAGGAAACCTTACCCCATAGGTAGCTGATGCTAACCGAGCAATCTCATTTGCTGGTTGTGGCGTAACTATACTAGTGTTTGCTAAGGCGCGTAAGAAAGCTCGTTGTACTTCCGTAAAATGCGCCAAAACATCAAATTCACCGCTTGTTACTTCAAGGACTTCTTTTACACGAATTTCGTCTACTTGCCAACGTTCGCCAATAAATATGCCAGCTTTTGCCAGCCAAAGGCGCATCATACTTGGATGTTTGCCCCCAGATGGGTAATGAATATCACGGATAGCTAGGGCTTCACGCAAACTCGTTAAGTTGACTTGCTCACCTGCTGCTACCATATCTTGAATACACTGGACCATACTCATACCATTTAAATGGAGCAGAATATGCCGTGCTAGTGCATTATAGAGGGCTGAATCATCATCCTTGAGGTCTAGCAGATGGTTCCCTACTTCGGTAAGATTACCTTCACGATCAATGATACCATAGGCTATCATACCAAGTTTGGTATTGTTTGCTAATTTGCGTTTATTTCGTTCTGTTGTATTATGTTGACAGAAATATTCTTCATAGACAGCATCCTCAAAACCTCTCCAATCCCCATGATAGGTCTCGGCTAGTACTAACACTCGTTTGAGGTTGATTTGTGAAGGGGAAAACTCACTGCCAAAAGGCAAATCACTTTTTTGGCTCATACAACCCAACCACTTCTTGCTCCTCAAAATATAAGCGAAATAACGTTCTCTTGTTATGAATTATACCACTTGCTTACCCTGTTTGTACAATATCCCCTAAACCCTGGGTTGTGTCAATGATCCATTTGCCACAAGGTCATGTCAAAAATGCACAATCAAAGGGTTATTGACCTTCTTTTCACAATCTCTTCCTGCCCCCTCTCCCATAAAAGGGCGACAACCCTCTCCCCCTGCCCCCTCTCCCATAAAGGGCGAGGGGGAGTTGCCCGGTTCCCCTTCTCCCCTCGGTGGGGGAAGGGGC
>CAYPHM010000087.1:0-20719 GCA_964410555.1 uncultured Chloroflexaceae bacterium | reverse complement strand
CGGGGCTAGGGGATGGGGGGATGCCGTTGGGACGCGGGGCTAGGGGATGGGGGGATGCCGTTGGGACGCGGGGCTAGGGGATGGGGGGATGCCGTTGGGACGCGGGGCTAGGGGATGGGGGGAATACAAAGGTAGCCTTTGCCTGACTGACTTACCCTTGTAAGGGGGAAGGGGAGAGGGGCAAACCGGATTTTGCCATGACCCTGGATAAGGAGCAAGAGTTACCAAAATTCGCAAATATCAGGTACAATGATGATATGATCAAAGTCAACAAATTTGCAACCTGCTCAACAGTCATATTGCATAACAGGCATGTTGTATAACAGGATTTTTACCTAATTAGGTAGCGTATGCGATTCCGTCTTCCACAACAAACCTTGGCTTGGTGGCGTTCACTCATTGGTGGACTTGATAGGGGGTATCGTCATATTTTGCGATTCCTTGATAGTATGAGTATTGGGGTACGGGTCAATCTCGTGGTCTTCATGGTGCTTTCCTTACTCCTTGTGACCATTCTCCTCTTCCTTAACAACAGCGTTACCCAACTCACCATACAGACTGGACGCGAACAAGGGAAACAGCAAAGTCTCGCTGTACAGCTTGAACTTGCGCGTATGCACAAAGAACTAGAGACCTCTACTACTGTTTTGGCTTCAGACCCACAACTCATCTCCAGCGTAAAGCGGGGCAATGCCGCTAGTGCAGAAGTAGCCGTATTTGTCCGTTCCTCATCCTTTACCTTTGATGATATTGATGTAGTAGATCTCACCGGTACCCGTCTCGTAGATATTGTCGAAGTGAGCAATAAAGAAGAGGAAAACCAATACCTAGACGCTGGATCGCGTGGGCTACCCATACGCGGAGTTATCTACAACAAGGGGGCAGAATCGCTGCGCCTCGTGGTCGCTATGCCCTTGCGCGATTCGGAGAACAACGTTGTAGGGACTATCCTCACGAGTCGCTTTTTAGATGAAACCTTGCTCAACACCATATCCTTAGCCCATACACACTTACATTTAGCCGTCATCTATGACTACACCGTGTTGGCAGAAGGGACTAATCTCGAACATAGTGAAAATGACCCCCCCACAAGCTACCGATCAGCTATGTTGATGGACCCCGAAGCCCTAGAGCAAGCCAAAACAGGCGAGGTGGTTGTCTCAGAAAACCTTATTCGCATAGATACCATCCCCCATGCATTGGCGTATGTGCCCATCACCGTGCGAAATACTACCTATGGCACAATTGGGGTGCTAGTTGGTATGGGCGATATTATGTTCTTCTTGCACAATTTTACCAGAGGACTGACGATAATCTTCACCTTGTTGGCTTTTGGGGCATTGATCATCATGACATGGTTTGTCCGAAAGAGTGTCTCATCACGGCTCAGGACCCTTCAACTGGTCGCAGAGCGGGTCACGAGTGGCGATTATACCCTCTATGGCGAAGACCAATCGCACGACGAGATAGGCAAACTGGCTTCGTCATTCTACCTGATGGCACATGCGGTACAAGATCGGGAAACCTCCTTGCAACACCTAGCAGAGTCGCTGGAGGAGCGCAATGTAGCCTTGCGTATTCAATCGCTTGAAGCGCAAGAAGCCCGGACTACCGCCGAAGAAGCCAATCGGTCAAAAAGCCAATTTCTTGCCAATATGAGCCACGAACTCCGTACCCCCCTCAATGCCATCATTGGCTACAGTGAAATGCTGGTTGAGGAAGCCGAAGAGGATGAGGAGATGGGCGAGTTTGTGCCAGACCTCCACAAAATCTACACCGCCGGCAAACACCTCCTCAACCTGATCAATGACATCCTAGATTTCTCTAAGATTGAAGCTGGCAAAATGGACCTTTACTTGGAATGGTTCTCTGTTGCTTCAATGGTGCAAGATGTGCATACCACCATTCAACCCCTGGTCAACCAGCGCAACAACAATCTTGTCGTAGACTGTGCCAGTGATATAGGGGAGATGTACGCCGACCAGATGCGCGTGCGGCAGGTGCTCTTTAACCTGTTGAGCAATGCATCCAAGTTCACCGAAGAGGGAACCATCAGATTTACCACCCGGCAGGTAGCACACCAAAATGTTGAAACGGGACAGATCAATTGGAACATCATTTTTGAGATAAAAGACACCGGTATTGGGATGAGCAGAGACCAATTGCAACGGCTGTTTCAGGCATTTACCCAAGCAGACGCTTCTACCACCCGCAAGTATGGGGGCACAGGGCTAGGCTTGGCAATCAGTCGGCTATTCTGCCAAATGATGGGCGGCGACATCATCGTGGAGAGCAACGAGGGGGAAGGGTCTACCTTTACTGTATGGCTACCTATTCAGGTGACGGTCAAGGAACTTCTCCCAACGGGAGAGGGACAATCCGATCACCTTACCGATTCTCAGGTCATCCAACGGGAGCAAGAATACCCCCACGCAGGACTCATCCTCGTTATTGATGATGATCTCTCCTCACGCGAGTTAATGCAGCATTATCTCTCCCAAGAGGGCTACCGCGTCATAACGGCAAAAAGTGGCCAAGAGGGATTGCACGTTGCGCGGGAGCGGCGACCAGATGTTATCACCCTAGACGTTATGATGCCCCAAATGGATGGGTGGTCTGTGCTAACGGCACTTCGTCAAGACCCAGATGTGCAAGATATACCGGTTATCATCGTGACGATTGTAGATGAACGGCAGATGGGCTTTGCGCTTGGGGCAGTAGACTATCTCGTAAAACCCATAGACCGCTACCGGCTTATGCGGGTCATCAATAGGTATCACCAGCAGCCTTCCATTGAGCAAGATCATGTTGGGAAAGCTCTGGTTGTGGAGGATGACCCTGCCACCCGCGAATTGCTCTGCCGTATGCTCCAAAAAGATGGTTGGACCGTGATACCAGCAGAACATGGCAAGCATGCATTGGAACAGCTAGAAAGACAGCTACCGGATGTTATTTTGCTAGACTTGATGATGCCAGAAATGGATGGATTCCAGGTAGTGCAAACGTTGCGTACTACCCCCGCGTGGTCTGCTATTCCCGTAATTGTCGTGACTGCCAAACAACTAACGCAGGAAGATCGTGCTATACTCAATGGTGCCGTAGAGCGCACCTTGCAAAAAGGGTTGTATAATCGGGAAGAACTGCTCCAAGAAGTGCAAGCCCTCGTTTCGTTACATACCAAGCAATGAGGTAAGCAGTTTACTGGTAGAGTAAAGTAATTTAGGAAAGAAGAGGTACACAAAACATGCGAACACAGTGGTTTGTTGGAGTATTGCTTATCGTCATCGCATTGGTCGTCGGTGCCTGTGGAAATCAGACCATCCAGACAGCCCCCACAGCAGCACCAAATACGGGGGAAAGTACGCAAGATAGCCGCACAGAAGATAGCGGCACAGAATCGTCTGAACAACCCGCAGCAGCCCCCGAATCCTTTGACCTTGACGACTGGGCAAGTGTGGAGGCAGCGGCACGGGGACAGACAGTCAGTTGGTATATGTGGGGAGGATCGGAAACGATTAACTCATTCATAGATGATTTCTATGGGACAACGTTAAAGCAGCGGTATGATATTACCCTCAACCGCGTACCATTGTCTGATGCCATAGAATTTGTCAACCAATTGTTGAGCGAGAAGGAAGCCGGGGTTGACCCAGGGAGCATAGATATTGTCTGGATCAATGGCGAGAACTTCGCCACATTGAAACAGGCAGATATGCTCTACAGTGGTTGGACTCGCAAGATGCCCAATAGCGTCTATGTAGATTGGGATAATCCTGCTCTTGCCTATGACTTTGGCGAGCCGATAGAGGAGCTAGAAAGCCCGTGGTCATCTGCTCAGTTGCAGCTTATCTATGATTCGGCACGAATGGACCGCGAAGAATTGCCCAGTTCTTACGCCGAGCTTGGCGAATGGGCTTGCGCCAATCCCGGCCGGTTTACCTACATTGCTCCTGGTCCAGGGGCGTTTCAGGGGACGCGCTTTGTGAAGGGTATCTTGTATGAAATCAGCGGCGACCCTGGCTTGTGGCGCGAGTTTGACCAGGCAACATGGGATCGCTGGTCGCCGGAGTTGTGGGCATTTTTGAATGATATAGAGCCATGTCTTTGGCGACAGGGCGAAACCTACCCCAAAGATGAAAACGAACTGCATAGCCTCTTTTCCAATCAAGAGGTAGACTTTAGCATGACCCAGATTATCGCCGGGACGGGACCATTGATTGTAGATGGGCTGGTGCCAGAGACGGCACGAGCATATGTGCTAGATCAATATATGATTGGGGATTATAATTATGTGACTATCCCCAAGAATGCCCCAAACAAAGCGGCAGCACTGGTGTTGGCAAATCTGCTGCTGGAGCCACAGTTTCAAGCGGCACATATCCTCCCTGAAAATGGTTTTGGGCTTGGGTATGGCATAGATGTCTCGTTGGTACCAGAAGAAGATCAGCAGTTGCTTGAAGATTCGGCAGAGCGGTTAAGTCCCTATGCCACCCCCGCCGAGGATTTGCAACGGGCGTTTGCTGGTGATACAGACCCTCAGTATCAGACGTTGGTGGAGCAAGAATGGCGTGAAAAGGTGCTGATGGAGTGAGTATGGCGGTAAATAGTTGTCCTTGCTCTTCCAACCACTCCCCCCTGCCCCCGCGGTTTCTCGGTTGGGGCAGGGGATGTTCTGCTCCCCCTCGCCCCCACCACGCGGAAAGAAGGGATGTATTGTAGGGGCGAATGGCGGGGTGCTCTCCCTCACCGGCGCACGACCCGGCGCAGCAACGCCCGCTCCTCTGGACCAATCGCCCCTAGACCCCACAGCACCCCGCCATACACTGGTATCGCCACCACCGCCGCCACAACCCACGGCACATCCACGGCAAGCAGCAGCAGCAAAGCCCCGCCCATCACCAATGTTGCTAGTACAGGTCGCCAACTGAGCGCAACCAACGGGGGAGTCAAATGCTCGTGGCGCAACCGTGGTAGGAACACGGCAATCAAGACCACCTCTGACAAGATAGTAATGACACTCGCCGCATATAGCCCATAGTGGGGGATGAGCAAAAGGTTCGCAAGCAGGTTGAAGACGGCACCAATGATGAACGCCCGCGTAATTACCCATTGTTGGTTGATAGCAATCAGCACATATTGCAATAGCCCATTGACAAACGACAGCGGCAAAAACCACGCCAGTATTGCCAGCACATGCGCCGAAATCGGCAGGTAATCGGCAGCATTGCGGCGGGTGATGAACGTCACCATATCTGGAGCCAGGAGGCAAATAGCCATTGCTATAGGGAAGGCTAAAAGTAACATCACCTGAAGCGTACGGTTTTGCGCCTCTGCCAACGCCGCCCGCTCCCCTCTAGCGCGGCGCGAGAGCATCGGGAAAACGGCAAAGGTAATGACTGGAGGTAATACCAGTGCAATATTGATAAACTGATATGGGACGGCATACTGCTGGACAAGCAAGTCGCCTTGCCCCCCACCAAATGCCTTAACGAGAAACATATCAAAGCGAAAGAATACCACATTGAGCAGATTGTTGAGCATTAGCGGGAAGGCAAGCGGCAGCATCTGCTTGAGCAACGATGCATCCCAATGGAGCGTTGGGCGAAAAAAGGTACGGACTTGGAGAACGAGGTAGATACCAGCAGTCACGGTAGAAACGCCAACGGCAACCCACGCCAACCCGACAATCCCTGCACCAATAAGCAATACCCCAATGCGAAGGAGTACGCTCAAAATAGCCGTTATCAATTCAACGATAGCGGGGACTTCCATGCGCTCTGTGGCATTGAACAGGGCTGTCACCGCGCCGGAGTAGGAAGAGGGTATGAGCGTGAGCAACAATACCCATATGACCATCTGCCCCACCGGGGTAATCGGTTCGCCAACCCCCAACGATGCCAGCACATCATACGTGCCAATGATCACCGCTGCAATGGGGACAGCTGCCAACACCAGCAACCAGCGCAAGGTGAGGGTGCTGCCAAAGAGGTGGGGGGCGGTGGAAGGGTCTTTTGCTACCTCACGGGTGAGCAACACCCCCAAGCCAAACTCGGTGATGGTGCCGAGATATTGCGCGACCAGCAGGGCTGCCAGTGTGTAGGGTCCTATCTCCTCGCCTGCTAACGTGCTATAGAGCACAAGCGCAAAGAGAAACTCCAACACACGCACAATAAGCCGCACCCCGAAGGGTACGGTACTGTTCTTCAATATGCGGCGAATTGTGTTGTTTGGATCATCACGATAGAACCGCTGCCACAGGAATATGGCGATGATACTACCAAACAGAAGCAGTCCAAGACCAGCGAGAATCAGTGGAAGATGGCTCACATATGCTCCTCGATTTTCCTTTGCCCTCTATGAGCAAGGGGGTAGGTGTTTAGGGGTAGGTCTGGTTGTAAAACCATTGTATGCAACGGCTCTCCCGTCAATTCTCCCTCCCCTCCCCCTCGCCCTTTGGGAGGGGGGGCAGGGGGAGAGGGTCGCTTCGGGCAGCCCCCATCCCCTATCCCCTTCCCCCACTACGCGGGAGAAGGGGTACCGGGCAGGTGTTCCCCCCCTCGCCCTGGAATGGGAGAGGGGGCAGGGGGAGCGGGTGTCTGCGTTTCTGTCGGGAATCTCTTGCCCGGACTTTGTGTCTCTGTGGTTTTGTGGTGAGAATTTGCATGGAATCGACATGACCTACCCTTATGCCCTACCCCCCCACCGCCGCGGCGAACGCCTGCACCTTCTGCAAATCGCGTTGAGCATCCAACTCTTGGAAAATACGCTCTGCCTCGCACAGCAACTCCGATGCCCGCGGATGCTGCATAGCAAAGGCAACCTGCGTTTGACAAAATACTACCTTCCCCAACTCATATCGCTCACCCAACTGCTCCAGGGCTACTTGGCTCTGCTCCAGGTAGCTATTTGCCGTAGCATGGTCGCCTGCTTGGAACGCTACCTGCCCCAACGCCCGCAACGCCGTAGCCTCTTCCACCGCCATACCAAGCTCCCGTGCTGTCTCCAACGAACGGGTAGCATAGTCGCGGGCTTGGTCAATCTGCCCAAGTGCCAACAATGCCTCTGCTGCCAAGCGCAACACCTCTGGGATGTCTAGCCGTGCATTGATACGCTCCAAGATTTCGATACTCTCATAAAAGAGCGTCAACGCATCCTCTGGGCGTTCTTGCAAGAGCAACACCTCGCCACAGTTGAGCGTGGTATAGGCTATCCCCTGCACCGACCCAATACGGCTAAACTGGGAACAGCTATATTCAAACAGGCTACTCGCCCGTTCAAGCTCGCCCTGTGCCATCAACACCAGGGCAAGGTTGTTTGCGGTGCGGGCGAGTGCCAGCGCATCACCGATGTTTTCGCTAATTTCCAGGCTACGCTCATAACAACTTACCGCATCATCCCACCGCCCCATACGGTCATACGTCACGCCCAAATTGTTGAGCGCATCATTGTAGCGGCTCAACACATTGGACTGCTCAAAGAGCCGACACGCCTCCTGTTGGGCAGGCACCGCTTCGGCAAAATCCCCCTGTTCATAGGAGATAACGCCAATCCGCAAGAAGGCATTGGCTTGGTCGGTGATATTATCCAACTTGCTCGCCAGTTTCAATGCCATCTGTGCCCATTCCCGCGAATGGGTAAAATCACCCTGGGTAAAGTAGATACGTGCGCCAAGCAGATAGCAGCGGCTTAACTCTTCCGTTGCCCCAAAAGCCCCAAGCACCATCGCCTGTTCTAGCCAGGCAAACGCCGATGGGTAATTCCCATGCTGTTCATCCAACGCAGCAAGGTGACGGTAGAGCCGCGCTTCAGCAAGCACAAACTGTTGTCCAAGCAGCGTTTTGGACGCTTGCTTATCCAGGTTGTTGCGCTCCTCGCGCACCAAGCGTAAGGACTCTTGGTAGCTTTGTTGGGCAATTTCTCCCTCACCAAGCAATGCCTGGATATAGCCACTACGCTCATGTATCTCTGCCACTTCAAAGGCAATAGGAACAATCCAGCAAAAGGACTCTGCTCCGTTGTCCTCTTCTCCCTGTTCCGTTTGAAGATAGGTTGCTACATCGAGGGCTGTCACAAAGAGGGCTAGGGCTTCACGGTTGGCATAGCGTCTCTGCGCCTGACACGCTGCTTGCTTGTGATAGTAGAAGGCATAGCCCCATGCTTCAGCCAAGAGGTAATGCTGCGCGAGCAAGGGTAAAAGCTCATCCCGATACCCCCCCGCGCTCACCATCTCCAATTGTTCTGCTACCCGATAGTGGAGATTACGCCGGCGAGCATAGAGAATCCCCTCGTATGCCACATCACGCAATAGGGCATGGCGAAAGATGAAGGTAATATCGAAGTCTTGCTCAGTATCTTCAGGGGCAATCAACTCGAATGCTATGAGATAGTGCAACACCTGGTCTACTGGCACAGAATCTCCGACAATGCCTGCGACAATCTTTTGGCTAAACCGTCTCCCAATAACCGATGCCACCTGGACCAGTTCAAGCTGCTGCTCATCTAGGCGGTCTAGCCGAGCATAGATCAACCCCTCAATACTAGTTGGTATGCTTATCTGGTCAAGCAACCGCGTCATATGCCAGTGTCCCGCTTCATCACGCGCTAGGGCATCAGAAGTGATAAGGGCTCGGACAAGCTCCTCGATGAAAAAGGGGTTGCCCTGGGTACGTTCCAGCAGCGGCAACACTTCTGGCGGCGGCGATCCTCCCAACATACCCGCTAACAGTTGCTCACTTTCATTTGTACTGAGTTCCCCAAGTTCTACCCGGATATTGGTTGGTTGTTTCATCCACGGCTCAACAATGGGTGGCTCTGGGCGATAGTTGATCAGCAGGAGCAAAGGGGCTGGCAATACCTCTTTCGTGAGCCGCTCGATAATCTCTAACGATGAAGCATCAGCCCATTGGATGTCTTCTAACGAAAGTAACAGCGGCTCTTGGCGTGCCGCCGATAGCACCATCTCGACCACCAAGTCTTGCAACCTGTCGTGGCGTTGTTCATCACTCAGCGACTCTAGCAGCGGCGTGAAGGGTACCCCAATACCAAGCACATCACCAAGCAGCGGCGTAAAGCGTACCATATTAGGGGCATATTCTTTGACAACCTCTTCAAGCCGGGTGATGATTTCTGGTTGTTCCGTGACCCCCTGCCCTTTGTTTAGTTGTGTTGTGACCCGGAGCAGATGACGGAAGGGCTTGCGTAGCGCAGCATAGGGGATGCTCTGCTCGTAGCTTTGGCAATCGTTGGTATACATCTGAAAGTCTGGCACATCTATGCCGTCAGGGGCAAAGCTGGAGAGCACAAGGGACTGGATAAGCTCTTCTGCCAACCGCGACTTGCCGATACCCGCTTCACCGACCAGTGCCAACACGCGCATTGTGCCATTGAGCGCAATGGTGGCTTCCTGCTTGAGCTGTGCCAGCATAACATCGCGCCCGACCAGCGGCGCACGGCTAATCTGAGCAGTTTGTCCCACAGACAACCGCTCTACCTCTAAAGCCCGCTCCACCCGGAATGGCTCTACTGGCTTGGGGAGTCCTTTCAGCTTCAACGGGGGTTGCTTGGCTAAGGCAAATTGTCGCTCAACGGCATGGCTTGTTTCTGGCGAAAGCAGGATTGTCCCATCATCTGTGGCAGCCATCAGGCGGGCAGACAGATTGACGGCAGACCCCATCACCGTATACTCATACCGGTGTACGCCACCCACCCGTCCGGCAAAGACGGTGCCGGTATTGATGCCGACCCGCTGATGAAACACGCCACGCGCATCTTTGATGCCCTTTTGGATGAGTATATCGTGTATCTCAGCATTGGCGGCTTTTACCATTTCTTGCAATTCCAATGCACAGCGCACCGCCCGCTGCGGGTCATCCTCGTGGGCAGAAGGCGCACCAAAGAGGATCATGAGTTTATCGCCATGCGAGTACATATCTACCTTGTTGACGATGCCATCATAGCGATGCACAACTGCCTGCGCCCGTTGAAAATAGGCATTGAGGATATGGGCAGCACCATCTGCATCGTCTGCCAGCAGTTCAAGCAGCGCACTAAAATCATGGAAGTGAACGAAGAGGACGCTCACCGGGCGAAATTCGCCCATCTCAAAAACAGAAGCATCGAGGAATCGTTTGGGCAAGCCCCGCATTAGGTAGGGACGCAGCGACTCTACCTGATGGGCGAGGGTTTCAAGCGTTGCTATATCATCCGAACGGTCTAGCGAAAAGAGGTCTGGGGAGATGTCGGGCAGGTCTGCTGGTTGCATCTCGACAATGTGCTGAAACCCCGCCTCCCGCGGCGTGACAACTGCCGAATCTAGCAGGGCAGCGGTGTAGTCAGAGATGACCACCTCGCCCGGCGCAGCTATCTCCTGTGCCGTTGCCACCCGGTTGACCTCTGCGCCGGTGACGACCAGTTCGATGTGGCTAACATCACCGACCTGGGCAGCAAAAACGCGCCCGCTATGCACCCCCACGCGCAGTTGCAGCCGAAATGTCCCTTTGCGCGTTTTCAGTGCCGAGAACTCTTCCATCCGGCGTTGCATCGCAAGGGCAGCCATCGTAGCGGCGGCAGCGTGGGCATGTCCAAGCATGGCGTTGTCAAAGAAGGCGGTGAGGGCATCGCCGCCAAATTTGAGCAACGCCCCATGATGTGCCAGTACCTCTGCGACCAGCGCATTAAACAGCCGATTGACGACCTCGCTTACCTCTTCAGCCCCCTGCTTGCCAAGCTCGCTCAATTCTGCCGATAGCGCGGTAAACCCGCTTAGGTCAGCAAAGAGCAAACTCCCATCCCAAAATGCCCCATGTACCTTGCCAACAATAGGGTTCGCCAACTGTTGTTGCACTAGCTGCCCCGGTATATAGCGGGCATAGGCTTGCAACGTCTCGCGCAGCTCGAAGGCTAGTGCCGTGCGTACCTGCGGCGGGAGGTCGCTATGTTGGGCAAAATATTCTTGTTGATTTGGTGAAAGATAGTGGGCAAGGACACTTCGAGCATTCTGGTTCATAGGTATATTCCTAACCGTAAAGACCACTACTCCAAGTATTATACCATTGTCTTCTTGGCGTATTGATTATTATAGTTTGTCGTAGATACCTCTGTTAAAAGTGTCTTGACCATCTGGAGATCGCGCTTTGCCCGTAACCCCTGAAAAATCGTTTGGGCTTGTTCGGCTAATTCCCGCGCTACTGCCACATTCCCACGGGCTATTGCCACCTTTGCCTGCCAATACTGCACCTTGCCTAGCTCATACCGGTTGTTTATCTTCTCCAACAAGCTGCGCCCATGTTCAAGGTGTTCTGCTGCGGTCTCCACATCCCCCTCGTGCAGTACAATCTGCCCCATCACTCGCCATGCTATTGCCTCTTCCGCCACCATACCCATGTCACTGGCAATTATCAATGCCTGCGATAGATAATCGGTTGCCTCTTCACAATCGCCCAACTCCAGGGTGGCTTCGGCGGCTAATCGCAAAACTTCTGGCAGCACGTTTCGCGCTTTGATGCGCTCAAGGGACGATATACTCACGCGGAGCAGGTGAAGTGCATCCCGTGCCTGCCCCTTTCGCAAGATAACCTCGCCGTGATGATAGCCAGTGATAGCTAGTCCGGGTAGGGAGCCAACCCGCCGGAACTGCTCACCGCTGTACTTGTACAGTTCATACGCCATTTCTAGCTCACCCCGCCCGACCATGACCCGTGCGAGACGGTTTGACGCATACGCCTGTCCCATCACGTCACCGATGTTTTCACTCATCTGGAGGCTCTGTTGGTAATACTTGAGCGCATCCTGCCAGCGTCCCACCGACCAGTAGGCATCTCCCAAACTTTGCAACGCTTCACCCAAACGGGTAGCATCTTTCATTTCGTCAAGCAAAGCGCAGGCTTGCTCTAAGACCGGGATACTGGTATCAAACTCCCCTTGATCACGCCAAAGATTACCCATAAGCAACAGGGCATGGGCTTGATCGGCGGCGTTGCCTAATTCTTTTGCCACCTGGAGACCCAACCGCGCCCATTCTAGCGAATGGTCATATTCGCCGCGTTGGTGAAAAATACTCGCCCCAAGCACATAGCAGCGGGCTAATTCTTCGCGGGTATCGGGGGATGCTTCTTGTATCCCTTGCTGGAGCCAAGTAAACGCCTCGTCATACTCCGCCCGGTATTCTAGCACCCAAGCCAATAAGCGATGCAGCCGCACCCACATCAACGCAAACTTGCGCTTGTAGCCCATATCGTGCGTTGGCGATTCTGTCTCTTGCTGCTGAAGTTCTGCCGCTTTCCACCGCTTCAGTAATACGAGGGCTTGGTGCAAGGCTTCTTGTGCCTGCACATACTCACCCATCAGGATGTACATATCGCCTCGGCGTTCATAGACTTCTGCTAGATTCAGCATATACGGGGAGATGGGTTCTTGGGGCGTTTTGCGGAGTTTCCCCCGCCTAGCCCACTCAACCATCCGCCGGTCTGCTGGTCCTGAGCGGCGGTCTACAATCCAGTGTCGTCCATCCCACACATGCGCTTCACGACAGGATGCAACCATCTTTCGTGGGACTTCTGTCCGTCGACGGTCAGCGGGACCATGCCGCCGATCTCTGGCACGGGCTATTTGGGCATCAGCACGATCTTTGCGTTCTTGCATATCCTGTTCTAGCTTATGCCCTATCTCCAGAGCCGTATTGAAGAGCATCAGGGCTTCATGGTTGGCATAGCGTTGTTGGGCTTGTACCCCTGCGGATAGGTGATAGTGAAACGCTGATGTCCAGTCTTCTGCCAGCCTATAGTGGTGTGCCAGCAGCATCAAATGTTCATCTACCGACTCACTATTGAGACTCTTAATACAGCGAGCAACTTGGCGGTGCAATTCGCGCCGTTGGGCATAGAGAATACCCTCATAGGCGACTTCGTGCAAAAGCGCGTGGTGAAAAATATAGGTCGTTTCTTGGGGCTGTTCCTCTTTATCAAGAATACCTATATCACAGAGGTATTGCAATCCTTGCTGCAGCAACGCGGTATTGGGATAGACCCCTTGCAAGATGGGCAGTTGGAAGCGATTACCGATAACCGAAGCTATCTGGACTAATGCATAGTAGGGTTCTTCTAGCCGATCTAAACGCTCCATGATCATCCCCTCTATGCTGGTGGGGATGCTGACTTGATCGGGGATACTGGCAAGAAACCAACGTTCATCTGTATGCTGAAATAACACCCCTGAAGCCACCAACGCCCGGACCAGTTCTTCAATAAAGAAGGGGTTGCCCTGGGTACGGAGGAGCAGGTGGTTGAGGGTATCGGGGGGGGGGGCTTGCAACATCGCCTCAACCAATAGCCAGCTTTCGTCTTGGGTGAGTTCTTGCAACACCTCACGCCCGGTGTTTGGCAAATCTGCCCAGGGTTCTGCAATAGCTGTCTCTGGGCGATAGCTAAGGACCAGCACAAGGGGGGAATTTTGGGTAATTTGTGCCAACCGCAATAGGATTTCACGGGAGGCGGTGTCTGACCATTGGAAATCGTCTATTACCAGCAACAGCGGCTCCTCGCTGGCAGCCTGCCGAAAGAGTGCCACAACCAACTCTTGCACCCGGCTATGCCGTTGTTCGGCACTGAGTGCCCGCGTGATTGCCGTCTCGGTGAGGGTTATGCCAAGCACATCACCTACCAATGGGGTGAAGTGGGCAAGTTCTGGGACTAACTGCCCTATCCGTTCTTGGATATGCTGCTCTACAACTTGGCTCGTTTGTCCATTGGCTCGTTTACTTTGCCGTTGGGTAAAGCCTATAAGCTGACTCAGGGGGGTGCGTAGGGTGATGTAGGGGATGTTCTGCTTAAATGATTGTCCATCGCCAGTGTAGAGTTGGAAGCAGGGAATAGCCTCGTCTGCTGCTTGGTTAATACTGCCCATCACCAATCGCTGGACAAACTCTTCTATCAGGCGGGTTTTGCCTAGCCCCATCTCCCCCACAAGCATCAGCACCTGCCCCGGTGACGCTAATCCGTCACGCGCTTGGTTGATCAACCGCATCAGTTCATCCTCACGCCCAATGAGCGGAGGCGTAGCTAGACCCGTTTGTGAGTGCGAGCGGGGGACAAAATCCTCGCCAAGCGCAACTACGGGGACAATAGGCTCTGCCAAACCCTTGAGATGAACGGGGGTTTCTTCAGCTATGATAATAAACCGCTCAACCGCGGTTTGGGTGTTGGGGGAAAGTAAGATAGTCCCTTCACGGGCATGCTCCATCAACCGGGAGGAGAGATTGACCGCAGGTCCCATAACCGAGTATTCATAGCGTTCTCTCCCACCAAGCCGCCCGGCGAAGACGGTACCGGTATTGATACCAATGCGTTGGTTAAGTGGGGGTATCGGGCTAGTATGGGCTTGGGAATGGGCATTGAGCATCGAAGCGATCTCTTGGTTTACCTCGTCGAGCATGGTAGCAAGCTCTAAACCACAGCGCACTGCCCGTAAGGGGTCATCTTCATGTGCCACAGGTGCGCCAAACAACGCCATGAGTTTGTCGCCTTGCGTGTACATATCTACCTTGTTGATAATCCCATCATACATATGGACCATCTCTTGAGCATGACAAAAGTAGGTGTTGAGCACGGTTGCAGCTTGCATGGCATCATCCCCCAAGAGATCAAGCAGCATGGTGAAGGGGTAGAAGTTGGCAAAGAGCACACTCACCGGGCGAAATTCGCCAATTTCGCCTGCCGATGATTCAACAAAACGGCGGGGCAACCCCCGTACAAGGTAGGGGCGCAGGGCTTCAACCTGTTGGGCTAATATTTCTAGGGAATCGAGGTCATTCCCCCGTTTCGTCAATACGGGTACGGTGACAGCCGGTAGGGTTGTTGGGGGTAGGGATATAACCTGCGAAAAGAAATCGTTTTTTGGTACGGTGCTTGCCCCTTCAAGCAGCGTGGCAGTCTGGTGGGTGATGACTACCTCACCGGGGGTCGCTACGCCTTGCGCTTGGGCTACGCGGCTGACCTCCTCGCCCGTAACGACCAGCTCAATATGGCTACTATCGCCTACCTCAGCCGCAAGCACCTGTCCACTATGCACCCCCACCCGTAACCCCAACTGAAACGTCCCACCACGGGTTTCTACCAACGCAAAGGCTGCCATACGCCGTTGCATCTCTAGCGCGGCTAGGGTTGCGGCGGTAGCGTGGGCATCACCAAGTATCTGTGCATCAAAGAAGGCAGTGAGAGCATCGCCGCCAAACTTGAGCAACTCGCCATGATAGGCGAAAACCTCAGCGACTAAGCCATTGAAAACTTGGTTGATGATAGCACTGACTTCTTCTGCCCCCTGTTTGCCAAGCACACTCAGCTTGTCGCAAAAGGCGGTAAAGCCGCTGAGGTCAGCAAACAGTAGACTGCCATGCCAAAATTCCCCACACACCCTGCCCGGCTGTGGGTCGGCAAGTTGGCGGCGCACGAGGCGTGAGGGCATGTAGGCAATGCACGATGCCTGCTCATGGCGCAGTTCATCACCAAGTTTACTGCGGAGAGTATAGGGTAGATAGCCCGTCTCTTGGAGCAGGGCTATCTGGTCAGGCAACAAGTAGGGTTGCAAGGCTGAATACACTAAAACACCAATACCATATCATCTCTATGGACTACTTCTGGTCCATAGGCATACCCTAGAACCTCAGCTATCTGCGAAGAATGTAACCCTTTAATCAGCACAAGATCATCTGCCCTATAGTGGGTCAACCCACGCGCTATCTCATGCCCTTCCCCATCGTAGATGCGAATAGTCTGCCCCCGATCAAAGCTGCCTTCCACTGCGACCACACCGGCAGGCAGCAGGCTGCGTCCTTGATGCACGAGCGCATTTACTGCGCCTGCGTCTACAACCACGCGGCTATGCAGCACAGTTTCTGCCAGGAGCCAGCGTTTGCGCGATTCCAGATTGCTAATGCTGGTGGGAAAGTATGTCCCCACCGGCTCACCATCTACTACCCTGCGTATGACATCTGGTTGGGTGCCATTGGTGATGACAACAGCGGTACCAGAACGGGTGGCTAGGTCGGCGGCTTTAATCTTCGTCTGCATACCGCCAGTACCCCGATGGGTACCACTGCCGCCGGCGATCTCCCAGATGTGTTCGTCTATCTCTTCCACGACTGGTATCAGTTGAGCCATTGGGTCATGGTCAGGATGGGCAGTATACAACCCGTTGATGTCTGTCAGAATGATCAACAAATCGGCATCTACCAAGTTGGCAACCCGTGCAGACAAGGTATCGTTGTCCCCTACCCGTACTTCGTCTGTGGCTATGGCATCATTCTCATTGATGATGGGAATGATGCCACTGGCTAGGCTGTGCAGCAGGGTGTTGCGGGCATTGAGGTAGCGTCGCCTATCGCGCAAATCGTCACGGGTAAGCAAGGCTTGCGCTACGGGTAGCCCATAAATATCAAAAAATTGTTCATACAGGTGCATCAGCCGACTTTGCCCCACTGCTGCTAGTACTTGTTTAAACGACACTGCTGCGTCCTTTTTGAACCGTTGTCGTGAGGGAAATCCTAATCGTTCCCAACCGGCGGCAACTGCACCAGAGGAGACGAGGATAACCTGGACATGTTCTTGGTGCAAGATAGCCATTTGGCGCACCATATCTATCATTAGGGGACGATACAGGCTGTCTGTTCCCCCGGTGAGGACACTTGTCCCAACTTTGACGACAATGCGTCCAGGACGAATACGCCTACTTCCCATGAAACCTCACGTTGTGCTTGTATGCAAAGACTTAAACCTATAGCAGAGTACACTTGTGTGCTTGACACACGAGAAGTATTGTACCACTTGTAGCGGTATTTGTGGGGAAACAGGGGGGGGTTCCAACCCTCTCCCCCGTTCCACCTCCCCCACCGAGGGGAGCAGGGGAACACACACCGGGCAGCCCCCATCCCCTTGCCCCTTCCCCCACTACACGGGGAAGAGCAAAGGCTACGCTCCCGTTGGTCCATAGGCTAGTTGCATCACATCACGTCAACGGCTATAATGAAGTACATAATTCAGGTAGCATTTGGGGAAAGTCCATGCAAACTTTCCATACAAGAACCGTTCTATTAAGGTATAGAGCCACCTTGTCTTTTCGGGTATACTTAAACACTAGGGTCAGGATTGTGCCAAAGTTGCCGGATAAAAGCCTTCTTACCCATACCAACCCATCCGCTCCTCCTGCATCCTCTCCCATGGTAGCGAGAGGGGGAGCCAACCATCCTCTTCCCCCTTCGGCAGGGGCAGGGGCAGGGGCAGGGGCAGGGGCAGGGGCAGGGGCAGGGGATGGAAGCAAACGAGTCTTTAGCCATGCCCCTGCATGTAGGGGCAGGAAACACCCGTACGTATGGGGCTATCTTTCCCTAGCTGAAAGCATAGCTCCCAAACGGATTAGCTATGAGCAAACCATGAGAATTAGGCAGACCACCAAAAACCGCAATGGTTCGTTGGAAAACGATAGCGTTATGGTATATTGACCAGAAATGAAATACTATCACCCTTATGAAAACTGACGATATTACTTCAACAGACCAACGGGCTAATGCCTTGCTTCGTATTGTTTCTGCTATTGAGACTGCAACAACGCTGGATGAACTCTTGTTGCTGACGCTCAGTGAATTTGCAGACCTGCTCGATGTGACATATGGTGCGGTCATCATGGTAGACGAAGATGAGGTAAGCTCGCGCATCATCAGTACCTACCCGCCGCGGGTCACGATGCCGCGTCCTGTGCCGGTGCAGGAAACCCCTTACCTCAAGCAAGCTATAGAAACCCGCAAATCTATTCAAATCTACGATGTGCAAACGGTAACAACACCATCGGTTTTCCTACAACATCTCCAAGAAAACTCCGTTTTGTCTGCTTTGATTGTCCCCCTCTTTGCCCAAGACCGGGTAACAGCATTACTAGCCCTGGGGACAACGACAACTCACCATAGCTTCTCGGACACCAGTATTGAATTAGCCCGTATTCTTGCGGGACAGCTTGCGGCAGCTATTACCTCGTTTGTATTGACAGAATCCGCCCAGCGGCGCAGTGCAGAATTGGCAACCCTCAACGACATCTCCTCGGCAGTTACATCCTCGCTCAATACCCAAGAAATCTACCACCTTGTGGTACAAAAGCTCAATGAGTATTTTCGTGTGGAAGCTGGCTCTCTGCTGATGCGGGATGAGCATAGTGGCGATCTAGCGTTTGTGATGACGTTGGAAGCCGGCATAGAAAAGCTCGCCGGGGTGGTCGTGCCAAAGGGCGAAGGAGTCGTTGGGTATGTCGCGGAAAAACAACACTATGCTATCGTGCCAGACCCCCAGCAAGACCCCCGCTTTTACAGCAAGATTAGCGAGAATATGGGCTACACTACCAAGTCTATCTTGTGTGTTCCCATGATCGTCAAGGGGCGAACTATTGGGGTGATAGAATTGCTCAATAAACGCGAGGGAGAATTTACCGAAGAGGATGCAGACCGCCTAATGCGAATGGCAGCAACCATTGGGGTAGCTATTGAAAATGCCCGTCTCTTCCAACAAGTCGCCAACGGGCGAGACCGGCTGGAGGCGGTGCTCAACTCCAACAAAGATGGTATCCTGATGGCAGAAACCAACGGCGTGATTATGATTGCCAATCCCCGTGCTGCCCAGTTTTTGCAGCAAACGCAAGAAGAACTGCTTGGTTGTCAGATCAATGACCTCATTACCACTCTGCATAGTCGAGCAGTAGATGTCCTGACCCCCGCTTGGCTCCATGAGAGTGCTGGCACTTCCGATATGGTCGAGCTAGAATTGCAAAATCCCCATTGCTTTATCCGGCAAATATCGCTGCCCGTCCGTGATGCCCGCGGTATAGTGATTGGGCAGCTGCTGCTGCTCCAAGACATCTCCGGTGAACGGGAATTGGCTCAATTGCGCGATGACTATACCGGTATGCTGGTGCATGACTTACGTGCGCCATTGACAGCTATTATGAATGGCATCATGATGGTACGTCGGGGGCTAGGCGGTCCTGTCTCGACACAACAAGATGAGTTGCTCAATATTGCCTACCAGAGCAGTCAGTCTATGCTTGAGATGGTCAATACCCTGCTGGATATTTCCAAGATGGAACAGGGCCGTATGACCCTCAATATTGAGCCGTTTTCGCCCTACACGGTGATAGATGAAACGTTTGATAGGCTGCGGGCATCGGCAGCAGACCACGATATAACGCTCGTTTCACAGATACCAGACAATCTTCCCGTATTGGATGCAGACCGGGAAAAACTCCTCCGTATCTTGCAAAACCTGATAGATAATTCTATCAAGTTTTCGCCACACGGCGGAGAGATTATGCTAGGTGCTGCCTATCTCTCCCCCATACATAATCCGAGAGACAAGGGCTTTGCTGTTTTTTCTCCTATCGAATTACCCGTACAATTGCCTGAATTGACAAATGAAGAATGGTTGTTGTTCTGGGTAAGCGACCAGGGACCTGGTATCCCGCCTCAATATCAAGAGCGTATTTTTGAGAAGTTTGGGCAAATACGCGGACGCAAAGTACGGGGTACTGGGCTAGGACTAACCTTCTGTAAACTGGCTACTGAATCGCATGGCGGCAAGATATGGCTGGAGAGCGTCGAGGGTGAGGGAACAACCTTTGCCCTCACCCTGCCCGTGAAGCAATCTTAATCCCCATACAGTATTCCCCCTTCCCCCACCACGCGGGAGAAGGTGTTCGATTGTGGCGGTTCTCCCTCGCCCTGGGATGGTAGCGGGGAGTAGGGGGAGAGGGTTATTCATCTCCCGCCCCAACCAACTCCAGCACCCGCTGCACCAGGGCGGTGTCGGTAGCATCTAGTCCAGCGGTGAGGGCAGCTGCATCCCGCTCGCCAGCCCATAGGCGCTGTACCGCATCGGTGAGGATAAACCCCTGCTGTTCTAGGGTGGCAAGAGCTTGCTCAACCTGCGCCCGTGGGGAGTCATCGCCGCGGGCAACGGCGGCTATGTCTTGGAGCAGCGGCTCGAACTGTTCAAGTACCCCCCCGCTGGCAGCTTGTATATGTTCTATCACCGGCTGGAGGGTAGCCATCACCGTTTGTTGTTCATCTGTGGGCATAGCTTCCAACACCTGTTGGGCAGCCTCCATGTCGCCTTGCTCCAGAGCTTCACGGAGCGGGGCAGGCAAGGCAGCAAGCGCATCGGCTATATCAGGGGTATCGGCGGGTGTTGTGGGGGCAGAGGGTGCTGTTGGCTCGTCCGCCCCAACCAACTCCAGCTCCATTGCTGCCACAGCTTGCTCATCTGCTAGTAATCGTTGTATCAATCCTGCTGCCTTTTCCTCATCCCCTAATTCTTGATAAACTCCTAATAAGTTATTGAGACTGTGTAGGGTATCAGGATGAGATAATCCCTGGCGATATTCACATACTGCCAGTTCACGCTCTAAATAGGGACAGGCTTCATCTGCTTTCCCCATAGCTTGTAACAGTTTACCAAGATTGAACAAACTGGTGGCGGTGTCGGGGTGCTGCGCTCCCAGCACCGCTTCCCATATCGCCAACGCCCGCTCGTAGTAGGGGCGGGCAGCTTCCAACTCCCCCATCGCTTGCAGCAAATAGCCCAGGTTGTTGAGGCTGATGGCGGTGTCGGGGTGCTGCGCTCCCAGCACCGCTTCGCGGATCGCCAACGCCCGCTCGTAGTAGGGGCGAGCAGCTTCGTACTCCCCCATCGCT
>CAYPHM010000086.1:0-20758 GCA_964410555.1 uncultured Chloroflexaceae bacterium | reverse complement strand
GGGGGGAGAGGGTGTCGGGAGCGGGGGCAGGGGGGGCGGGGGTAGGGGTAAAAGTAAGCGAGCAGAGAGGAAAAACGAGTATGCTCCAACAAGGGACGATTATACAAAACCGCTATGTCATTAAGCAACTCATTGGGCAAGGGGGGATGGGTGCTGTCTATCAAGCCCTAGACCAGCGATTTCAAACCGATGTCGCACTCAAACAGAAAACCCTCAGTACCCAAGAGACCGATCAGGCGTTTGAACGCGAAGCCCGACTGCTCAACTCCCTGCGCCACACAGCACTTCCCCGTGTGATAGATTACTTTGCCGATGACCACGGGCAGTTTCTCGTGATGGAATACATCTCCGGCGATGACTTGCACACCATGCTAACGACCCACAACCGCCCCTTTGCCTTGCAAGATGTGCTCCATTGGGCAGACCAAGCCCTGGATGCGCTCGACTATCTACACCGGCAACAACCGCCGGTTATCCATCGGGACATCAAGCCACGCAACCTCAAGCTCACCACCGATGGGCATATCATTCTGCTAGACTTTGGCATAGCCAAAGGGGGCAGCCAACATACCCGCTCTTCTGGGGGGAGTAGTGTTCGCTTCTATACGCCTGAATATGCCCCCATTGAGCAGGTGCAGGCAAGCGGCACGACCCCACGCAGCGATCTCTACGCTCTTGCCGCTACCCTCTACCATATGCTGACCAATACCCCCCCGGCTGATGCCATCACCCGTGCCGCCGAGCTTGCCTCTGGCAATCCAGACCCGCTGCGACCTGCCAGCGAGGTCAACCCTGCCATACCCGTTGCAGTCAGTGATGTGCTGATGGATGCCCTCTCAACCCGTGCTGATGCTCGCCCTGCCAATGCCGCCGATATGCGAGCAGCATTGCGGCAGGCAAGCCAACAACACGGCGGCAGACCGGCGTATGAGGGGGCAACGATTCAGGTGCTATCACCGCAGTCGCCGCCGCCAGCATCTCCCCCCGCAGCAGCACCAAACATCCATGAGGCAGAGACGGTCAAGGTGCCAGCGTATCAACCCCAACAGCAACAACCTCCGCCGCCACCTGCGCCCCATCCCACATCACCACAACCGCGCCCCCAACAGCAACAACCACCACCGCCCTATGCTGGACCATCAACACCTGCCCCCCCAGCGCAGCAAGAAGGCTACCAGAGCAAACGTCCTTCTTGGGTTGTGCCAGTGGTTGGCATGATTTTTCTGTTACTCCTGCTCGTTGGCATCAGTAGTATTGTTTCGTTGCTCAACAAGGATACTAACGGCAACAACGCGGGAATTGGCTTAGGGGAAACCCCATCGCTCACGACAGAAGCTACTCCAACCCCTATGCCAATAGACAACCCAACGCCGACAATTACGCCTATACCGATAGTCGAGGCGACAATGGTACCAGTACCAGAAGAAAACCCACCGCCGCCGCCAGAAAACCCACCGCCGCCAGAAAACCCGCCGCCACCAGAAAACCCTGCCCCCCCTACGGCACCCCCGCCTGCTGGTGGGGTCATCGTTCCTGATGCTATCGGGCAGCTTGCGACCACGACAGAATGGCAAGGACACTGGGATGATGTTAAAGGTGTGGCACTCTCCCCCGATGGACAGACGATTGCCTCAGCTTCTGGAGATGACCATATCCAACTCTGGAGCAGCACGAGTAGTGGGCAAGCCCTATTGCCGCCGCTAGAGGGACACGAAGATGATGTGACGGGGGTTGCCTTTTCGCCCAATGGTCAGCTTATCGCTTCCTGTGCTGATGATGAGACGGTGCGGATATGGCAGGTAAGTGATGGACGCGAAGTCTATACTCTAACGGGGCATGAGGAAGATGTTGTTGGTATAGCCTTCTCTCCCGATGGTCTCCTCGTTGCCTCTGCATCCCTAGATGGCACCGTGCGACTTTGGGGAGCGCAAGATGGGGGGCTGCGTGATGTGCTTTCGGCAGATGGGCAGGAGGTCTACAGCGTGGCGTTTTCCCCAAGCGGTACAACCATAGCGGCAGGGTTGGGAAATGGCGTTATCCGTGTCTGGACCGTTGGGGCAGGTTCAGCCGTCTATACTGATTTTGTGGGACACGAAAAAGCCGTAGCTGCGTTGTCCTACTCATCCGATGGTTCAATGCTGGCTTCTGGCTCCAAAGATAAAACGATTCGCCTTTGGCAGGTGAGCAGCGCGAGCACGATACGGAGCATACCTAGTGGTGGGGGCGAGGTGTTGAGTGTTGCCTACTCCCCCGATGGACAGACGATTGCCGCAGGGCTAAACGATGATACGTTGCGGTTTTGGCGAGCAGGCGATGGCACGTTGCTTCGCACGATAAACGACCATAGGGATGATGTGACGGGGGTAGCCTTCTCTGCACAAGGCGACACATTGGTCTCATCCTCTGATGATGACACCGTGCGAGTATGGCAAATTCAGCCCTAGCCACAAATTGCCCAATATTGCTTTCCGGTGAGCGCATTTGTGCATAGGTGATATGGTATACTAGGGGTGGTTACGAGGTTTTCGCCAGCAAACTTGCCTCACCTGGTGAGAAAAAACTCAAAACCAAGAGAAGAGAGGATAAGGAATAGGAGATGAGAGGAGCACATTTTGGAGTTTCAAGAAGAGCTAGACCGCTTTCGGGAACGCACAACAGATCACCGTGGGAAGTACAAGGGGCTAATCCTGCTTGGCACAAGACAGCCCACTACCGCGAGCTTGCTTATTGGTGGGCTAGAGCCAGAACGGGTTGCTATCATCCTAACCAAGAAAACCCGTGAGGACAAATTTGTTGAGCAAGTCGCACAAAAATTAGGTTATGCTGATGATATAGATGATATAATTGATACTTGGCTCGTCCCCGATGAAAACTACGAGTCGGCTAGTGAAGTCTATCGTGGCTTGAAGTACGTCCTCGATACGTGGCATAATGATTGGCACGAACTTGACCCCAAGACTATCGCCGCCGATGTGACGGGTGGCTTTGCTACGATGTCGGTAGGGTTAGCAAAAGCGGCTCACGTCCTGCAACTAACCACGGTGTATGTGGCGAGCGAATATGCGAATATTGATGGCAGGTATCAGCCTAAACCTGGCACACAGCGGCTTGAGTTGCCCCCCGACCCCTACGCGGTCTTTGGTGACTTGGAAGCTAACGAAGCCAAACGGCTGTATGCCAAATACAACTATGAGCGAGCACAAGCCATCTTTGAGAAACTCGCCGGTAATGGTGATATACCAGAGCCAGATAAGAGCCGCTATGTTGCCTATGAACAGTTGACCCGTAGCTATGCCGCGTGGGATGTATTCAACTGGCAAGAAGCCAAGCAGGGGTTGAATGAACTGCTCCATAGTCCGGGGCAACTCCCCAACGGGCTAGAGCCAGAACGGTCTCGGCTCAAGGCGCAGATTGCCATGATCAATCAGCTTGACAAAGATAACGCCAACTTTGAAAACAACCCCTTGTCTGTACTTCAAAGTTTGGAGAGTGTACTCCCGCTGCTTGGTACGCTGTATGCCAATGCCCAACGGCGAGCATCCCAAGTGCGGTATGATATGGCGGCTATGTTCCTCTACCGCTGTTTGGAGTTGATGAGTCAGCACCGTTTGGCACTCTGGGGGGTAACGACAGATAATCCGTCATATGATGCATTGCAAAAGCAAATACCAGACCTCAGAGACAAGTATACAGCTATAGAACGCCGCATATTTGGGAACAACAGGAAATTTCCTAAAAATTCTATCTCCCTTTTCAATGGGTATATGATCTTGGAAGCTAGTCAAGACTCACTGGTAGATGGGTATGAAATTGAGCATATTAAAGACCAAACGGAAGCCCGCAATAAGAGTATGCTGGCGCATGGCTTTCGCTTAATTGAGGAGGAGGATTATACCAAGTTTCAGCAGGTCGTTGAAGAGGTACTAGAGCGGTTTTTCCAGGTGAGCAACAGAGACCGGGCGGTATGGGAGCGGGAATGTTCCTTTCTGACCCTGTTTGCATAGCTCCAGGCTTATGGGCAGGGTAAGCTATAACCTATGGCACGACAACAATCTGGAGGGGGAGACAAGCGAAGTAGTTGGGTAACGTTTCAGCGGCGAATGTGTGTCGCACGGCGGCTGATACGTGGTGCAGCAACGCAGGATGAGATTATCGCTGCGGTGCAGGCGATGCTTGGAAAGGATGTCTACCCCCCCGATGACCGCTCTGCCTTGCGCCATGATTTAACCTCGCTGCGGAGCGATTTTGGCTGCACCATCACCTATCGCAAGGGAAAATATCACATCGTCACATTGGGCAAATTGGCATTACTAGACCTTCCCGATGAGGAGCTAGAAGCCCTCGCCCTGCTCAACAAGATGGTTGCCGAAATGAACTTGCCAAATACAGATGATATGGAGAAGGTTTTAGATCGGTTGGTGAAGTTGTTACCTAAAGAACGGCAAGAACAGCTTGCCCTCATCCATAAACAACCACAGATACAAGCCCCATCACTGGTCTATGTATTACCTTCAGATATACAAGCGGTGCTGAGTCGTGCGTTGTACCGGCAACAGGTGAGCTTTTTGTATGAATCACCCCATTACCCGCAACAAGAGCCATTGTATCATCGGGTCGCGCCCTATAACCTCGTTTATCGTGATGGACATATCTACTTGGATGGGTATTGTCTGGCATGTGATAACCGTGAGCTGATCAAAAAGTACCACCCTTACCGGCTCAGTCGTATTGTGCTTGGTTCGCTGCGGGTGTTGCCCGAAACCGTCCCGCCGGTCCAACCAGAACGCTTATCCTACACGCTGCGCTATGAACTCGCGCCGATGGTCGCGTGTCAGCAGGATATATCGGTGTGGTTTGACCAAAGCCATGTCACCTTTCGGGAAGATGGCTCAGCATTAGTTGAAGGACAGACCGACAATCTTTGGCAGGCTCGCCAAGTATTGCTTCGCTACCGGGAGCATTGCCGCGTGTTGGAGCCGCCAGAACTTATCGAGATGATGCAAGAAACGGTAGACAAGATGTATACGCTGTATCAGGAGGAATAATCTATGACTCAACAAATAACCATACTGAATTTTGGACACCCGTTGACGGAAGCACATATGGCAGAAATTACCGCACATATTGACCAGACCCCACAGGTCAACCATGTGCAAATGCAAGTAGACCGCAAACGTCCAATGGCGGCGTTGGTGCAAGAGGTTATCGAGGGTATCGCGCTGTCGTCAGAGGAATGGCAGACGCACCCGATCATTATCAACCCACCGGGGCTTGCCCCGGTAGCCCTCGCGCTGATTGCCGAGATGCATGGGCGATGTGGCTATTTTCTCCCCATGCTGAATATCCGCCCTGTAGAGGGGGCTATGCCGCCGCGGTATGAGGTGGCAGAGATCGTCAATCTGCAATCGTTGCGCGAGGAAGCCCGTACCCGTCGCTAAAATCCCTCGTGAACAACCCGCTCCATCCATAACCCTGTCTCTTCCGTTTATCCCCCCCCCATCCCCTGCCCCTGCTTCCTGCCCCCCTCTCCCCCTGCCCTTCCCCCACTACGCATCCCCCCATCCCCTAGCCCCGCGTCCTACTACGCGGGAGAAGGGGAACCGGGCAGGTGGCGGCTCCCCCTCGCCCTTTTATGGGAGAGGGGGCAAGGGGGAGAGGGTTGTGGTTCCCCCATCCCCTAGCCCCTTCCCCCACTACGCGGGAGAAGGGGAACCGGGCAGGTGGCGGCTCCCCCTCGCCCTTTTATGGGAGAGGGGGCAAGGGGGGAGAGGGTTGTTTGCCCCCTAGCCCCTTTCCCCACTACGCATCCCCCCATCCCCTAGCCCCTTCCCCCACTACGCGGGAGAAGGGGAACCGTGCAGCTCCCCCTCGCCCTTTTATGGGAGAGGGGGCAAGGGGGAGAGGGTTGTGGATGCGGTAATCCTGGGATTGGGTGACGTTGCCATGACCTTGAACCCTACAAATTGAACCTCATAGACAAATCAAAATAGATTTCCTCAAGCCACTTGAAGAGGGCATTGTCCTGTGCCACAGAGCTAATCCACACCAATTGGTTGGTGGCGAGCAACACCCCCAACGCTATGAGCAACACCCCGCTAATAATGCTGGTTGTGTGGAAATAGAGGTTCCACGGTCCCACCTGAACCTCAAACCCTTTACCGCGGAGCAGCTTCCAGAAACGTGAACCACTCCCTAACTTGCTAAAAAAAGTTGACAGCACAATGAGCGGCATGCCAAGCCCAAGCGCATAGATAAAAGAAAGCACTGCCCCTTGCAAGATAGCGATACCCTGTGAGGCAAGGAGGGTAAGCAACGCGCCCAAGATGGGACCAATACATGCTGTCCAGCCAAGCGCAAAGGTTGCTCCATACAGATAGGAGCCAAACGTAGTCGCTATCGGGCGGTCTTTCACTTGGGGACCAGCAAAGCCTTTGCCAAAGATGCTCATAATGCCAAAGATGATAATGATGATGCCCCCCCACAAGGTCAGCGAATCCCGGTAGGCACTGACCAGTGACCCCAGGGCGGTGAAGCCTGCACCAACCAGCGTCATAGTCGTAGCTAATCCCATGAAAAAGGAAATGGTCATCGTGACAATGCTGCGTTGGTTGGACTGAAACGAGAAAGCAAAATAGGCGGGGAGAATGGGCAACGTGCATGGAGACAAAAAACTGAGCAAGCCAGCAAAAAAGGCAAAGACTGCCAGCATGGGAGTGACACTACGCCCGGTCATCATGGTCGTGTTATCGCCGCTATCTAGGCTTAGGACAACAATAATCAAGCCAATCAACACCACCGCTGCCCCACCAAAAATGAGCAATCGTCGATCTGGTGGGGTCTGTTCTTCGTTGTCGTGGGGTTGGCTCTCTTGCGTATCTGTAGACATTGCGAACCTTTCACTAGTTATTGGGGATACTTCCAAAGCACAAGGTGCTCAGGAGATATGATGCACTTAGGGTACAGAAGGTTTCATGGGCATCTTATCGTTCGTCTGTGTATAGCTATAGAGCTAATTATTCCCCATTCCCCCGCTGGTTCCGTTCCCTATTATAGCTACTTTTCAAGCAGTCTCATAGCTTCTTTCGTAGTCCCCGCAATTCTTCAAAAAGTTGCCGTTCGTGTGAGGACAAACGGGTCGGGATTTGAGCTTGGACGGTGACGTACAGATTTCCCCGTTTGTTGGGAGTATTGACCTGTTGGGGCATACCCTGATTGCTTAGACGAAACACCTTACCGTTTGGTGTGCCTTCGGGCAGGTTGAGCGTTATCGTTTTCCCGTCTATAGTTGGGATACGCACCTCTCCTCCAAGCAACATCGCGTACAAATCTGCCTCAACTGTCGTTTTCAAGTCGGCACCATCGCGCTCGAAGCGGTCATGTGGGAGGATACGTACCACGAGGAAGAGATTACCCCGCTGCCCCCCGGCTAAAGATGGACTACCCTCGCCGGCAATACGGACCCGATTACCGGTATCTACTCCAGCCGGTATCTTCACATTGATAGTCCGTGGGATGCCATCCATACCTGTAAGCTGTAACTTGCGGGTCGTTCCAGAAAGGGCTTCTTCAAGGGTTATATCAACCGGCTGCTCCATATCTTGCCCATTGGTGCGAGTACCCACCCCGCTACCATAGCCTACCCCTGCTCCGCCGTATGGTGAGCCGCCATAGCGTGTGCCGCCCCCCCCACCGCTTACGCCCCCCATACCACCTATGCCCATAGAGCCAAAGAGGGTTTCAAAGAAATCAGAGAAGCCGGTATCGCCCATACCAGGACTCGTACTTCCCCCACGACCAAAGCCCCATTCAAACCCCCCTTGTTTGCCGGCTTGCTGATAGGATCGCCATTCTTGACCAAAACGGTCATAGTGTTGGCGTTTTTCTTTATCAGACAACACCTGATAGGCTTCGTTTATATCTTTAAATTTGGCTTCAGCCTGTTTGTCATTCGGGTTGACATCAGGGTGATATTTTCTCGCCAGCTTACGGAAGGCTTGTTTTATTTCATCATCGCTGGCACTTCGGCTGACTCCGAGTATCTTGTAATAATCTTTGTAATCCATATGCTGCTTTCCTCTTTCTCCTAACTATAGGGACCTTGTTGTTTTCTTGTATTTTTACCTACTTGCCTTTTATAGTAGGACTTGAACGGGTGACTGTCAAGCAGGGAATGGGTCAACATTCATTTTTGGTCCTTGTCACCATCGCCGCTGTTATGCCATAATAAGCGGGGCTTTTGCCCGCTTGTCACCAGTGGGTGATTATCTAAGCGAAGAGAGAAAGGACTATATATCAAAGGAAAGATAACTATACTATGAACCATGCACACACCAGTTTTCTTCGTGGCTTCCAAGCACAACTCCCTATTCTTGTTGGCGTTATTCCCTTTGGCTTAATCTATGGGGTATCTGCCATCAATGCCGGTATTTCCCCCCTAGCTACCGTTGCTATGTCTATTATTGTCTTGGGGGGCTCGGCGCAAATTGTCATGACGAAACTCATCGGAGCGGGGACACCGCCACTCGTGACAATCATTACCGCATGTATCGTCAACCTGCGCCATATGCTGTATAGTGCGTCTATTTCCCCCTTTGTGCAGCATCTTGGGCGTGGGTGGAAGGGCTTATTGGCGTATTTCCTGACAGATGAAGCCTACGCGGTTGCCATCACCCATTACCAAGCTGAGGGGGATAGGAGTACCAAACATTGGTACTTTCTTGGTGCAGGCATGGCGTTGTGGAGTTCATGGTTGTTGAGTACATTAGTTGGGGTGGTGCTTGGGGCGCAGTTGCCAGAAAGCTGGTCCCTTGATTTTACCATTGCCCTCACCTTCATTGCGCTGGTTGTGCCTATGCTGCAAGACCGCGCCAGTATCATTGCTGCGACCACGGCATCATGCGTAGCGATTGTTGCCGCATTGCTGCCCTACAAGATTGATCTGATTGTCGCAACATTCGTGGGCATTGGGGCTGCGGTTGTGGTTGAGCATGTGGAGGGCAAAAAGCTGCAGCACGACCACAAAAAAGAGGAGGAATAATCCTATGCATTGGCTCATTATTGTGGTGGTAGGGATTGCCACCTATGCGATACGGGTATCGGGTATGGCTCTGTTGGCAGGAAGCACAATTCCCTCCGGCATCCAACGGGCTTTACGGTTTGTTCCCGTGACGGTACTACCGGCTATGATCGCGCAGGAGGTTATCTTGGTTGCTGGTACCCTCGATATATCGCTTTCCAATGAGCGATTGTTGGCTGGTTTGGTAGCAGCAGCAGTAGCTTGGCGCACCAAAAATGTGCTAGTGACCATTGTCGTAGGGATGGGGAGCATGTTGTTGTTACAAGCCGCTGGTTTCTAGCGCAATTAGGGAGATGTAGCAGGTCCAAATAGTGCTTGGATAACGGGTGATTCGTGGGGGATACTTCGGGTATTCGTGTGTTCTCATAGCCATGCATATATGCTACTATGAGGGTGTCAAGGATAAGGATGAGGCACAAAAGAAGAGAGTGAGCTTGCATGATGGATGGAATGGGACCTTTTGGAACAACCCACAACAACAAAAGGTCCCACAACAATATCTACCCGCCACCTGATAGCACAGATGACGGATAGTACATTTGTCTTGACCTTAGACAAAGGAATTGTTCAACACTCGTAGTATACCATGCCTGCGTAAATTGTCAAGAAACGCAGGGAAAATGCAAGAAAAGCAAGAAGAGAGAAAGGGGCTACCACATGACACCCATGACACGGATACCACAGACCAGCACACACACACGGCATAGAGGCTTTTTTGGGGGATTACTCGGTATGGTTTTGCTTGGGATGCTTGGGATACTTGGGATGCAACCAACGCAAGCGTACGCTTTTGGTACATGTAGCGTCAATTATACCAGTATTGACAAGCAAACGATCTTGGTCACATGGTCGCCCGCTTGCGCTATGCAGAGCTACAAAGTGTGTTGGCAAAAGACCAACAGCGATAAGCAAACCTGCGACAAGGTGACGAAGGCGAATAGCTATCGCCTAACGCAGCGCCCAACAGGAAGCTATGATGTGGTGGTGTATGGGTATGGGGTGCGCCCAACACCGGTGTTGCTTGGCAAATTCACCACGTCATTTGCTGCACGGTAACGATAAAGGCTAATCACTGCCGACTCCCTTTCCCCCGTGGGGAACCGCGGGGCAGGGGGTAGAGACGTTGCATGCAACGTCTCTACCCCCTTGAGAACTTTGCCGGCTTCACAGCAGCTTGCCCCCCTGAAAAATGACCAATGACACTACCCACGCTACAACAAACTGTCCAATAATGCTTACCCACATCCATTTGCTGCCAAGTTCTTGTCGGGAAGCGGCTATGGATGGCAGACAAGGAGTGTAGAGCAGCACAAAGACCATAAACGCTACTGAGGCAAGACTGCCCTTGCCTCCGCTGCTTTGCTCAAACCCACGCAGTATGGGGTCGGCTATACGGGATGGTTTATCGTCTCCCCCTTCGCCCACCACATTGATACCAATGATCAACGGGAGAGAAAGGAGCGTATCTCTAGTCGCTGCCACAAAACCGCCGGCTATATCGCGGATGTCGGCAGCAAGATTGACCTGGGGGGGGGGCGTGGTATCCTGCGAATGGTCTAATCCATAGGTCTGTGCCAGCGTGCTGATAATCATTTCCTTTGCGACAATCCCGCTCATCAACGCTCCAGTGGTTTCACTGCTGCCAAAGCCATGTGCCGTAAACAATGGTGAAATAGTTTGGGCAATAACTCCAAAAAGGCTCTCTTCAAGGGGGGGTTGGGCAAATTGTTGGTTGGTGTTTATGGGGATAGCACCTAGTAGCCAGATAACGATGCTGCCAAGCAAAATAACCGTAGATGCATTATGGAGAAATGAGGTTGTGCGATCCCACATATACCGCCAGATATTCTTGAAAATGGGTAGACGGTAGGGGGCAAGTTCCATGATAAATGGCACCTGTTCCTCTGATTGAAAGATGGTACGGTTGAGGAGAAACCCTAGCATAATAGCAACACCTATGCCCGTGAGGTACATGGCAAAGATGATAATACCGCCACTTTGCGGAAAAAAGATGCTTGCCATCAGACCGTAGACGGGTAGCCTCCCCCCACAACTCATAAAAGGGACGAGTAGCCCGGTAAGGATACGGTCTCGTTCGTTGTCGAGGGTGCGGGTGGCGGAGAGGGCGGGGACAGTACAGCCAAAGCCAACGATCATGGGCAAGAAACTTTTGCCGTGCAGCCCCAACGTTTGCATCAACCGGTGCATCACGAAAGCAGCACGCGACATATAGCCAGAATCTTCTAGGATAGCCAACGCAAAATAGAGCGACATAAGCACAGGCAAAAAAACCAACACCCCCCCTACTCCAATCAGCACCCCATCAACCAACAATCCTTCAACCCATGTGCCGTTAAGCCCGACCATATGCAGCAATGCCAGCGTCCAATTGGTGGCAGGTCCACTGACCACGCCATCTATCCAATCGAGAAAGGGGGCAGCTACATCAGTCGTCAGTTTGAAAACCCCCCACATCAGACCAAGGAACAGTACTATCCCAAGATATTGATGGGTAGCTAAGCCATCTATACGATCTGAAACTGTTGTTGATGGTTTGTCTGGACGGTTGACTACCTGTTGCACAACGGTATGGACAAACGCATAGCGTTGACTGGTCAGGGCTATGTCCATATGGTTGCCATAGGTTTGGCGTAGACGGGCTAGGCAGCTGTGCAGCGTTTGGATGATCATCTCCCCTGCGGGAGATTGTTGTATCGTTTCGCGTAGCTCCTCGTCACCTTCAAGCAACTGCACAGCCAACCAGCGGGATGAGCAGGCAAATGTATAGGAGGTTTGCTCAAGCGCAGCTATAAGCGTCGTGATCTCTTGCTCAATATCCGGTGCGTAGGGGATTATACGCTCAGACGTGGGGTGTGCCGAGTCCATCAATGAACACTGCCTTTCGAGCTTGGGCGAGATTGTTTATCTGTTGATTGCCGGTGCAGCGAGGATGGTTTGGTGACTACTCCCAATCCTAAAGGGTTGGGCTTCTCGGGTCGAAACCCAAGCTGTGTAGCCCCACAGCCAGCATGGTTATCGCGGCGTTGAGGTCTCGTTCTATCTCAAGACCACAGACCGGACACTGCTGTACCAAGTGTATCACAACACATCAGTTCTTGCAACAGCTAAAGCGGCTGAAGCGGAGAAAGCCCTTCTATCCCAGGGCTAAAGCCCCTGGGCTTTACGGGCTATTTCTGTAAAGGGCAGGTAGGTGGCTATAGTGGCTTTGAGTTCTGCTAATCCTTTCTCGTGTCGGGCGATCATGGGGATAACGGGAATCCCGTGGAGCAGTTGAGAAAGTTTTGTCGTATCTATGCTGATACTGCGGGTGGTGGCAACATCCAGCATATTGAGCACAAGGATAACGGGCATACCTGTTTCAAGCATTTGTACCGTGAGGTAGAGATTGCGTTCTAAGTTTGCTGCGTCTACCACGTTGATGATAGCACAGGGATGTTCTTTGATGATGAAACTTCGGGTAATCTGCTCCTCAAGGGAGTATGCGGATAGGCTATAGGTGCCGGGGAGATCAACGATCAAGACCTCAACGCCATTGCAGGAACAATACCCTTCTTTCTTTTCGACAGTCTTTCCATGCCAATTACCCACATGCTGGCGAGCACCGGTGAGGGCATTAAAGATGGTACTTTTGCCAGCATTAGGATTACCAGCAAGCGCGATGGTTGGATAGCTATCGGTTTGGTCTCCACTCATAGGGAGCATGCGTAGGGAGTAGCAGAGGGCGTGACTTGGTGCTGTGGTACAACAGGTTGGACGAGCACTTTGCTGGCAATCCCGCGCTCTATGGCAAGACGGGTATCGTGGATAGCGAGCAGCAAAGGGCAGCCCGGTTGTCCTTGCACAACCTCTACTTTGGCACCGGGGATAATCCCCATCTCTGCTAAACGGTGCATAGCTCGGTGTCCAGCGGCTATCGTGACGACTTCGACTCGTTCTCCTCGCGGAGTCATGGTTAAAGGCATTGTGGCGTTGTGGTATTGCACCGGTATCTTTTGTCCTTTCTGGTCTGGTACTCTGGTATACCAGAATATACAACGTATTTTTAAGGGTTGCCTATTGAAATTATACTCCTTTCGTGCGCTTTGTCAATATCCGGTGTTAGACCAATTTGAAATCGCTAGGGCAAGAAACTAGGGCAATAGCAATGTCTAGGTAGCATCCCATCCCCTTACCATCCCCCTCGCCCTGGGATGGGATTCATCTGGAGATCTGTTGCATGCAACGGCTCTTCCCCCCATCCCCTAGCCCCGCGTCCCACCGTGGGGAGAAGGGGAACCGGGCAGGGGGAAAATATCTGCCACTCCCGGTGGGTCAAATACCAGTGCGATCTGCGTTATATTGCATGGATGTGGTATAATACCCCCATTCGGGATGATTGAGGCGATAGGATCAGGTTTTGTCGCCCCCCCAGATTACCTGATCAACATGGAAGAAGACAAACTTTTACAATCATTATTAGAGCACATACCAGAACAACGCCCACAGATTCGCCCTGTCACGCTACGCTCACGAGAAGAGCAACGCCGGCTGGCTTTTCGCTCGTTTCTCCAGCGTACATGGATTGATTATGCGTTGTTTCGGATGGAACGGTTGCTTACCCTAGCAGTGATAGGGTTTTTTTGCTACTGGTTGCTAGATGGCTATGGGCGAGATTGGCTCTATGCCCAGGGATTGATAGCCCCCCAACCGGTACATTCTGGTGCTAACACGCAGCAAGATACTGCGGATATGTCTAGCCCGTCGTTGCCCTTCACACCGGCGGGTATCACAGACGATGCGCCTATTGCTAACTACCTAGCACCACAGCCTATCACCCTACCGGAAGTACCTACCGATCTCCGCCCCTATCGTATGGGTATCCCTGCATTGGGGTTGGACACACCGGTCAAAGAGGTTTTTGTGGAACATGGCGTATGGCAAGTAGCCGACTATGCTGTGGGCTACCATCACGGTACCGCATTGCTAGGCGAAGGCAACACCGTTATGGCAGGACATGCGGGTTGGCGGGGGAGTGTTTTTCGCAATCTTGATGATCTTCAAGCCGGCGACGCAGTCTATGTTGATGCCGGCGGTTGGCAATATCAGTACCAAGTACGCCACAAGCTGCGGGTTTTCCCAACACAGGTTGACGTTATGGCTCCATCAGAAAAAGCCATCCTCACGCTCATCACCTGCACCGATTGGGATACCAAACGTCTAGTCGTAATTGCAGAACTTGTAGGTTCTCGCCCGCTATAGACGGGCAGAGAGGGGGCATCTCTATGCAATTGTTTCGTCGCCGTCCACGCAATAGAACCAAACAGGTAGGCAAACCTACCCGCTGGACTGCGTGGGAAATTACCCTAGTTATCTTGAGCTTGCTCATGATTATCTTTCCGCTGTATGCGGAAACTATCCAATGGGTCGCACCGCCTTCGGCACCCGCCCAGGGCATAGACCCAGCACAGCGGATTACCGACACGCCTATACCTATTGGGGCTACCGACTCTGTGGTACAACCGCAGCAGCGGGTTACTGATACCCCGTTACTGCCCACCGACACCCCGCCTGCGGGGGCTACGGCTACGCCCACCAGTACCCCGCCTGTCGCGGCTACGGCTACCGCAACCAGTACCCCCGTTGGTGGAGTCGCTACTGCCACCCCAACGACAAGCATTGACGGGTTGGTTCTCTCAAAGGCAGCACTCCAAACCCAAGCAGCACCCGGCGATGTTGTCAGTTTTTCCATCTCGGCGCAATCAGACACGGCAATAAACCCCGTGACTATTCAAGATACGTTTGACTCCAATCTCACGGTAGTCCAAGCAGGCGCGGGTTGTAGTGTATCGGGGCAGACGGTTACATGTTCTGTGGCTATACCCGCAGATGCATCGGCAAACATCACCATTCAAGCCCAAGTCAAACCAGGGACTGCGGATGGTACCCTCATTACCAACAGTGCCACTGCATCAGGCGGCGGCTTTTCGGCTACGTCAAATGCGGCTACGCTGTTGGTCAATGCTGACCTTCCAACAAATACGCCTGCTCCTGTTACCGATACCCCAACCCCATCAGCTACCCATACCCCAACGGCAACCCCGGTACCAGGAGAGGATACGCCAACCCCGGTACCAGGAGAGGATACGCCAACGACTGCCCCAGAACAGCCAACGAATACGCCGGTGCCTGCCCAACCAACGAATACGCCGGTGCCTGCCCAACCAACGAATACGCCGGTGCCTGCCCAACCAACAAATACGCCGGTACCTGCCCAACCAACGAGTCCCCCAAGCAACGGCGGCGGTGGTGGCGGCGGCGGTGGCGGTGGTGGCGGCGGTGGGAGCAGTAGCGACAGAGATAGCGGTGGCGGTGGCGGCGGTGGGAGCAGTAGCGACAGGGGTCGGGATGCAACCCCACCTATTCCTCCGCCTCCGCCACCAACAGAAGACCCTTTCGGTCCACCGCCTACCTCTGTGCCGACAGTGTACAATACACCGCCACCACCACCTGCAACTCCCACACCCCCAGTTGTAGTGGTGCAGCCGGCGACAGAAGTGCCCTTTGTGCCAGTGGCAACGGAACCGCCTGTTGTTGTGCCAACCGACACCCCGGAGCCAACCGACACCCCGGAGCCAACCAAACGTCCCTCGGCAGTCCCTACGCAGGTAGATACGGGCGTATCGCTTCGTATTATGAGCGACTGGGGCAGCGCGTTTCCTGAGCAAGAGGTAGTCTATTCGCTCATTCTCCGCAATAACCGCCCATCTATGGATGACAACAGTGGAACACTGCATGATGTTGTCGTTCGTAGTCGTATGCCCCGCAACCTGGAGATTCAAGGGGCATCAGCGGATCGCGGCAATGACCCAACAATAGCCGGTCATGAGATAACCTACAAAATTGGCTCACTCAAGGCTGGCGAAGCTATCGAGATACAGGTCTATACGATGATCAAAGAGGGCGTAGATATTGGTACTATCCTGGTGGCACAGGGAGAGGCTTTGTATGATGATTTGGGTCGCCCGTTGCTCTCCAATATCGCTACGGTGAAGGTTGTGGGCAAGGCTGAGGAACAGGCTGTAGCAATGGCAGCGAGTGCCGACCCTTACCCATCACCCGCGGCAGCAGATTCCACCAATACCCCCGCGGCAGTAGATGCCACCGACACGCCTGCGGCAGTAGATGCCACCGATACTACCCCCGCGGCAGCAGATGCCACCGATACTACCCCCGCGGCAGCAGATGCCACCGATACGCCTGTGCCACAAGCAGCGACCAATTATCCAACTGTTGAGTCCAAGCGAAACAGTGTGCGTACCACAGATGATGGGACCATCATTCCCCTACCTGCAACAAATACGGGGGTTCCGTTAGCGGGGCTATTGTTGCTTGGGTTGACGCTGTTTACGCGCACAGTACGGCTCCATCGCGCTCGTGAACGCTTATAACACTGCGAGTGCTAGGAGCTAGGGGATGGGGCAGATATGGGTTCATCGTCATACGTCATTAGGGCGATGGCAAAGTCCGGTTTGCCCCCCATCTCCTGTCCCCTCTCCCATAGAGCGACACCCTCTCCCCCTGCCCCCTCTCCCATAAAGGGCGTGGGGGAGCCGCTCATTCCCCTTCTCCCGTGTAGCGGGGGAAGGGGCAGGGGATGGGGGGATGCGCGGTGGGGGAAGGGGCAGGGGATGGGGTCTGGACGGCGAGACAGTGCATGCAACGGCTCTATAACCGCTAAACCTACCCCGGTAATTCGTTAAGCCTATCCCCTACTCTTGGGCAACGAGAATATAGCCTATTCCGCGGGCGGTCTCAATTGACGATGCCCCAAGTTTCTTGCGAAGATTGCGGATATGTGGAGCCAGCAATATCTGGGCATCGGCATTATTCGTCTCAAGTTGGTGGGTAGCATAGATAATATCTCTGTAGCGACACACCTTCCCCGGATGTTGGGCAAGGTAGGAAAGTAGCGTATACTCAATAGGGGTAAGGGGAACAGAGACTCCCCCAACTGTGACCTCGTGATGGGTATCGCCAATACCTAGATTGCCCACCCATTTGGTGCCCTTATCCATTGGGGCAAAGCTAGGGAAAGGCTGAGGAGCAGATGGAGCCGTCTCTACTCCGGGCGACTGCCTATGGGTAAGGGCATGCAACAAATTGGCAGCAGCCAATTGGATTTCCTGCTCCCCAACGTGCTGTTTGACAGCTTTTTCAATAGATGCCAGTAACGTACTATCAAAGCATGGCTTGAGTAGATAGGCAAAAGCCCCCTCATTCACCGCTGCCATTGCTGTATCCAATGACCCATGCCCCGTAAGCAAAATGACCTCTGGACGGCTCGCCTGGGAACGGGCAGTAAGCAGGACATCAATACCGCTAACATCCCCTAAGATAATATCTGTCAAAACTACAGCAAAGCTCTGGGACTTGAGCAGGTGACATGCGGTTTTTCCATCAGCAGCCTGGGTAACAGCATATCCAGCATGCTCAATGAGATAGGCAAGCGTCATCAAGGTATTGTGGTCATCTTCAACAATGAGAATGTGGTGTTTCATGGTATCCCCAAAAAGCCAGAAATAGCCTGATAACCAAGCCATGAGGCTTTACGCAACTATCCCAACCAAGACGATTCTCTTATCTATAGGTGCTTATGAGTTAAGACGTGAGGGGATAGGAGATTGTTGCATGATATGGGCAAGGTAACATCAACCACACTCCCCTCGCCCGGTGTGCTGCTGACCGTAATACTCCCCTGATGGTGATCAATGATTTGTTTACAGATAGCCAACCCTAACCCTGTTCCATATTCTTTGTTGGTAATGAATGGGTCAAATATCTTCTCCAGCAGGTCTGGGGCAATACCACAACCGGTATCGCGCAGTGTGACGGACACTTTGCCCTGCAATTGTTGCGTTTGCACATAGAGCGTCCCCCCATGCTCCATTGCCTCTGCCGCATTAACGCACAGGTTAATGAACACTTGGGATAGTTCATCAGCACGTCCATAGACCACCGGCAATTGCTGGTGGAAGTGGCGATGGACGGCTATACCGTGATCTTTGAACTGCTTGCCAAAGAGCAGTAATATGCGCTCCAGTAGGTTATTGACATCCAATGCCCCATGCGTTTTCGTTGCTGGACGGTAGAGATCGAGCAATTGATGGACAATGCGACCTACCCGTTCAATTTCATCTTGGGCAAGCAAGAGAAAGCTATCCCGTTTTTGGCGATCTTGCATTTTGCGTATCAAACTCAAAGAGTTTTGCAATGACTGGAGCGGGGTATTGATTTCGTGGGCAACGCTGGCTGCCAACCGCCCACTCGCCGCAAATCGTTCGTTTTCAATAAGCTGTGCTTGCAGCTGCTTGCGCTCGCTAATATCCTGCACTACAACAATCAAGCCAGATGGGTTGCCTTGTTGGTCTGTGAAGACAGAACTATTGACCTCGGCAGGAAAGCGACTTCCCCCCTGCCGATGGAGCGTATACTCAATATTTCGCAAACTCCCCGTTTCAATAATCCGTTGGATATGCTCAAGTGAACCTGAGTCTGAGGCATCAAAGGCTATCAAATCGGTGCTAGAATGTCCTGTCAAGTCTTGCGTTGTGGCATAGCCAAACAGAGTTGCTGCCTGCTGATTGCAAAAGCGAATAGTGCCATCCAGACTGGTGAGCAAGATAGCACTAGGTGAAGTTTCGACAAGCATCCGGTAGCGTTCTTCACTCTCGCGCAAGGATTCCTCGGCGAGCCGGCGTTCGGTCAGGTCAATGCAGGCAACCTGGATAGCGGGGGAGCCACGATAGTCAATCTGTACCGCGTAGGTTTCGATCCAGCGTATTTTGCCATCTTTGCGAATAATAGGGTATTCAACGTGTACCGATGCAGACGGGTGCTTCGCCATATGGCGTAGTGAATGACGAATGGGGGCATGGTAGTCTGGATGGACGAGCTGCTCCATATCTTGCAAGGATAGAGCCAACAGGGTTTCTTGGCTATAGCCGGTCATAGACTCCATTCTGGGGTTGACAAAGCGCAACTTGCCTTGCTGGTAGATAGCCAAACCCTGGAGCGAATGTTCTACCAAACTCCGGTTGGCTTCCTCTGCCCTCACCCGTTCGGTAATGTCCATCGAGATACCACCAATCATCGTGATTGTCCCAAGCGAATCTTTCAATGGAAAGGCTATAGAGAGGTAGGTATGCAATCCATCTTGTTGGGGGTAGGTTTCCTCTTGTGCTAACATGTTGCCGGTGGTTTGGATAAACTGGATATTTTTTCGCCATTTGGCGGCAAGACTTGGGGACAGGAGGTCTTGAACAGTTTTTCCAATGATTTGGTTTCGCTCCATTTGGAGTATTTCTGTAGTTCGTTGGTTGACTAATAAGAATTGCCCGTCAGTATCTTTGATATAAATAGCAACAGGGGAATATTCCAGGACTCCTTCCAACAAGGCTTGACTTTGATGCAATGCTTCTTGGGTCTGCTTTTGATCGGTGATGTCTATGAATGCCCCTTGTATGGCTGGCTTCCCCCGGTAGGTAATGCTGACTGCGGAAACTTCCAGCCAGCGTACTGAGCCATCTTTGCGGATTAGGCGAAAGGTATAGTGGGCGGGGGCTGTTTTGCCAGCTTGTCGGGCTTGGATATTTGCCCAAACTCGTTGGCGATCTTCTGGATAGATCGCTTGGTATATCTCTTCTGGTTCCCTTCCCAAGAGTTCTTCTAGCACATAGCCGGTTATCTGGGCAAACATGGGGTTGGCAAAGATGATATGGTTATCTTGAAAAATGACGAGGGCTTGGAGCGAGTGTTCAACGAGACTCCGATAGGCTTCTGCCACGCGCCGATGTTCCGATTCCTGCTCCAAACGGACTATTGTTCTGCCTATCTGTGTGGCGATGGCTTCAAGGGTTGCTCGCTGGACAACCGGGATGTCATGGTAGCTATGCGAGCCAACATTGAGCACGGCTATGAGTTGGTCCTGGTCATAGACTGGCAAGCCAGCAATCGCTTGTATCCCTTCACGCAACTGGATTGGTGATAGGTTGGGGAAAAGATCGGTATAGTAGTGGTAGATAGCCGTAGCCTTGTTTTGCAAAATAAGCTGTATTTGGGGGCTGTCGATGCTGAGATGACGCACAACGTCAACGAACTGGGGGGATAGCCCCTTGTGGACAATCATGTCAAAGGTACCGTTGGGGACATCTGCTAGATACACCCCGCCACAATCTATTTCGTCAAGGAGCAAGACCGCATCCAATACATAGGTGAGGGCTTCATCTAGGGTCTTGGTGGTGTTGAGCACAAGGGCTAGGTCGCGCTGGATACGCAATGCGGCTAACTCTTGCTGTTGCTTGGCTACACAGTCGCGTAATGCGTGTAGTTCAGCTACCAGTGAGGTATGGGATTCCGCATGGGAAACCATAGCTGTTGCTCCTTTCCATGTAGGCAATGATTGGTGTGCCAGTCACAAGTCACTGTCATAATCAGTGTTGCTGCCGCTGCCACAATAGTTGCACGCTTTGGTTATCTCAAGTGTTCTGCTAGGTTATTGTACCGTACTTTTGTATTTTGGGGAATAGACACAAACCATAAGGGTACCCGCTCGCCCATCCCCTCTGTCCCCCTCTCCCCCTGCCCCCTCTCCCATAAAGGGCGAGGGGGAGGAACACCTGCCGC
>CAYPHM010000085.1:0-20812 GCA_964410555.1 uncultured Chloroflexaceae bacterium | reverse complement strand
GCCCCTTCGGTCAGCCCCCATCCCCTAGCCCCTTCCCCCACCGAGGGGAGAAGGGGAATCGGACAGGTAGCGGCTCCCCCTCGCCCTCTTATGGGAGAGGGGGCAGGGGGAGAGGGTCGTTTGTCCCCCCATCCCCTACCACCTTGCCCCTTCGGGCAGCCCCCATCCCCGGTTCCCCTTCCCCCACCGAGGGGAGAAGGGGAATCGGGCAGGTAGCGGCTCCCCCTCGCCCTCTTATGGGAGTAGGGGAGCAGGGGGAGAGGGGGGAATACCATGGGGTTGGGTAGGGGCAAACTAGATTGTGACACAACCCTAGCACAAAGGCGAATATGCTATAATACCCCCAACAGGCGAAACCATCACAGATATGAGAGAGGAAATCCCCCATGCCCATACAACCCAAAGACCGGGCTATCACCACCTACTATGACACCCTAGCAACCTACCACCATCTGGGGACATCCCACGAAATGGCGGTGAGAACCGCTTTTCAATCATTGTTGGAAACCACCGCCCACACCGTGGGATGGTTTCTCATTATGGAATACCCCTTGCCCAATCGCAAGCGCATAGATGGTGGGTTGTTGGATGAGTTTCGTATCCCGCGGGGCTATTGGGAAGCCAAAGATAGCCACGATGACCTAGAAGCGGAAATTGCCAAGAAGATGGCACTTGGGTATCCCCTCTCCAACACCCTCTTTGAGGACACCCGCCAGGGGATACTCTACCAAAATGGGCAGCGGGTGATGGTCGCTGACATCACCCAACCGCAGCACCTCGCCGATCTGCTCAATGCGTTCTTGAACTACACCGAGCCACAAATCCAGCAGTTTCACACTGCCGTCACCACCTTTCAAGATCGCATCCCCGAATTGGCAACAGGACTCATCCAACGCATTGCCGAGGAGTACCACAAAAACCCGGCTTTTGTCGCAGCATTTGATAATTTCACTGCACTGTGCCGGGATGTTATCAATCCCAACATCAGCATGGATGCTATCAAAGAAATGCTGGTGCAACACCTGCTCACCGAGCGGCTCTTCCGTACCATCTTTGATAACCCCGACTTCACCAGCCGGAATGTGATAGCCATAGAGATTGAAAAGGTTATTCTCTCCTTGACCAGTCGTTCTTTCAGCCGCAGTATGTTTCTCAAAAGCCTGGATCACTTCTATGTGGCGATTGAGCAAGCGGCAAGGACCATCGAGGATTTTTCTGAGAAGCAGACCTTCTTAAACACGGTATATGAGCGGTTTTTCCAGGGATTTTCGCAAAAACAAGCAGATACCTATGGCATTGTCTACACGCCCCAAGAGATTGTGGACTTTATGTGTGCCAGTGTGGATGCGGTGTTGAAGCGCGAGTTTGGCAAGACGCTTTCGAGTAAGGGGGTGAGTATTCTTGATCCATGCGTGGGAACAGGCAACTTCATGGTGAATATCCTCAACCGGTTGAGTCCCCGCTCGCTCCAGCACAAGTATGCCCATGAACTCTTCTGTAACGAGGTACTGCTGCTGCCCTACTATATCGCCACACTCAATATTGAGCATGCCTACTATGCTCGAACAGGGGAGTATGCGCCATTTAATGGAATTTGCTTCATAGACACGCTGGATATGGACAACTCGCAGACGAGCATGTTTAGCTTAGAAAACACCCGACGGGTGCGGCGAGAGCAAGACGCAGACATTATGGTCATATTGGGCAACCCGCCCTATAATGTGGGGCAGGTCAACGAAAATGACAACAATAGAAATCGTCTGTATACAACAGTAGATCGGCGTATCCGAGAAACGTATGTCAAAGATTCGACTGCTACCCTCAACAACCAACTTTATGATATGTATGTTCGCTTTTTTCGTTGGGCAACAGATCGCCTCAATGAGCAAGATGGGATAGTCTGCTTTGTAAGCAATAATAGCTTTATGGAAGGGATAGCCTTTGATGGGTTTCGCAACCATCTGTCACAAGATTTCACTCGTATCTATCATCTCGATTTGCATGGCAATGTGCGTCGAAACCCCAAACTTTCTGGGACAACACATAATGTGTTTGGTATCCAAGTGGGGGTAGGTATCACCTTGTTGGTAAGAAAAGCTGCTCATACTGAACGCAAAATATACTATCATCGAGTGTCTGAAGATTGGCGCAAGGAGCAAAAACTGGCATTTTTGGCTGAAATCGATAAGATATATAGCGTGGGTTGGGAAACTATCCAAAGTAATACAAACTATATGTGGATAAATCATGGGTTGCAAAAAGAATTTGCCGATTTTTTGCCTATGGGGATAAAGAAGCAAGAAGAAACCCTTTTTCATACCTATAGCAGGGGGGTATGCTCTAATGGTGATGCGTATGTGTACAACTTTAGCCGAGCAACATTGCTTAAGATAGCTGATGGAATGGTAGAAGAATATATGGCACAGCGGTATCAATGGGAGAGAAAAGGGCAGCCCAAAGACCTAACCCAGGTGTTACAGGTCAACGAAGCGGTGCTGAAATGGATTAGACGTACCAAAAAGAGTTTACTTCAAGGAAAAGAAGTGGTTTTCGATCAGGCAACCATACGTCAAGTCCTCTACCGTCCATTTTGCAAGCAATTTCATTATACCGAACGGACATTCAATGAAGACCTATACCAATTCCCACGTATTTTCCCCATCCCGGCAACAGAAAGCGAGAATAGGGTTATCTGTGTAACTGCTATTGGCAATACCAAACCATTTCATTGTCTAGTCGCAAATAGCATTACTGATCTGCACCTCACCGGAGACACACAGTGTTTCCCCTTCTACACCTATGACGAAGACGGCAGCAACCGCCGTGAAAACATCACCGATTGGGCGTTGGCGCAGTTTGGCGAACGCTACGGGGAAGGGGTGTCCAAGTGGGACATTTTCTGGTACAGTTATGCGGTGTTGCACCACCCCATCTACCGCGAACGCTACGCCGAAAACCTACGAATGGAACTCCCCCGCGTCCCCATGCTCGGCGATAGGGAGACCTTTCATACGTTGGTGGCATTGGGCAAACAGCTTGGCGATTTGCACCTGCACTATGAGCAAGGAGAGGAATACCCGTTAGCATGGCAAGAGAACCCCAACGTCCCCTGGATGTGGCGGGTTGAGCGGATGCACCTCACTAGTGACCAACGGGCTATTGTCGTCAATGATGCGCTTACCCTCGCTGGTGTCCCTGAAGCATGCTTTGCCTACCGTCTGGGCAACCGCTCTGCGTTGGAGTGGGTGATTGACCAGTACCGAGTGAAGACGGATTCGCGCAGCGGCATCACGAGTGACCCCAACCGCGATGATGACCAAGAGTATGTTATTCGTTTGGTGGGGCAGGTGGTGCATGTCAGTGTGCAGACAATGGCGGTGGTGGAGGAGATTGGGCAGGTGCCAATATGATGTAATAAGCAGTATTTCTATCTCTACTAGTCCTATGCACTCCGTTCTTCTCTTCCTTACTGCACAGCGACTCGCAACCCATAGGCTACATATCGGCGGGGGATTCGGCGCGGGCGGTGTAGTAGATACCGAGGTAGGGGGTATTGACGCTGCCAGGAAAGTGTCCTAGCGTGACGTAGGTTGCCTGCTCAACCAGATCATGGCGATAGGTAATCATTACGCTGTCACCCGGCGCATATCCTAGCAATTCATCGCGCAACGCAACAACATCTTCCACCGTTCGCCCGTTGATGGCGATGATCGTATCCCCCCGGCTGATGCCCGCCCGATCCACCGGGCTGTCCCGCTCTATGCGTGTGATAAGGATACCGGTTTCTGGCAACAAGGCGGCACGCGATTCCCGTTTGCCCAAGTCATAGCCCATAATCCACCCCCCCACGCCACTGAACAAGCTACACCAACTACACAGCACAATCCCTGCAATGAGCAGCACGAGGGGTCGCCGCCAAAATGGGGAACGTTGGGGAAATGATGGCATAGGTGAGGGTTCGCTTGATTCTGGGGGGGACTCTGGGATTGAGTCTTGTGTGTGTTCGTCTGTCATCATCTTACCTGCTCCCGGTTTCCCTATGGTATCCATAGGGAGAGGTCGTTAGATCATGGAGATCATAGGGACTGCATGCATTATAGCATGGTGAGATGCTTATGGAGCCATGTTGCCAGCGATTCCGTCTGTTCTGGCAATAAGGGGAGCAGACTAATGCGACTGGTATAGGTCTCTGGTGGTGTTGTCGCGGGGTAGGCAAGCGCGACATGCTGCACCCGCACCTCGCCCATCCTGTCGCCTATACTGCCAAGATAGGTATAGGCATCGGCTAGGGCATCTTGGGGGAGCGAGCCGCTGGTCGTCAAGCGGTATTTGGCATCTACAATGAGCAACACCGGCGGCTCATCCCCATGCAGCGGGGTTATCTCAACCACGCTATCGGGGATGTGGGTATGCGGGTCAAGCGAGCCGATAGGCGTATCAGCAGCATCAGCAGTATCAGCAGCAGCATAAGGACGGTAGCGCGGTTGATAGCGTAGGGCAAGTATGTTGCCCTGCCATTCTAGCACCAGTGATGGCTGATGCTCACACAGGTGCGGCGTATGCAACGTATGGTGATCAGGGTCATCAACGGGCGCAGGCGCAAGCAACTGCTGCTTGTGGATAATACAGCCCTCTAGCGCGATTAGCCCCCTAGCCAGTTGGAGATGACACCAGTACTCATACAAGCGGGGTAGGTCGTGTATGGGCAGGTGCATGGTCGGCGCATCGGCGGTGAAGTCTGGCAATGCCCGAAACTGCTGCCAGAGCCGATAGACCTGGCGATAGGCATGGTCATGGCGCAGGAGATGCGTTGCCCCATAGCTCATAGCAAGAGGTTGTACCTCTGCCAAGAAGGGCAAGCGCAAAAGGTGCTGGATACGGCTTGCGGCAGTTTGCGCTTGGGAAGCAAGGCGAACAGTGGCAGGGGACTCTGCGGCAAGCATAGCAAGGGTACGCGCCCGTTGCCAGAGTTGGTGGAGTAGGTGCTTGAGCAAGCGGTTTTCGTAGGTATCAGGCGTTGCTACCGTAGCCGGGTGGGTTATCTCGGCAGGGTAGGGGCTATCTGGGGTAGCCGGCAATGGGTGGGCAAGGTCGCGGGAGATGTGCGAGAGGTCATAAGCATGTTCTGCTGGGAGACGGGTTGTTGTGGGCAGTAAGCGGGTGTGGGGTTGACGCGCTATGCGATAGACTACCTGCTCCAATTTGGGCAGGTGATCATCAAAAAATGCCATTGCGGTTTCCAGCAGGTGCGGGCGGCGTTGTGTTGATGTACTTGTCGCCAGCGAAGGAGATGCTCCTGCTATGCTCTTTCCCGTAATGGCATAGGGCAGCATGGCTAGGGTGCGGTTGAGGTCATCAAGCAGCAGCCTGTAGTGTTGTTCATTCAGCTTGTGGGGCAGGATCGTACACCCAAAGCGATAGCTTGTCGTTTGCCCCGCAGCATCGTGCAACCGCAGGATGAGCGTCTGCTGACCAAGCCGGTTTTTGGGATTCCACCGCCAATACCAGGTTGAGTCGCCGGGCTGCAAAAAGGGCTGTAGCGGGGTTTCCTCTGTTGCTACAACCAGCGCGAGGGCTACAACCCCCGATGGGGGCAGGCAAGAGAAGGTAATCTCTTGCCATTCAGTCAGGTGTGCTTCTGTCAGTGGCACAGTGTTGGCATAGAGCACTGGCGGTTGACGATGCATGGCAATGGTTAATCCTTGCGATAGCGGAGCAGTATAATAAGCAGGGTACCAGTGATAGCACTATAGAAGATACCGCCTGTCGCCCCACTAACGGCTGTCCCCACATCACCAAGCATCTCGCGCTCAATAGTCCAACCAACAGATAATCCTACTGCCATAGCTATGCCACTTGCGAGTATCCACCAAGCCGCTTTTTGGACCTTGCGGCGGAGGATGAACCATTGTAACCCCCCTGCCAGTGCGCCAGATAGGAAACCAGCAACACTCCAACCAAGTACCATACCAACTTCGCCGTGTATTGCCTGGTAGAGTTCACCTTGTTGGTTGTAGAGCACCCAAAGCATAATCCAGCGCAGGGGCCACCCTATCGCCAAACCTACCGCAGTGCCAATGAGCGTGACCACCCCCCACAAGCGAATCTTGGGGATATGGTGGCGCAGTACAAGCCACTGGGCAAAACCAGTTGTCACACCAAGCAGTGCGCCAAGAATCGCCCCAAAGATAGCCCGACCAATGTTCTGTGCCAACATGCCTGCCACTGCGCCCGGCATGGGCGAGGCATACGCTTCTTGGATAGCCTCTGCCAGCGGCATACCAAACATCCACGCTATGCCCCAGGCGGGAATCATCGCAAGGCTCCAAGAAAGCCAAACCAGAGCGCGATTCCACTTGATTTGGCTAGGGGTAAGGGTTGTTTTCATTGTTTGCATAGGTATCCCTTTCTACTCCATTGTCCTAGAAATACAAAACGTTGGTTTTGATTTTTCACCCGTTTGGTTCTTCTGTTTCTTCTGTATCCTCATCATCTTCAATAGCTTCAATAGCTTCATCATGAGCATGCGCTTGTATATCACGGAGCAGTATAACCAGCGCAATACCGGTAATTGCCCCATACACCGTGCCGATAATACTACCAACAAGCGCATTATGCAACACCGTACCGTCCCCCTCAAAGAAGCCATAGAAAACATGCATTCCAAGCGAAAAACCGGCAGTCATGGCGACAATGCTAAAGGGAGTCCACCAGCGGGCGGTAGGGGAGTGGGAGTAGAGCACCATACGTTGGGCAAAACCAAGACACGCCCCCGTCACTGCCCCTACTGGTATGGCTTGCTCTTCGCTGACCATCTTGAAGAGAAACATACTAGAGGGGAGCGCAATACCAAGCACAATGCCTGTGACGATAACCCAGACACGGGTGCGGTTAATGAAATTGCGTAACACGAGCCGTTGGGCAAAACCCAACACAACCCCCACGAGTAACAGTCCAATGATCCCTGCCGCTCGGCTCAGGGTCCATGCTGCGCCATTGAGGATAACCCACCATACCCAAATGAAAAGCCAGTCTATGGCGGTAAATACTTTGTCGTCTTTCATTGTGCGTTTCCGTCTGGCACTAGTCGTCTTCTGCTGGTCCCCAACCCTCGCCTAGTCGCTTGCCTTTGTAGGCTTCGGTGAGTTCTGCTAGGTAGGCTTCTCGCTGGTCATATAGCCGCTTGTGGGGACGGGGGGCTACATTTGCCAGCACATAGGAGGTCAAGATAGGCAGGGCAATAGTCGAGTCGGTATAGCAAACGACAGTATCGGGGAGTTGTTCGGGGTCTACCTTGCCCCAGGTAACAGCTTCAGACGGCGTGGCACCCGATAACCCGCCGGTGTCAGGACGGGCATCTGTCACTTGGATGAAGTAGTCGTGTCCCTTCTCTTCAAGCCCCATGATCTCTTGGATTTGTGGCTCTGTCTGGAGGACAAAGTTTTTGGGTGATCCGCCGCCAAAGATAACCACGGCACTTTTCTGCTCGTGCTTTTTGGCATGGTAGACAATGGCGGTGGTCTCGTTGACATCAAGTTCAACATCAAAGCGCAATTTATTGCCCTGAAGCGCGAGGGCGGCAATATTTAGCCCAATCGTCGAGTCGCCAGGGCTACTGGTGTAGAGCGGTACGCCGGCTTGATAGGCTGCGGTGAGGATAGATGTATAGCCAGTATTGAGCTTCTGCTCACGCGATTCGGTGTAGCGTCCGAGCCGGTAGTGCAATTCGGCACTGCCCATCGTGTGTTGAAATTCTTTACCGCGCATACACGCATAGAGAAACTTGTCGCTCTGGAGCAGGACATCTTGATGGAAGAGGATGTCGTAGATACGGATAATATGCTGGTCGCGCAGTTCGGCATCATCCACAAAAGGAGATGTGCCGAAAAGCTCAAAGCCAAGTGTGCGATGGATGTCGTGGTAGAGGTTTGCGCCGGTGCTGACTACCCAGTCTACTAGCCCCGCTTGGATGAGCGGCACGAGCGCAGCCGTGCCAATGCCGGTGGGGGTGAGTGCGCCACTCAAGGCGACCCCAATGGTGACATCGGGGTTGGCTATCTTGCGGGCAAAAAGGTGGCAGGCTTCGCGGAGCCGTGCGGCGTTGTAGGCGAGCAGGTAGTCGTCAACAAGACTGCTCATGGTGAGGTCGCCGGTGATGGGGCGGGGGTCGAGCTTGGTGCCATAGGTCATAGGGAGTTGCTCCTTCTATTTCGCTAACGTTGTGGTGATTATACCATAAAGCTAGGGGGTTCCCTGACCTTCACTCTTTATGGGCGAGGGGGAGCCGAACATCCCCTTCTCTCCTCGGTGGGGGAAGGGGGAGCTTTCAGGGATAGGTCTACCAAGCAAATGCGACTTTATGACCCTAGCAAGGGGTGTGAAGTCTCGCCAACTTGGACATTAACGCTTTTCTATAAGGGCTATTTCTTCGGGCGACAGACCATACAATTGATAGACTACCTGGTCTATCTCTGCCTCTAGTGCAGATACATCTGCCGCTCCATTCGCCTGTTTTGCTGCCAAGATACGGTCTACGAGTTGTTCAATAGATTCCCGTTGCTGTTCTGTAGCCGGGGGGATCGGGAATTTCTCCATATATATGCGCTTGAGCCTCATTCCCCCTCTTTTTGATGAACCCAGAAATGCGGCTTTTTGTTGTAAGTAAAACCAAAAAAGACGAGAGTTAAGTATGCCTAAAAGGTACAAGTCAGAACAAACGATAAAGAACGTTGTGTCATTTGTAAAAAAGCCTTGTGTATCAAAGGCAAAGCGTGACTCACTAGCAATATCAGGAAAGAGAATCTTGGGCTTGGTAAAAGCTGTATAGTAATCACAAGTCCGTAGCTCATACCAATGATTGCCCTTATCCCATCTCTGTTCAAGCGCTTTTTGCCATTGGCTCAAATGGGCAAAGATTGCTGGATATTGCTGGATGTCTATTCCTAGAGAAGTCACTATCAACCAACGATCCTGCTGTTCAAGAGTCCATTTCCGAATATCTCTTCCAACAACCAACGGTTTGATTATCTCTGCACTCTTTGCATCCTGAGCTATAAGGGCAGCACGAGTAGCCTCATCAATGACAAATGCCGTATTAAACCCTGTTTTGATTCCATAGTATATCTGTCCTTGTACATATGCTGTAAGTGGTTGTCCTTGCTGCTCCATACGATGTACTAGTTGTGCTGTTGCTACATCAGACAACAACCAGTGTTCTCCTTGTATCGCATGTTCAGGTAAATATTGTCCCTGCTGTTCAACAATAGACCAAATGGACCAAATGTCAGTCAGTACAGCATTGCTTGGTTGAACACGGGTAAAGCGTGTCTGGATTTCCCCCGTTCCCTTCTGGGCAATAAAGATAGTCGTATCCACTGCTGCTGCGGCAAATAACTGCACTCCCCCAAAATCTATAATCGTGTGGACTTGGGCTTGATCAGCAAAAAACTGTCGTAAAGGCTTGCCATACCCCGCACGAAACCATTTGTTTGACGAAATATATCCAAGCATACCGCTATCTTTGAGTATCTGCATACTGCGCTCATAGAAGTATACATACAGATCAGCTCTCCCGGTATAGCAGGTATATACTGCTTTGAAATGCTCTTTCACCTGACGAAGGAGCTCTTGGCGCACATACGGCGGGTTGCCTAGTATCCCATCAAAGCCACGTTGTTCACGCAAAAAGACCTGGGGAAACTCCAACTCCCAGTGGAACATGTCGTGTTGCCGAGCCAGTTCTTGGGCTTGGGTAAACCAGGGTTCTGTTTGTAAAGCATCCCATGCGTCCCGCTGTGGGGGGGCAGCATAATATGCATCAAGGGCTGTCACAGCTTGATGGTATTGCTCATCCGTAATTGGATTACCAACGTGCTGGCTTGTCCAAACATGAGCGACCATACGAAACGGCGCACTATAGTTGCGAAACTCGGCATAGGCAGCCTCTTTTGCCTTGACCTGTTCCGGGGACTCATTAGGTAATGCTGCAATCTGTTGGAAATACGCCAATATATGCGCTTTTACCTGATTGAACAGGTGCTCAAATAACCCCATTTGGCGAGACTGTCCATTGCCATTGCCGTTGGTATTGCCATTGCCGTTGGTGTTGCCATTACCGTTGCTGCTGCCATTGCCGTTGCTGCTGCCGTTGCCATTACCGTTGCCACCATTGGCTGAAGGCTTTTGCTTTCTTAAACTGCCCAAGTGCTCTAGCTGTGCTCCCACCAGACTATTCCCCACGCGCAAGTGATGGTCTAGGAAGGAGAGTGCCTGTCCATGCGCGAGCGTGGAGAGCCACAACGATAGTTTGGTCAATTCGACTGCCAGTGAGTTTAGGTCTACGCCATAGATGCAATGCTCAACCAATTCTCGCCCGGATTCGGCTATTTCCTCTTCGGTTGGTTCTAGTTGGCTTATATAGGTAGCCAGTCGCTCTTGGTAATCCCACGCTGGTTCTGTTGGTATGGGTTGAAGGTCTGGTGTTGCTGCTGTTTCCCGTTTTTTCGCTTTCGCATGGTAACGTGCCAATTCTGTTAGCGCCGTTACGAGAAAATGCCCACTCCCCATAGAGGGGTCTAGGATAGCGATATGCTCAATCTCTTCTGCTCGTTTGTCGGCACAAAGGGGTTCAAGCGTCTGTTGCACGATATAATCCACAATATAGTCGGGGGTATAGTAACTGCCTGACGTGCGGCGTTGGCTAACGCGCTCACCTGTGGTCGTGATCAAATGCACTGTCCCGTTATCCCGTTCCAAGTGGTGATCTAGTAATCCTTCGTAGATGCTCCCCAAATGGCGCGTGGCTATATCCCGGTAGCTTATTCGCAGCAGTTTATCACCCTGCTTGACCCGCGCTAAATGGGCTACCGCACGCGCCAGAAATGCGTCAGGTATCGTGACCCCTACAAACCATTCAGGACGAAACAACCCGCCATTGTAGGGGAAAATAGCGGTATCCTCATTGCCCTGGTTGATGTGTTGAAAAAGTAGGTGTAATCGATTCCAATAGTCTGTGCTCAATGGAGCCGACCCTAGCGGGAGATTAGGATCATCTAAATGGGCAAGCATTGCATCTTGTAGCTTGCGAAAACCATACTGATGTTTGTACAAGAGATTATGCACCGGCAAAAGTTGGCGGTCTTCGGCAAACTTCAAAAAGAGCAACCGGTAGAGCAGAATTATTGCTTGCTCATAGATGATTTCCAAATCAGCGGTAGCAGGGGATGCTTGGGTCGTGATGATACCGCGGGCGATCTCTTCTACCACATGGTACGCCTGCTCCCGAAGCGAGTCTTGTATCTCTATAGCATGGGTCTTACTGCCCTGATACAACCGATCTAGGCGAGCTTGTCGTCCATAACGATTGAAGGCGGTTTGGGAGAAACAGGCATAAAACCACCAAAATGCGGCTTGTTGGGCAGGCAGGTCGTCCATCTCCAAGATACGCTTGAGGTCTATTTCTAGGAATAGGTCAAAGCGCGGGGGATCGAAGCGGCGATAGACTCGCCAGCGATGTCCGTCTGTCAGGATACCCCAGGGAACGCCCGTAAAGGTCAGGTAGTCAATAATTTGGCGAATCGGATGCTCGTGCCCCTTTGCCCCCTTTGGATTGAAGTCTTTGCCTACTTGCTCCACCTCAACGAGTGCAAGAGCATCGGCATATCGTTCAACTGCCTGCTGATGGTTTGCAGTACGCTCGGCAAACGCATCAGCGGCAGCATCATCAGCAAAGAGGGCAATATCTACCCGTTGTACCGTTGCCCCTAGCCGCGGAACACTGATCTGGTTAAAGGGGGTCAACTGGAGGATTTCGCACACATCCATCACAAACCGTTCTACCGTGGATTCGTTGCTTTTCATCCGCCCTTTGCGTTGGTTCCAAAGAGCCGTTATCTCTGCAAGAGCGGCGTTGGCAGCAGTGCGGGCTTCGACAATAGTCCTCGGACCAGCAGATTCCTCGGCGAGCAGGGGCAGGGTTGATGCAAAAGCGGTGTGGAGATAGGTTTCCTGAAACAACCCATTGCTGGTAACGAAGGGGGGAAGGGTAGGGGCAACATCTGTTTCCATGCGATAACCTTTCTGTCAAGCGTAGCGAGCAATAATGTTCCCTGATACCCGTATTGTACCATAGGTAATGGGCATTGGGATGAGCTAGAGCTAGGGGATGGGTAGGCTTTGCTTTCTCCCACGTCCCCGCTCCCATCCCAGGGCGAGGGGGGAAGCCCTTGTATCCTACCGCTAAAGTTAGTGGACTTTATGAGCTATCTTTAAAGTTGGTCGTCATTCCTTACCACGTAAGGCTATTTATAACATTTTCTCCTGTTAAAACCGAATTTATAGAGAAATATAGCCTGTTTTTCAAGATATGGGCAAAACGTCTTGACATGGGTAAATCGCTATGCTATAATTTTCAGCTATAAGAATCATACCTCGCGTGTATCATACACACCCAATACAGGGCAAAATTTCTTCGTATGGTAGCAGAGGAATTTCCATAACTACCCATGAGACAGAGGGGAAGAGTATTTTGTCACGAGTTTGATACAATACAGGGGTATGGTATAGGGAAACCTGGTTATTGTCTGGAGTGAAGAGCAAATACCAACGTATTCAGTTCACAGAAGACCTGAATCTAGTCACTGAGAGGTGAAATGATGGAACCAGTTATGCAGAGTTTTGTGACTTCCCTGAAGCACAATCTCACTGACGAAGATGTCATCAATTTGGAAGCGTGTATTGACTGCAAATTGTGTGGAGATGCCTGTGCGTGGTATCTAGGCACCAACGATGAAAAACTGCACCCCACTTACAAAACCAATTTTGTGCGAGAAATTTATAAGCGGTATATCACTTTTGAAGGAAAAGTTGGCGGGGCAATTGGGCTAGTCAAGACCCCCACGGTAGAAGATTTGCGCGAGCGTATGGAGTATTTTTGGATGTGTACGTCCTGTGGCCGTTGCACCCTCTCCTGCCCCGTTGGGTTGAGTACCCGTCGGCTGGTCCGTATGGCACGCGCTGCCTATAGCGACTCTGGTCTGAGCAAAGAAAATGCGACCCTGAAATCCATTGTTGTAAATCTCCGTGATGTTGGGCATAGTTTTGGTATTGAGCCAGCAAAGATTATGGCACGCTATGCCCTGTTTCTCTGTTCTGAAGGCATAGATATGCCGGTGGATGTCCAGGGTGCGGATATTCTCTTTGTTTGCCCCTCCGCTGCGAACACCAAAATCCCGGACTATGCGACCAAAGTTATGAAAATCCTCAATGCTGCCAATGTTAGCTATACCGTTTCCTCAAAGTTGGTTGAAACGGGTACTGAAGCCGACCATATTGTCGTTCACCACGATCTCACCCGCCGTATTTTGGAAGATTGGGAAAATGAAGCAGAACGGTTGAATGCCAAACAAATTTTGGTGGTTGAGTGTGGTTGTGATACACGAACGCTCTATGGTGATGCATCGGAAATTCTCGGACGACCTCTCAAATACCCGGTGATTATGTTTGACCCCCTGATCAACGATTTAATCCACGATGGCACCCTGCCAGTGGAAAAGGTCGATACCAGCGTCACGCTGCATGACCCATGCCACGCCACCCGCCTAGCAGGGATGGCAGATGCCATGCGCGATTTGCTCAACTCTGTGTCCAACAACTTCAAGGAGATGACCCCAAACCGCGAGTACAACTACTGTTGTAATGGGGGAGCAGGCGGTATGCGGTTGCCAGAAAACACTGAGACACGCCGCAAGGTGTCAGTCTTCAAGGCAAACCAGATAGAAAACTCTGGCGCAGAGTATGTATGCTCGCCGTGTGTGGTCTGCATCCTGTCGCTTGAGGATACCTGCCAGTTTTACAATCTCGCCAAGCAACCCGGCGAGCGGATGGCGATTATGCTGTTTGAGGTGGTATATGATGCAATGGTCAAAGCCCTGTTGAAGCGTGGGGAGCTAGACCGCATCCGTACTCCAGTGGCGTTTGTGGGACAAAGCGATGAGTATATCGCCGAGCATAGCGTGGCGGGCAAGATGTACAAGCTGTTGCAAAACAAAGAGATTGCCACCCGCATCCTCGCATGGTTGGAGCAAGACGATGTGGTGAAGCGATACGCAAAGGTGAATCCCGGTGTGCTTGAGCAGATGCAGAAATTCAACGATATGGTCAACTCGGAGTCTATGGAGCACTGCAAACCACGCCAGAAACCGCTGACCAAGCCAATTATGGCAAACGAATTAAACGGGAGTCACCCGGAAGTCCCAGTGGCAAACTAAGGTTGCCTGTTACTAGAATGTCAGACATCGATGTCTAGCATCTAGGCTATCACTGAATGATACAAGATAACCTACTAAGGACAAGTAAAGGACAAGTAAAGGAGCTGAACCATATGCTTACCCTTCTCAATATCTATGTTGTTCTCGCGGTAATCATCTTTGCGGGTGGTCTGATAACCAAAGTTGGTCGGTTATTTATCCATGCCGTGACCAATCGTAAGTTTAGCGGTGTGACGAAAGATTTTAACGGTGGACCAGACAAAATATCCTACACCGAGGGCTTAAAAGCGGTGTTGTTTGATCCAATTACGCATTTCTATCGCAAGGCGAACCCCTCTTGGAACCGCGGCTATATGCTGTACCATATTGCCATCGTCACGAAGGCAACAGGATATGCGCTGGCGGCAGTCATTCTCTTCTACAACATCCTGATGGGCAATATGATCCCAGATGTGGCTGCCCATACGGAAGCCAGTCTCAACTACGCGCCGGCAAACTTGGCTGCGCTGGTCTTTGGCAGTGGTGAGCCTCTCCAAGCCTATTACCTCTTTGGGGGCTTGGGAGATGCGTTCATGACTATTACGGGCGTTGCGCTTATCTTTGCGGTGGTAGGCAACCTGCACATGGTCTATACCACCCTTCGCAATCGGGGGGCTTCGGCTATTCTCCACGACATTGACCAGGCGGCAAAGAACGTGCGGTCAAACGGCTTTCCCAAGTGGGATCGCATATTGGTGCGGTTGATTATCTTCACCATCATCTATACGGATATAGCGGCTCGCTTGCACCTCGTTGATGGTGCGGTCTTCTTCCACGCCTTTTTGGGGGCTAGTCTGTTGTTGATTTTCCCCTTTACCTATCTGTTCCATATGATCTACAACGTGCTGGCACTCTTCTACTCTTCTCGCCGGCGCGTGGCTCGCACTATCGCGTAATACCAGCTAACTCTCGGTATCGGTTTGGTTACGGGGGGAGTTGGGACAATTAATGTCCCAACTCCCCCCATCTCTTGCCCCGCGTCCCACCGAGGGGAGCAGGGGAACGAACACCGGGCACCCCCCCATCCCCTCGCCCCGCGTCCCACTACTTCCCCCCATCCCCTCGCCCCGCGTCCCACCGAGGGGAGCGGGGGAACCGCGGCAGGTGTTCCCCTGCTCCCCTAGCCCCGCGTCCCACCGAGGGGAGCAGGGGAAATCGGTTCCCCCCATCCCCTCGCCCCGCGTCCCACCGAGGGGATGGGGGGAACCGCGGCAACATCCCCTAGCCCTGGGATGGGAGCGGGGCAACACGAACTTTGCCATTGCCCTATCCGAAGTTGCACAACATCGCCGATTCTGGTACAATCACTATCGCTAGGGAAATCCTCGCTTGATTCTCAAAGCAAATGGGAGGGCGGGTCGCATAGTTGGTCTAGTGCGCGGCATTGGAAATGCCGTAGGGTGTCACAGCCCTCGTGGGTTCGAATCCCACCCCGCCCGCCATCAATAAATACAATACCCTATAACCGAAACCAACCACTTGGAGATATAGCTACTGTGCGCGTTCTTATCACTGGCTCAAGCGGGCAGATAGGCAGTAACCTCGCCCTACGATTGCTCCGCGATGGACACGATGTCTTCGGCGTAGATCGCCGTATCAACACCTGGACAGACACTTTCCCAACCCTCTTGCAAGACCTCTCCTCACCCTATCGAGACTTTGCAAAGGGTATCGGCGGCGCACCCTATCCCCCGTGTGATATAGTGGTTCACCTCGCCGCCAACGCCAAAGTTCACGAACTCGTGACCTACCCCCACCGAGCATTGGAAAACATCATCCTCACCTACAACGTGTTGGAATATTGCCGGGCTAATGAACTCCCGATTATCTTCTCTTCCTCGCGTGAGGTCTATGGTGACATCCATCGTTACATCACCGAGGAAGAACAGGCAAACTTTGCCTTTACTGAATCGCCCTACTCTGCCAGCAAGATCAGTGGCGAAGCCCTTATCTACTCCTACGCCCGCTGCTATGGCATCCGCTACCTAGTCTTTCGCTTCTCCAACGTGTATGGACGGTTTGACAACGACATAGACCGTATGGAACGGGTTATTCCCCTCTTTATCAAACGGATGAGCGAAGGAAAACCCGTCACGGTGTATGGTGCCGAAAAGGTGCTCGACTTCACCTATGTAGACGATTGTGTCGATGGGATTAGTCGTGGCATAACCACGTTGCTAGGGGGCAAAGTCTACAACCATACCATCAACCTCGCCTATGGACAGGGCAATACGCTAGTCCATATGGCAGAACTTGTTGCACAATCCCTAAACGTTGAACCGCAAATCAAAGTAGAGCCATCCAAGTTGGTGGGTGAGGTGACACACTATGTCGCCAATATCAACCTAGCCCGCGAACTGTTGGGGTACTCTCCCCAGGTACCCTTAGCTGAGGGTATCCCCCGTGCTGTCGCTTGGGCAACCCAACAACAATCGTAACCAGAACATGTCAAAGTCCAATTTGCCCCCCATCCCCTTGTCCCCGTGTGGTGGGTGCGGGGGCTAGAGAAGTACTACTCCCCTACTATAATTCCCCCCTCGCCCTGGATGGGAATAAGGGCAGGGGGGGGAGCAAAAAGACGTTGCATGCAACGTCTCTGCCCGACGAGCTACAAGCTAGAAGACTATCTTGCGCCAACGCATAGCAACATTCTCCAGCAACCCTACCGACATCATAATCATCACGGTAAAACTCCCCCCATAGGAAACGAACGGCAATGGAATACCCGTCACAGGGAGGATACTCATAGCCACGCCAATATTGACCAATACATGGGTAAGGAGCATGCCAAAGATACCCACAACAAGAAACTTGCCAAAGGTATCACGAGCGCGTTCAGCAATAGAAATAGTTAGCCAAAGGAAAAGGGCAAGCAGGACAATAAGGACAACCCCTCCGACAAAACCCATCTCTTCACTAATGACCGCAAAGATAAAGTCGGAATATTGCACCGGGATATAATTCCCCTGACTGAGCAGCCCACGGGTTAGCCCCGTACCAAAAAGCCCCCCGGAGCTAATGGCATTCAGCGATTGAATAATGTTGTATCCCTCGTTTGGGTCTACCTTTGACGGATCGGTAAAGAGCCAGTAGAAGGTAGACAACCGTGCTCGTTGTTCTTCATTCAAAACAAATACCCAACCAACAACCATCATAGGCAGGGCAAGCACGAGAATCAATGAAAGCTGCTGCCAACGTAGCCCGGCTGCCCAAGCCATAGCCAACCAAATAGCCCCAAAAATGATCGCAGTCCCCAAGTCTGGCTGGATAAACACCAGCAGCAAAGGCCCCCCCATCAAGAGCATTCCGCCAAGCTGGATTTTCCAAGTTTCCCGTTGTTGGTCTGTATAGCGCGAATAGTAGGCTGCCATCACAATAATAATCAGCAACTTGGAAAACTCCGAAGGCTGAAAGGTGCGTGTCCCAAAGGCAATCCAACTTTGTGCGCCACTGGTGATATTTCCAACGACCAACACAAAGGCGAGGACGAGCAGCGTACCAATGTAGATAGGGACTGCTAGACCAGAGAACTGGCGATAGTCCGGGATTGCCATGACGATCATTGCTCCAATTCCCACCAAAATGTTGATGATATGGCGAGGAAAGAGTATACTAAGAGGGGTACCGTCAGCCCGCATAGCATGTAACGTTGCGCTATACACACTGAGTAAGCTCATACTGAGCAGGACGATCATACATCCGAGGAGAAAAAAATTAAAATCTTTCCAGATTCTTTTTTCCATTATCCCGTTCCCTTTCTGGTCATTGGTAGGTCGTTTGCTCTTTTCTAGTGCCGTATATAGCATACCAACATCCTGGGTTGGGTGCAAGAGCTTTTGGCTTTGTTACCCAGTGTAAAACTTGACGCTATAGCCTATAGTGGTATCATATAGCAGTATCATACCAATGGCTGTCCATTTTTGGCAAGGCAACCATACGAAGTTAGACAGTACGCGAGGTCAGGTCTGCCCCAGTATCTGGAACATTGTGAGGGTGGCAGAGAAGCCCGGTACAAGCAGAGAAAGAGTAATAAGGAGCGAAGCAAATATGCTAAAAAAAAGGTTTGGAATAACCGCGAGCCTTATCGTTGTAATGTTGTTCGTCGGGCTGTTTGCCACATCAGCGACAGCAACATATGCAGCACGAGGCGCAACCGTTGTATTGACCCCGAATACGGCACCGCAAGGGTCAACCGTTACGATTCAGATCAGTGGGTTTCGTCCGAATGAGATCGTCACATTGTGGCAAACATTTCCCGATTGGTCGGTCCTAAGCCACGGCGACTACGAAGTAGATAGCAATGGCGAGGCTACCTTATCGTGGTATGTAGATGCATCGTACCCCACGGGGACACACTCCATGAGTGCTCGTGGGAACAAGAGCCGACGTGTTGGCGTAACCCACTTTGAGGTGACGCTTGGCGAAGGCATGGTCAGCAATCTTCCCATGAGCGTCAGCACAACTGCTGATAGCCAGGGAAGCACATTCCGGTTTAGTGCTGTTGGGTTTGGTTCCCGCGAGCATGTCTCTGTGTGGATGAGAACCCCCAACGATGAAGTTGTAGACCTCGGTCATGTCATCTCCAGCAAGGAAGGGGCTTTTGACTATGAACTCTTCCTGGGTGGTGATTATGCTGAGGGTTCCTATCATTTGACTGCCTATGGCAACAAGACGCAGAACATGGCTATTGCCTCCTTTGATCTGGTCAGAGGTGATATGCTGGAAGCTGCAGAGGCTCCATCCGTGTACATCTATCCACGCGGTGATATCGTTCAAGCCAGTGTGGTGACAATCGAGGGTTCCAACTTTGGCGCCAATGAGGATGTAGCTGTATGGATTACCCTGCCAGATGCTCGCGTCGTGCCGTTCTTTGAGACCAATACAGAAAATGATGGGTTCTTTGTGGAAGAGTTATCCCTTCCGTCAACATTGTCCACAGGAACACACTATATCACCGTATATGGTAAGTCTAGCGGCTTGCGTGCTATTTCTTCATTTGAGGTAGTCCCAGAAATGGGTCGGTAGGTACGTTTTGCTTATGTCAATTGGACAGCAGACAATGCCTCCTCTTCCGAGAGGGGGCATTGTTTTTTCTCACGCCGCTTGTTACCCGCTCCCATTCCAGGGCGAGGGGGAGCCACCCGGTGGGCGTTCCCCTTCTCCCCGCGGTGGGGGATGGGCAGGGGATGGAGACTGACCGGTGAGCCGCAGCATGCTGCTACACCTCTACAAATCCACAACATGGATGGATATGGTAAAATAAGCGCAAAGGTTTATAAAGTAAGGTGAAGATATGGAAAGGTTAAAAGTACATCTGATATGTCTACAGAAACAACTGGTTATGATGTGGTGATTATTGGCGGAGGCCCTGCCGGCGCATCGGCGGCTATCTACACAGCACGCGCTGATTTGCGTACCCTGGTGATAGACAAAGGGCTAACCGCAGGAGCTCTCGGTATTACCACAAAGATTAGCAATTATCCTGGCGTTCCTGGGACAGTCTCTGGGGCAGAAATCGTCAAGACCATGCGTGAACAAGCCCGCTCGTTTGGGGCAGAGTTTGTCACAGATAAAGTCATGGGAGTTGACCTCAACGCTGACCCCAAGATGGTGATGGCAGGACAAAACTCCTATGAAGCCAAAACGATTATCCTAGCAACCGGGGCTATGGGGCGAGCCAGTACCGTCCCCGGCGAGGAGGAGTTTCTTGGACGTGGGGTAAGCTATTGCGCGACCTGCGATGGGGCGTTCTTTCGTGACCGCCCGGTGGCAGTTATCGGCACAAATGACGAAGCCCTAGAGGAATCAGTGTTCTTGACCAAATTTGTGGCGAAGGTCTACCTCATTGTCCCTACTCCAGAGCTAAAAGCTAGTCCAGAGTTGATAGAAGAAGTGTCTGCTCTGGACAAGATAGAGATACGCACGGGAACCCGCTTTAAGGCAGTGGTCGGTGAGGAAAAGGTAGACGGTATTCGTATCCAGAGCCGTAGCGCAAAAGAGGAAGAGATGCTGCCTGTAGAAGGCGTGTTTATCTTTCTTCAAGGTGCCAAGCCCATTACCGATTACCTGATGGGACAGCTTGATCAGACAGATAATCAATGTCTCCAGGTAGGCCACAATTTGCAGACCTCCATACCAGGGGTGTATGCCGTAGGTGATCTGCTTTGCACCCATGTAAAACAGGCTGTGATTGCCGCATCGGATGGAGTGCTGGCTGCCATTGCGGTAGACAAGTTTATCCACGGACGCGACAAGAACAAAGTAGATTGGTCATAAGACTAGGGAAAGCCTTGCTTCTTCTCCTTCCCCCCATCCCCTAGCCCCTTCCCCCACCGCGGGGAGAAGGGGAACCGAGCAGGTGCTCCTCCCCCTTGCCCTGGAATGGGAGCGGGGGCAGGGGGGAGAGGGTTGTTTTGCTCCCCCCATCCCCTAGCCCCTTCCCCCACCGAGGGGAGAAGGGGAACCGAGCAGGTGTGCTCCCCCTTGCCCTGGAATGGAAGCGGGGG